>NZ_ML122542.1:0-365599 GCF_003844195.1 Rummeliibacillus sp. TYF005
AAGAAAACAAATTTCGATCACGTTACCCCAGATGAGATGAACCAAGCACTTCAACTCATTAATAATCGACCAAGAAAATGCCTTGGTTGGAAAACTGCACACGAGGCCTTTGAGGAAGAACTGTTGCACTTAATTTGACAAAGTATCACTAATTAAACATAGAATGATTTGCATTGAAATAAATTTTTGATGTTTTGATGATAAAAAAATATCTTATATCTAAAGGATATCTCATTGAGGTATCCTTTTTGCATGAGAAAAGTAATAGAAAAAGATAATAGTTTTGTTTTTATAAATTTTGCAAAGCAATAGATAGGAGAAAAATAAGAAAATTCCATTAAAAATGTAGAGTAAAAAAGGATTTCAAGGACAATTTACGTATTTTTAAAGTTTATCTTTGAATTATTTATGAATTAGTGGAGGAATGTGGGGGAATGTGGTAATCTATTTTCATATAGTGGGGTGAGTACCATGTTCATGGGGGAATATCAACATAACATCGATGCCAAAGGCCGCTTGATTATACCGGCAAAATTCCGAGATTATTTCCAAGAAGGTTTTGTCATTACACGTGGATTAGACCAATGTTTGTTTGGATATCCTATGGAGGAATGGCGAAAACTTGAGGAGAAATTGAAGAACTTACCTGTGACCAAAAAGGATGCACGTTCATTTACACGATTTTTCTTTTCAGGTGCAACCGAGGTAGAGTTTGATAAGCAAGGCCGCATTAATATTCCCATGAATTTGTTATCATACGCCCATATAGAAAAAGAATGCGTCATTCTCGGAGTGTCCAATCGTATTGAAATTTGGGCACAGCAATCTTGGCAAGATTACTTTACAACATCTGAGGATTCTTTTAATGAGATTGCTGAGAATATGATTGACTTTGATATATAGCAACAAAGAGGAGGATTTCAGTTGTTCAATCATACGACCGTATTACTGAAAGAAACCGTTGATGGATTGAACATTCGTCCTGACGGTATATATGTAGACTGTACTTTAGGAGGCGCAGGACATAGTGAGTACCTTGTTAGACAGTTGTCTGATGAAGGTCGCCTCATCTGTTTTGATCAAGATTTATCTGCTATTGAAAATGCGAAAATTAGATTAGCCCCTTACATCAATCGTGTAACATTTGTCCATTCAAATTTCCGTTATTTAAAAGAAGAACTTGCAAATTTAGGATTATCCAAAGTAGATGGCGTTTTATATGATTTAGGAGTTTCATCTCCACAGCTAGATAATGCTGATAGAGGGTTTAGCTACCATCAAGATGCACCATTGGATATGAGGATGGATACAACAGCTGAACTAACAGCTTTTCATGTTGTTAATGAGTGGGATTACAATGATTTAGTGAGAATTTTTTACCGTTATGGTGAAGAAAAATTTTCTAAACAGATTGCTCGGAAAATAGAAGAAGCAAGAAATAAAGAACCAATTCGTACAACAGGTGAACTAGTAGAACTTATTAAAGAAGGAATACCTGCGGCAGCCAGACGTAAAGGTGGACATCCTGCGAAAAGAGTATTCCAAGCAATTCGAATTGCTGTTAATGATGAGTTAGGTGCAGCAGAAGAATCTTTGCAACAAGCACTAGAGGTCATTGGTGTAGGTGGTAGAGTGAGTGTTATTACTTTCCACTCTCTTGAAGATCGTTTGTGTAAGTCAATTTTTAAAGAAGCATCTTCTTTACCGGATCTTCCGCCTGGATTACCAGTAATACCAAAAGAACTAACACCATCTATAAAACTTGTAACAAGAAAACCGATATTACCATCAGATGAAGAACTTGAAGCGAATAATCGTGCGAGATCTGCAAAACTTCGCATTGCAGAAAGAATAAAAGACTAAGAGGAGTTGATAAATGTGGCACTACAAGAGCGAGAAGAACAGCATAATTATATATTGCAACCCATGGCTCCAGAAAAAACTGTCCAAAAGAATGTAACAAGGCCTATCAAAAGTAGAGTAACGAAGATAGAAAAGCTACTTATGATTGGTATGGTTGCAGTAATTACTGTAATTGCAGTCATGAATTTAAATGTGCAATCTTCTATTAATAGCACAACAGTTGAAATACAAAAGACTGAAAATAATATAGATGACATTAAAAAGCAAAACTCAGAGTTGTCAATGGAAGTAAGCGAACTTTCGACATATGATCGTATTTGGAAAAAAGCAAAAGCTATGGGCTTAAAACTTAACGAAAAAAACGTGAAAGTAGTGTCAGGACAATGAAAAAGAGTAAATTTCAATGGGGAGCCTCCACGATGCTAATCATCTATGGGCTCCTATTTTTTTTAATGTTTTTTAGAATTTTCTATATTCAAGTAACAGGACAGGCTGAGGGACAACAATTAGCAGCAAAAGCAGCAGCTAGATATGAAAAATCGAAAATCATTACAGCTAATCGAGGAAATATTTACGATAGACAGGGGCAAGTTATTGCAAAAGATGGGATAAGTTATCGTCTTGTAGCAGTTATTAACCCAAAAGCATCAGAAGGAACTAATAAGGTGCTACATGTGCAAAATCCAAAAATGACAGCAATGATTTTGTCCAAATATATCAATATGGATGAAAAAAGTATATATAAAATATTGACGAAAAAGTATATTGAAACAGAAAAAGGAAAAAGAGAACTTTCCCAAGTCGAATTTGGTTCAGCAGGGCGTAATATTAGTCATACTGTAATGGAGGAAATTTCAAAAGAGAAATTACCTGGTATTATTTTCGAAGAAGATAACAAAAGGTTTTATCCAAATGGCGTGTTTGCTTCTAATTTAATCGGTATCGCCAGAAAAGAAAATCAAGAAAACGCGCAAGCGCAAACTGTAGGGAAAATGGGACTGGAAGCTATTTATAACAAAGAGCTTTCCGGAGTGAATGGTCATGTTCAATATAAAAGTGACTTGTTTGGCTATCTATTGCCAAATAGCGAAAAAATGGTACAACCGGCGCAGAATGGTAAGAATGTATACTTAACAATTGATAAAACAATACAAAATTTCCTTGAAGATTCTATGAGTAAAGTATATGAACAATATAAACCGGAATCGATGGTTGCAGTTGTTGCCAATCCTAAAACGGGCGAAATATTGGCGGTGTCACAACGACCAACATTTAACCCACAAACAGGTGAAGGTTTAAATAGTAGTTGGATTAATGAAATGACTGAAACTACGTTAGAACCAGGTTCAACGATGAAAACATTTACACTTTCGACTGCAATTCAAGAGGGAAAATGGAATCCAAATGAAGTCTATCAATCTGGTCAATACAAAGTGTATGATCGTATAATTCGAGATGCTAACCAAGTAGGTTGGGGAACAATTACGTATTTAGAAGGAATTCAACGTTCTTCAAATGTAGGAATGGCAAATCTATTGAAAAAAATAGGAGATAAAACTTTTATTAGTTACTTAAAGAAATTTGGCTTTGGTCAAAAAACAGGTATTGATTTACCAAACGAAGCAACTGGGAAGATTTTAGATGAATATCCTATTAACCGCGTTACAACAACCTATGGCCAAGGATCTACTGTTACGCCAATTCAGTTAATTCAAGCACTTACAGCTGTCGCAAATGACGGAAAAATGATGCAGCCTTATGTTATTAAAAAAATTGTAGACCCTAACACAGGCGATATTGTGAAAGAACATAACCCAATTGTTAAAGGAAAACCAATTTCTGCAGATACTGCTAAACAAGTGAGAGAAACATTAGCAACAACAGTTACTTCTGAAAAAGGGACCGCACAAAATTTTGCAAGTAAGGAGTACGAGGTAGCAGGAAAAACTGGTACAGCTCAAATTCCAAAACCAACAGGTGGTTATTATTGGGGGAAAAATAATTTCCTATATTCTTTCTTAGGAATGGCTCCTGTTAAAGATCCGAAGTTAATCATGTATGTCGCAATTGAAAAACCAAATTTAGGTGTAACAGAAGTTGGATCAGAACCTACTTCTAAAGTGTTTAATACTGTTATGGAAAGCAGCTTAAAGTATTTGAATATCAAGCCTTCCAAAACGAGTACTACTAAATCTATTGTAATGGATGACTTAGTCGGAAGAGAATCTTCTGAAGTTATAACAGATTTAGAGTCTAAGAATATCCAAACAGTATTAATTGGCTCAGAAGGTAAAGTCACAAATCAATACCCAAATAAAGGCCAAAAAGTTTTATACAATAGTCATGCTTTCATCAAAACATCTGGCAATATAAAAATACCAGATTTCACTGGATGGTCATTGCGGGATATTATAACGTACCAAACCCTCTCAGGGATGAAGATTAGTATCCAAGGGGACGGTTTTGTACAAAAGCAAAATATTAAAGCTGGTACAATTTATGAAGGAAATCAAAAAGTTATATTAAAAATGGTCAAACCACAAGAACAGTATAAATAGTTCGAAAAGAAGCATAGCTACCCTTTGAAAATCATACTTTGAATGTAAAAAGGTGTGATTTGTCCAACTATGTGGGTTACTAAAAAAGTAAGTGTTAGATTGAAAATTGTCATGATGATATTCATTTGCTTAGGGTTATTGCTTATTGGAAAATTAGTTATTGTTCAATTTATTCAACATGAATTTTTAACAAAAAAGGCGGAAGAAAATTGGGACCGTGAAGTGCCTATGAAAAGCTTGCGAGGGAATATTGTGGATCGAAGTGGCAAGCTTTTAGTAGGCAATAAACTCGCGCCAACGCTTTACTTTATGCCAGCACAAAATAAAGAACCAGATAAAGTTGCAGCACAACTCGCACCTATCTTACAAATGGACGAAAAAGAATTAGCAGAAAAGCTAAACAAAAGGGTGACCATTGTAAAGATTACACCCCAAGGAAAAAATATTTCTTATGAATTAGCAGAAAAAATCCAGCAATTACAAATTCCTGGCCTTTATACTGGGTTGGATTATATTCGAGATTATCCATATGGAGTCTTACTCTCAAGATTATTAGGATTTACTGGTAGTGACATGCAAGGCTTAGCAGGGTTAGAATATCAGTATAACGATTTGTTATTAGGAAAAGAATCTGCTATTCGTTTATTTACTGATGCAAAAGGTGCAAATTTACCTCATGTTGAAGATGGCTGGAAGGAAGGGCAAGATGGTGCTACGTTAGAACTAACCATTGATGTCGATGTTCAGAAGGTTATTGAAAGAGAATTGTCTCAAGCCATGGAAAAGTATGATGCAGATCAAGCGATAGGAATTGCTATGGATCCTAATACTGGAGAGATTCTTGGATTAGCTTCTTATCCTACATATAATCCTGCAGAGTATCAAAAAGTAGATTCTAAGATTTATAATCGCAATTTACCAGTATGGATGACGTATGAGCCGGGGTCTACCTTTAAAATTATTACACTAAGTGCTGCATTAGAAGAAGATGTAGTGGATTTGAAAAAAGATTCTTTTTATGATCAAGGCTATACCTTAGTTGAAGGTGCTAGACTTAGATGTTGGAAAAGGGAAGGTCATGGACAAGAGACATTTATGGAAGTAGTCGAAAACTCATGTAATCCTGGTTTTATTGAATTGGGAAGACGGGTAGGACCTACTAAACTTCAACAGTATATTCGTGATTTTGGATTTGGTCAGGTGACAGGTTCTAATATGGCTGGCGAATCAACAGGTATTCTATTTGCACCTAAAAATTATGGACCTGTAGAACATGCAACCACGTCATTTGGTCAAGGTATCTCTGTCACGCCAATTCAACAAGTTCAGGCCGTATCTGCAGCTGTTAATGGTGGAAAACTAATGACACCATATATCGTTAAAAAAATTCTTAATGGTGACAATGGTCAAGTTTTAAAAACATATGAACCTACTGAAAAACGGCAAGTCATAAAATCTGAGACATCTGCAAAAGTTCGTGAAGCATTAGAATCGGTAGTTGCAAATGGATCAGGTAGAGGGGCTTATCGTGATCATTTAAGAATTGGTGGTAAAACAGGTACAGCTCAAAAGGCTGAAGATGGGCGCTACAAGAGCGGAGAATACATTGTATCTTTTATTGGATTTGCACCAGCAGATGACCCTAAAGTAGTGGTATATGTAGCAATTGATAATCCAAAAAATGGCCCGCAATTTGGTGGTGTTATAGCCGCACCGATTGTTGGTCAAATAATTGAAGATATTCATCCAATTGTGGGAATTACTGATCGTAAAGAACAAATTGAGAAACAGTATCGTTGGGGAGATATCGAAAAAGTCCGAGTTCCCAACTTGGTTGGTAAAACGAAAAAAGAGATATCTGGAATGTTATATCCATTCCGATTAGAGTGGCATGGAGAAGGCGATAAAATAGCATCTCAACTTCCAAAAGCTGACGCACAAATCGTTAAAGATGGGACTATTCACGTTTATTTAGAAAAAGAGTAATCTTAGTCTTTAAAAATGAATCTGAAACTACTATGATAGTACATGTACTAAAGAAGGATAGAAGGAGAATTTTTTCATGTCAATCGCAACAATGCTAATTATTTTAGCAATTTCATTTATTATTTCGGTCATATTAGGGCCGATTATCATTCCATTATTAAGACGCTTTAAATTTGGTCAAAGTATTCGTGAAGAAGGTCCAAAATCACATATGAAAAAGGCAGGTACCCCTACAATGGGTGGTGTCATTTTCTTATTATCAATTATTGCCACTACCGTTATTATGAGTCTAGTAAAAGGTGCTTTTACATCTCAAACCATTATTTTAGTGCTCGTACTTATTGGTTTTGGAGTTGTTGGCTTTTTAGATGATGGACTTAAAATCATCTTCAAACGTAATTTAGGATTAACTTCTTTACAAAAACTAATTGCACAAATTGTTATTTCAATTGCGGCCTATTTTTTATTGAAAATGGGGACGTTTCATAATACAGTTCAAATACCATTTACTGATTTTGCAATACATTTAGGCTTAACCTATGTACTATTCTTAGTATTCTGGTTAGTAGGCTTCTCTAATGCAGTCAATTTAACAGATGGATTAGATGGTTTAGTCTCAGGTACTGCTTCTATTGCTTTTGCAGCTTATGGTGTTTTAGCACTTTTAAATGATCAATTAGATGCAGCTATATTCGCATTTTCAGTTGTAGGTGCCCTACTAGGTTTCTTAATCTTTAATGCAAACCCTGCAAAAGTATTTATGGGGGATACTGGTTCACTAGCATTAGGTGGAGCTTTAGCCATGTTATCAATCTTAGTTGGTCAAGAACTTTTATTATTATTAATTGGAATAATTTTTGTACTTGAAACTTTATCTGTTATGATGCAAGTAACAAGTTTCAAATTAACAGGTAAAAGAATTTTTAAAATGAGTCCACTACATCACCATTTCGAGCTTTCAGGTTGGTCTGAATGGCGAATTGTCCTAACGTTCTGGTTAACAGCATTAGTGGCAGCATTGATTGCAGTGGTTCCGGAGGTATTATAATGAAAAACTTAACCATAATGGAACACAAAAAAGTATTAGTACTAGGTTTAGCTAAAAGTGGTGTAGCTGCTGCAGAGTTACTTCATAAAATGGGCGCTTTTGTCACAGTAAATGATGCAAAACCTTTTGAAGAAAACAAAGATGCTCAGCAGCTTCTACAACAAGGAATTACCGTTATTTGTGGTCGCCATCCAGAAGATTTGTTAGATGAAGGGTTTGAACTAGTCATCAAAAACCCTGGTATTCCTTATACAAACATTATTGTTCAAGACGCAGTAAAAAGAGGAATCCCTGTATGGACAGAAGTGGAGTTAGCTTATTTAATTAGCGAAGCACCAATGATTGGTATTACAGGTTCAAATGGGAAGACAACGACAACAACTTTGTTATATCATATTTTAAACCAAGGTGGTTTGAATCCTTTAATCGCTGGTAATATCGGTACAGTAGCGTGTACTGTAACAGAAAAAGCTACTACCGATAATATAATTGTGACTGAGCTATCATCATTCCAACTTATGGGTACTGAAACATTTAAACCGAAGATTGCTATATGGACAAATTTGTTTGAAGCACATATTGACTATCACGGTTCTATGGAAGCGTATGGTAATGCAAAATTCAACATTACGAAAAACCAAGATGCATCTGATTATTTAATTTATAATGCAGACCAAGAAATTGTCTCTTCTTACGCTAAAAAGTCTAAAGCACATCTAATTCCATTTTCATCAACTCGTGTTATTGAAGATGGAATTAGTGCAGATGATGACATGATTTATTGGTTAGGTAAACCATTTATGAAACGGGATATTATAGCATTACCTGGAAAACACAATTTAGAAAACGTACTTGCCGCTGTAGCAGCTGCTATTATTGTGAATTGTCCTAAGGATAAAATGGAACATGTTTTAAATTCATTTACTGGAGTTAAACACCGTACGCAATTTATCCGTGAATGGCAAGGACGCAAAATTTACAACGATTCTAAAGCAACTAATACATTAGCTACTAAGAGTGCACTTGCCGCATTTAAACAACCTATCGTATTACTAGCAGGTGGTTTAGATCGTGGACATTCGTTTGAAGAGTTAAGACCATTTATGGCGAATGTGCATGCGATTGTAGTATCTGGACAAACTGCAGATCGTTTCGCAGAATTTGCGTCTTCATGTGGCGTTAAAACAATTGTTCATGCAAAAAATATTCAAGAAGCTGTACCGAAAGCTGCTGAATTATCTGAACCTGGGGATGTTATTTTACTATCACCAGCATGTGCAAGTTGGGACCAATATCCTAATTTCGAAACAAGAGGAGATTTATTTATCGAAGCAGCTATGTTATTGAAATAGTTGCCACTAAAAAGTATAGGAAGGATGCCTTGCCTGATACAACGTGAAAGACTCTCGTTAATGATTGCAACCTTATTTTTGACTGTCATTGGCATAGTTTTTGTGTATTCTGCTGGTTCTTACTGGGGAAAAGTTCACTATGGACAAACAGCACCTTTTTTAGTTAAACAGCTAGTCTTTCTTGGAGTGGCATTATTAGTTTTCTCTTTTTGCGGTCGGTATAACGGCCTGCAATCGGAAAAGACTTGGACACTTCTATATTGGCTATCTATACTTTTGCTTGTCGCAGTCTTAGTGCCAGGAATTGGTGTTGTCCGAAATGGATCACAAAGTTGGATTGCAGTTGGCCCACTTAGTTTACAGCCATCTGAACTTACCAAAATTGCTACAATTGTAAAGCTTAGTTTTGTTTTGGCAAACCAAAAATCTACTGGTCCTAAGATTCATTGGCGGCATTTTTTATATTTGTTTATACCGGTAGGTCTTATAATGTTGCAACCAGATTTTGGTTCAGCGTTTATCCTAATCGTTTCAGTTTTTTTACTTTTTTTTATAGCAGGTTACCCAATTCGTTTTTATGTTTTTCTTATCATTGCAGGTATTTTAGGATTAGTAGGGTTAATCCTTTCTGCGCCATATCGTCTTAAACGAATAGAGGCTTTTGTAGATCCGTGGTCTGATCCTCTCGGAAGTGGATTTCAAGCAATTCAGTCCTTACTTGCAATCGGCCCAGCTGGATTGTATGGTTTTGGTTTCGGAAATAGCCGTCAAAAGTATTTGTATTTGCCAGAACCACAGAATGATTTTATATTTTCTATTATTGCAGAGGAAATGGGCTTTATCGGAGCTGTGGCCATCATATTAGCTTTTGGTGTGTTGCTTTATGCTGGGTTTAAATTAGCTTTTAAATCTAGTCTCAAAGTTTCGTTATATTGTATTGCAACATTAATCGGTATGATAGGGTTTCAAGCTTTTTTAAATATTGGAGTTGTTTCTGGATTATTACCAGTAACAGGTGTTACATTACCATTTATTAGTTATGGAGGTACATCGCTAGTTGTTACATGGATTGCAATTGGAATAGTTTGGAATTTCTCTAAAGAAAGATAATTTTTAGAAAGGAGTGTTCAGTTTGGATAAAATTATTGATATAGAAGAACGAATTCCGACATTAAAAGAACGCCGTAAAAAAAGAACAAATCGTCGATTCACACTACTTATTGTTATTTTCGTCATTACCTTACTGACACTTCTGTATTTTCAATCACCTCTAAGTCATATAAACAAAATTACAGTTGAAGGGAATAATTTAAAGAGTACTGATTATTACATAAAGCATAGCGGTCTCCGAACAAATGATTCACTATGGGAGTTTAATAATGGTAGGGTTGAGAATCTACTAAAAGAACAGAAAGTAGTAAAACAAGTAACAGTTAAAAGAAAATGGATCAATAATGTGACCATTTCCGTAAAAGAGTATAAGCAAGTTGCTTTGTTGAAAGAAAATGACCAATATAATTTAGTATTAGATAATGGTACAATTTTAAATATGTCTAAAATCCCATCAAGTTTTAAAATGCCTATTTTAGTAGGATTTGAAGACGAAAAGACAAGGATCAAAATGATTCAACAATTAAGTAAATTGAATAATGAATTAATTGGCTTAATTTCTCAAGTAAATGCGATTCCTGATAAATCCAATCCCTATGCTATTCAAATGTTCATGAATGACGGTTTTGAAGTAAGGGCTTCAATACCTTCTCTCGCTTCAAAATTAAAATATTACCCATCAATCGTTTCTCAAGTTAAAAAAGGCGAAAAAGGCGTTATTGACTTAGAAGTGGGTACGTTCTATCGTTCTTATAAAACTGAATACGGTAAAACTAAAAATGAATAGAAATTGAATTATATTACATAACATGCATAAAAACTCTAAAATTATTCTAATTCTTCTATTAATAGGTTTTAAATAGACTTTAAATGTAGTAATCTTAGCTTAAAAGAAATAAAGATAGCAATTTTAAATCGTAATTCTTAGTTTGGCCCTAAATCAAGTCAAAATTTATAATTTTATTAGCATTTTGTACCATGAAAATAATAAAAAATGCATCAAAGGTTAAAAAAACAGTGTAAATGAAGGAATTTTAGGTAGTTGTCATGAATTTACTTAGACAAGTTCGTATTTTTACAATAGAATATTTATTAAGAGTTGTTGAAGGAGGTGCCACAGTTTGAGTCATTCAGAATTATATGTTTCATTAGATATAGGATCTTCATCTATAAAGGTTCTAATAGGGGAAGTCAATGATGAGACTGTGCATGTTATTGGAGTAGGCAATGTCAAGTCATCAGGGATTCGTAGAGGAAGTATTGTAGATATTGATGCTACTGTACAATCTATCAAGAAAGCTGTTGATCAAGCAGAAAGAATGGTTGGTTTGACGATTAATAAGGTGATTCTAGGAATCCCTGCTAATCAAGTACAATTACACCCCGTAAAAGGTGTAGTTGCTGTAAACAGTGAAAATCGAGAAATTACAGATGTAGATTTAGACCGTGTAATCGAATCTGCTGAGTTAATGTCTATACCACCTGATCGTGAGTTGGTGAATATAGTTCCAATACAGTATATAGTAGATGGATTAGATGGGATTAATGACCCGAGAGGTATGATTGGTATTCGTCTAGAGATGGATGGTACGATGGTTACAACATCAAAGACTGTATTGCATAATTTCTTAAGATGTGTTGAAAAAGCAGGTTTAGAAATCCAACAGATTTATTTACAACCATTAGCCGCAGGACAATTTGCGCTAAATGAAGATGATCGTAATCGCGGTACTGCCTATATTGATATAGGTGGTGGCTCTACTACTCTAGCAGTATTTAAAGATGGTCATTTTATACACACTGCAATGATACCTGTTGGTGGTGAACATATTACAAAAGATTTATCAATTGTTTTAAAAACGCCAACTGAGCAAGCTGAAAAGATAAAATTAGAATTTGGACATGCATATTATGATGATGCTTCTGATGATGAATTGTTTGAAGTTCCTGTAATAGGTGCAGATACAAAAGAGCAATTTAGTCAAAGATACATATCCGAAATTATTGGTGTAAGACTTGAAGAATTATTCGATTTAATCATTGATGAATTATATCGAATGGGGATTCAAGATCTGCCAGGGGGTGTGGTTTTGACTGGTGGTGTAGCAAAATTAGAAGGATTACCTCAATTAGCGCGTCATGTACTACAAACAAGTGTTAAAATTTATGCACCGGATTATATTGGTGTAAGGGAACCTGAATATACATCAGCTGTAAATTTAATACGCTATGCACATAAAGAATCACAATTCAATCATGAATTTAGTGATAATGTTCCGCTTGGCCCGGTAATGCATGAAGAACAACAGTCAGAACAAACAAAAGGTACTTCAGTATTTGAAACACATGAGCAAAAAGACAATGTACTCACAAAAGTTAAGGGATTTTTTAATAGATTCTTAGAATAATATAAAAATCATGGCGATTTACTCTACACATTATGAGCTGAATTAGGAGGAATAGAGATGTTAGAATTTGAAACAAGTGATGATCAACTTGCTGTTATAAAAGTCATCGGTGTTGGTGGTGGCGGTAATAATGCTGTAAACCGAATGATTGAACATGGGGTACAAGGTGTGGAATTTATCGCCGTTAATACTGATGCACAAGCGCTAAAACTATCAAACGCTGAAATAAAATTACAAATCGGTGCAAAATCTACTCGTGGATTAGGTGCAGGTGCTAACCCAGAAGTGGGGAAAAAAGCTGCTGAAGAAAGTAAAGAACAAATCGAGGAAGCATTAAGTGGTGCAGATATGGTCTTTGTAACTGCTGGTATGGGTGGCGGTACAGGTACTGGTGCAGCACCTGTAATCGCTCAAATCGCCAAAGATCTTGGTGCATTAACTGTTGGTGTGGTTACTCGTCCATTTACATTTGAAGGAAAGAAACGTCAAAAACAAGCACTTTCAGGTACAGCTGCTATGAAAGAGGCTGTTGATACATTAATCGTTATTCCTAACGATAAATTATTAGAGATTGTTGACAAAAACACACCAATGCTTGAAGCATTCCGTGAAGCTGATAATGTACTACGACAAGGTGTACAAGGTATTTCTGATTTAATCGCAGTACCAGGTCTTATTAACTTAGACTTTGCGGATGTTAAAACAATTATGTCTGACAAAGGTTCTGCTTTAATGGGTATTGGTATTGCTTCAGGTGAAACACGTGCTATAGAGGCTGCTAAAAAGGCTATTTCAAGTCCATTACTTGAAACATCTATTCATGGAGCAAAAGGTGTCCTTATGAATATGACAGGTGGTTCTAATTTAAGCTTATACGAAGTACAAGAAGCTGCTGATATCGTTTCATCTGCTTCAGATGAAGACGTAAATATTATCTTCGGTGCTGTTATTAATGACAATTTAAAAGATGAAATTGTTGTCACTGTTATTGCAACTGAGTTTACAGAAGATGAAAATCAATTTGACACTCATAATAACTTAAATCGCACTGGAATTGGTTCTCTTCGTCAACAACAGTCACCAGTCCAACAAGTGACAGGACGTGAAGTGCGTTCGGAAGAAGTGGTTCAACCAACTCAAGAGATGCCACGCCAAACTGCACAATATCAAACAAATAACCAAGCACAAGACGATACATTGGATATACCAACATTCCTACGTAATCGCAATAAACGTCGTTAATCCAGATAAATGCTATAGATTGTGAGAAAGTAGTCTCAACGCACTTAAAAAGGGAAATTGCACTATGCAATTTCCCTTTAGTGTTTATATCGAACATGTGAAAAAGATGATACTCTAATCGGATATATAGAATAAAAAGCCATGGAATTTATTAATTTAAATTCTCATGGCTTCTTATTTAAAAGAAGAGTTTGATTAATCTTTTTTTTGCTAAAAGATTACTTAGAAAATTGAATGATTATGTCGGAAAGTTTCTCTATTTTACAGTCACCCTTTGACATTTTTTGTAGGCATATTATGATATCTTGTCTATGCGGGAGGTGGTGAATTGTATGGCGAAGTACTGATATTAATGAATGCAATTTTTAACTATGTCATTCTTTCTTTTGCAAACTCAATATGCTTTCTACAACAATCAAAAGGAAGGTTGCTTATCAGTGCTTTCCTTGCAGGAATTTGTATTGTTATTTTTGGACACCATTTTCTTATATTAATTATTGTATTTATATTGATGATCACGGTTGCATTTGGTTGGCAAATTCGCAATTGGTGGAAAGGTGCCCTCATGTGCTTTGTGGCGGCTTTGTTTGCAGGTGGGCTATTTACTGCGTTCGAGCCATTGTGGATTAATACTTCAGTATTCACTTTGTTGTTAGTAAGTGGAATCGTTGCAACGGCAGGCCTCTTTTTATTGAAAAACCGTTTGCTAGTAGCAAGAGGAGATACTTTGCAACAAAGTTTAATGCAATTATGTGAATTGCAATTGGGAGAAATTACCGTAACTTTAAAATGTTTTATAGATACAGGAAACACGACAGTTGAGCCACTATCAGGAAAACCTGTTCATTTTGTATGTTATAAAGCAATAGAACATTCCTTACCTGAAAACTTTAAAATGGCATTGTTTCAATGGAATGTAAATGAGCCATATGATTTGGAAATGTTTCCGGAATATTTTCGGAAAAAGGTGGCTGTTATTCCAATTACAACTGTTCAAGAGAAAAAAACGTATAGTTTAGCTTTTCGATATGATAAATGGCTTTTAAAAGAAGAGGAAGCCCGTCCTATATCACCAGGCTTTTTTATTATTACCATCCAAAATACCCCGTTTCCACAAGAAGCAGATGCCATATTACATTTTACTGCTTTATATCACATTTAATGAATGGAGGATTTAATAATATGATTCGTCGATTTTGGCGTTGGTTAATAGAGACTATTGCAAGCTTTAGAAGAACAGGTACCTTTTATATTGGGAGTCATGAATCTTTACCGACACCTTTAAAAAAAGAAGAAGAACAAGAGATGATTGCAGCTTTCAAAAATGGTGATATGCATGCTAGAGATATATTAATCGAGCATAATTTAAGGCTTGTTGTTTATATTGCGCGACGTTTTGATAATGCAAAAACGCCAATAGAAGACCTTATTAGTATTGGCTCGATTGGTTTAATAAAGGCAATAGAAACATTTAATGCCGATAAAAAAATCAAATTAGCTACTTACGCATCAAGATGTATCGAAAATGAAATTTTGATGCACTTGCGAAAAACAAGTCGTATGAAAGGCGAAGTGTCGCTTGATGAGCCATTAAATTCAGATGGAGATGGCAATGAGTTATTACTATCTGATATTTTAGGAACAGATGAACATCTTATTACCGACGACGTAGAAAAGAAGATGGAACGTCAACATATGTTCCATGCCATTCAAAAATTAGATGAAAGAGAACGTTATATTATGGAATGCCGTTTTGGATTAGCTGGTAAAGAAGAAATGACACAGAAAGAAGTGGCTGATCATCTAGGCATTTCTCAATCATATATTTCCCGTTTAGAAAAGAAAATAATTCAAGAATTGCGGAATCATTTAAATCAATTAACGTCATAACGGTTGAATTTGGAAAGAAAAAACACGCATATTATTATTCGATTCGGACAGACTGAACTTACTAACAGTGATAAAGCATCCGGAGGACAAAATATGCGAACAAAAGTTGAAATATGTGGTGTTGATACATCCACGTTACCTGTTTTGAAGCATGAAGAAATGCGACAATTATTTGTGGCATTGCAAAATGGACAAGAGGAAGTAAGAGAACAACTAGTGATGGGGAATTTACGGTTAGTATTAAGTATAGTCGGACGTTTTGCTTATAGAGGAGAACAGGCTGATGATTTGTTTCAAGTAGGCTGTATTGGTTTACTAAAATCAATAGACCATTTTGACTTATCACATAATGTTCGATTTTCGACCTATGCTGTTCCTATGATTATTGGTGAAATCAGAAGACATTTGAGAGATCACCATCCACTACGTGTTTCAAGATCTCTACGCGATATTGCATATAAAGCTATGCAAGCGAAAGAGCAATTTTTAACCGAGGAATTACGAGAACCAACGTTAACTGATTTAGCAAGAATGACAGGTTTACCTCAAGAGGATATATTATTTGCACTAGATGCAATACAAGAGCCAATGTCACTTCATGAGCCTATATATGCTGATGGTGGAGATCCTGTTTATATGATGGACCAATTAAAGGACCAAACAGTTTCTGAAGATCGCTGGTTAACGTATGTTGCTATTAAAGAACAAATACAAAAATTAGATAGAAGACAACAAAATATTCTTTCCAAACGATATTATTATGGCCATACTCAAACAGAAATTGCAAAAGATCTAGGTATTTCTCAAGCACAAATTTCAAGATTGGAAAAAAGTGCTTTAAAAACAATTCAAGAACAGGCTAGTGAAAAATAATATTCAATCGACTAACGAGAAGCATCAATCATAATCAAGATTGATGCTTCTTTTTCATATATATACATAATAAAATACGTTAGGAGGGATGCGAATTGCGCTTTTCAGATATTCAGCGTAAAGAGATAATTGCTGCTAGTAGTGGGCGCTTTCTAGGATATGTTGAAGATGCTGTCGTTCAAAAAGATACAGGATATGTTGAAGCCTTTGTGGTTGCAGAGCCAAAAAAATTTATGTCATTTTCAGGTGCTCAAAAGGATGCCTTAAAAATACCAATTGAAGATATAATTGTTGTTGGTAAAGATGTCATTTTAGTTAAGGGATTAGATTGAAAAATATGGTTATTCATTGATAAATTGTAGTATGCTTGATACAATAAAAAAACAAGTACCTATGAAAAGATGAGGCTATTATGACATTAATTATTGAAAATTTACAAGATATTCAACAAAATATTGAAAATGCTTGTCTTAAAGCTGGCAGAGAACCATCAGATGTCACAATAATTGCTGTTACGAAACAAGTTTCAACAGAGCGAGCAATTGAAGCGTTAGAAGCCGGCTTGACTAATTTAGGTGAAAATAGACCTGAAGGGTTATTAGAAAAACATGAGATGATTGCAAATAGAGCAACATGGCATTATATAGGTTCAATGCAAACAAGAAAAGTACGAAAAGTTATAGACCAAATTGATTATTTACATTCACTTGATCGTATAAGTTTAGCTCAAGAAATTGAGAAACGTGCCGATTCTATTATTAGTTGTTTTGTACAAGTTAATGTATCAGGTGAAAAGTCTAAACATGGGCTAACTCCAGAAGAAGTACCAGAATTTATCGATCAATTAGCAGATTTTACTCATATTCGTATTGTCGGATTAATGACAATGGCGCCTAATACGGAAGATAAAGAAATAATTCGAAATGTATTTAAAAAACTAAAAAAATTACAGTTAGAGATTGCTAGTAAGGGATATGAATATGCTCCATGTACTGAACTGTCAATGGGAATGTCTAACGACTATGAAATAGCTGTTGAAGAAGGTGCAACATTCGTCCGTATTGGCACTGCTCTAGTTGGGAATGAAAGAAGGGATTCTTATGAAAATGAAGGATAAACTTAAAAACTTTTTCTATTTAGAAGAGGAAGATGACTACGTAGAAGAAAACGTTAAACAACAAGAATCTATTCAACAACAGGCAGCGCCGGCCGTACAAAGAAAGCAAGTAAAACCAGCTGTAAGTAGACCTGCAGTGGTCAAGAAACCCGCAGTTAGAGAACGTGCTAAACAAGTAGAACACTCAAGTATCCCTAATATAGTGAGTATTACACAAAAAACGTCAAAAGTAATTTTATCGGAACCTCGTGTGTACGCGGAGGCTCAAGATATTGCTGACAATTTGAAAAATAAGCGAGCAGTTGTTGTGAATTTACAAAGAATTGATCGAGAACAAGGCTTACGAATTATAGACTTTTTAAGTGGAACTATTTTTGCTTTAGGTGGGGACATCAAGCGAATTGGTACAGATATATTTTTATGTACACCAGATAATGTAGAAGTAGATGGTAATATTTCAGATTACTACTATGAAGATTTACAATAGAGGAGTTTAAATGTCCATGTTATTGATATTTACAATCGTAAATTACTTATTTCAATTTTATTCGATAGCGCTAATTATCTATATATTAATGTCTTGGGTTCCAACAGCGTATGATTCCAAATTTGGAAGATTATTAGCGAAGATTTGTGATCCATACTTAGATTTCTTTAGAAGATTTATCCCACCAATTGGAATGATTGATATTTCACCAATTGCTGCACTAATCGTTTTAAATTTAATCCGAGCAGGCGTATTCAATGTACTAGGTTATATCTTATAAAATCTAATCCCCACTCCTTTCATGGTGGGGTTTTTTGTTTAAAAAGATGATATTCATCTTAAAAGATGATAAAAAATTAGAATGACGTTACTATTGATTTACGATTGGATAGCGTTTTTGACAAAAAGAAAGGAAATAGTATATGGAAGAAATATTCCAACATTTTAGAACGGAAGAAAAAGTATTTATCGAACAAGTGATAGGATGGAAACAAGAAGTAGAAGATTTTTATGCACCAAAGTTGACAGATTTTCTGGATCCACGCGAACGTCTAATTGTCCAATCTATAATCGGAAAAAATGGAGATATTATGGTAGCTGAAAGTGGCCGTTTTAGCGAAGCAGAAAGAAAACGTTTGATTATTTATCCAAATTATTATCAACCAAGTGATGAAGATTTTTATATAACAATTTGTGAAATGACATTTCCTTCAAAGTTTATCCAATTGAAACATCCTGATGTATTAGGTGCAATTATTTCGCTAGGAATAGACCGTTCTAAGTTTGGAGATATACGATTAAGTGATTCAACTATTCAGTTTGCAATAGCTAATGAGATATTGGATTATGTACGTGTTAATCTCGATAGTGTAGGAAAAGCAAAAGTACAAGTAAAAGAATTGCAACAAAATTCACCTCTTTTGCCACCAGAGTCAAAATGGATAGAGCAAGTCCTTACAACAAGTTCTATGCGTCTAGATACCGTATTGTCATCAGTTTATCCGATTTCTCGTCAAAAGGCAGCTTTACTTATTAATGCTGGTAAAGTAAAAGTGAATTTTGTAGTGAGAGAACAAGTTTCGTTTGAATTACATGAATTGGATCTATTATCCATTAGAGGATATGGTAGAATAGTCATAAGAACCATTGAGGGAAGAACAAAAAAAGATAAATTGCGCATTAAAATTGGTCGAATTGAACGGAAATAATAATTTTTGTTAAAAATTATGTTTTTCTAGTGAACTTACTTTTATACAAATGTATAATAATTAATAAATGCTGTTAAGGAGAGGTGCAAAACATGCCATTATCACCACTTGACATACATAACAAAGAATTTACCCGTGGTTTTAGAGGTTACAACGAAGATGAAGTAAACGAGTTTCTAGAACAAATTATTAAAGACTATGAACTTATTCTAAAAGAGAAAAAGGAATTAGAAGAAAAACTTTTATCAAGTAATGAACAGATTGGTCATTACAACTCCATCGAAGAAACATTACAAAAATCAATTGTTATTGCTCAAGAAGCTGCAGAAGAAGTGCGCCGTAACTCGCAAAAAGAAGCTAAACTTATCGTAAAAGAAGCAGAAAAAAATGCAGATCGTATTGTTAATGAGGCACTTTCTAAAGCTCGAAGAATTGCATTAGAAATAGAAGAGTTGAAAAAACAATCAAAAGTGTTCCGAAATCGCTTTAAGATGATTGTGGAAGCGCAATTAGATTTAATCGAATCAGATGACTGGGATCATTTGATGGAATATGAAGTAGATACAACAGAGTTAGAACGATTAGATTTACCACAAGATTAATCGTAGTACTTGACTGTATGCGTATCGTTTTCTATAATGTCATCATATATGTATGAAAAGGTTATGATGGAGACAGTATTTTTTAAGTGCGGTTAAGCGATTTGAGGATAGTGAAAGCTCAAACGAAACACTTTTAAAAGAAAATCACTCCTGAACTAGATTGCTGAACGAAAGAAAAGTAAGCAATCTCGTCAACACCACGTTACGGTGTCTAAAGCGGCGTCATGAACAATGACGCAACTAGGGTGGTACCGCGAGAAGACTCCTCCTCGTCCCTTTTTGGGATGGGGAGTTTTTTTATTTTATTTAGTAAAAGTACCTATATTTAAAAGGAGGAATTTTCAATATGGAATACAAGAATACCTTATTGATGCCAAAAACGGATTTCCCTATGCGTGGAAATCTGCCAAATAACGAACCTAAAATGCAAGAAAAATGGGAAGAAATGGACATTAATACAAAAGTACTTGAACGTACAAAAGATCGTCCTGCTTTTATCCTTCATGATGGCCCTCCATATGCAAATGGTGATCTTCATATGGGTCATGCATTAAACAAAGTTTTAAAAGATATGATCAACCGTCATCGTTCAATGACTGGTTACTATGTACCTTATGTACCTGGTTGGGATACTCATGGTTTACCAATCGAGCAAGCATTAACAAATAAAGGCCATGACCGTAAGAAAATGTCTATCGCTGAATTCCGTGAATTATGTAAAGACTATGCTTATGAACAGGTAAGTCGTCAACGTGAACAATTCATGCGTATTGGTGTTCGCGGTGATTGGAAAAACCCTTATATTACGTTAAAACCTGAATTTGAAGCACGCCAAATTGGTGTATTTGGTGCCATGGCTAAAAAAGGTTATATCTACAAAGGTTTAAAACCGGTTTACTGGTCTCCATCTAGTGAATCTGCATTAGCTGAAGCAGAAATTGAATATAAAGATATCAAATCACCTTCAATTTATGTAGCGTTTGATGTAAAAGACGGTAAAGGGGTTGTCAATAATGATGAGAAATTTATCATCTGGACTACAACTCCATGGACAATGCCAGCTAACCTTGGTATTTCTGTAAACCCTGAATTCACATACGTTGTAATAAAAGCAAACGGTTCAAAATATATTATCGCTAAAGGCCTGCTTGAAAAAGTAGCTGAAAAGCTTGGTTGGGAAAACCCTGAAATCGATCGTGAAATTAACGGCGCAGATCTTGAAAATGTGACTGCTCAACATCCATTATTTGATCGTGAATCACTTGTAATGCTTGGTGACCATGTAACTCTTGAAGCAGGTACTGGTTGTGTTCATACAGCTCCTGGACATGGGGAAGATGACTATCAAGTAGGTAAACGATATGGTTTAGAAATTCTTTCTGTAGTCGATCATAGAGGATGCTTAACTGAAGCAGCAGGAGAATTTGCTGGTATGTTCTATGACAAAGCAAATAAACCAATCTGTGAAAAACTAGAAGAAGTAGGCGCATTATTAAGTCTTTCTTTCTTCACACACTCATACCCACATGACTGGCGTACAAAAAAACCTGTTATTTTCCGTGCAACACCACAATGGTTTGCATCAATTGATAAATTCCGTCCTGAATTACTTCAAGCAATTCGTGACACAAACTTCACACCAGCATGGGGTGAAACTCGCCTTTATAATATGATTCGTGATCGTGGTGACTGGTGTATTTCTCGTCAACGTGCTTGGGGTGTTCCAATCCCAGTATTTTATGCTGAAAACGGTGAAGAAATTATTACAGAAGAAACAATTGCTCACGTTCAAGAATTATTCCGTGAACATGGTTCAAACATTTGGTTCCAAAGAACTGCAAAAGAGTTACTTCCTGAAGGATTTACTCACCCAGGTTCTCCAAATGGCGAATTTACAAAAGAAAATGACATTATGGACGTTTGGTTCGACTCAGGCTCAACTCACCAAGGCGTATTAGAAGAACGCCCTGAACTACGATACCCAGCAGATTTATACTTAGAAGGTTCTGACCAATATCGTGGTTGGTTTAACTCTTCTCTAATCACTTCTGTTGCGATGAATGGTCACGCTCCATATAAAGGTCTACTATCTCATGGTTTCGTACTTGATGGTGAAGGACGTAAAATGAGTAAATCAATTGGTAATATCATTGCACCAAGTAAAGTGATGAAACAATATGGTGCAGATATCTTACGTCTTTGGGTTGCATCTGTTGACTATACTGCTGATGTTCGTATCTCAATGGATATGTTAAAACAAGTGTCTGAAGTTTATCGTAAGATTCGTAATACCCTTAAATTCTTACATGGTAACCTACATGACTTCAACCCAGAAAAAGATTATGTAGCATATGAAGATTTACGTGAAGTAGATCAATATATGTATATGGAATTACAAAATCTGATCAAAACTTCTCGTGAAGCATATGATCATTATGAATTTGCAACTGTTTATAAAGCAGTGAATAACTTTATTGCAACAGAATTAAGTTCATTCTATTTAGATATTGCAAAAGATGTTGTTTATATCGAAGGTGCAGATAATCATGCTCGTCGTGCTATGCAATCTGTTATGTACGATACATTACATGCTTTGTTGAAATTAATGACTCCAATTATCCCACATACTACTGATGAATTATGGTCATATTTACAATACAAAGACGTAGAAAGTGTCCAATTGACTGATATGCCAGATGCCGTTCAAAAAGAAAACTTTGCAACATTAACAGATAAATGGACAAAAATTATGAATATCCGTAATGTTGTTTTAAAAGCATTAGAAGAAGCGCGTAATGCAAAAACAATCGGTAAATCATTGGAAGCTAAAGTAACAGTTTATGGCACTGAAGAAGTTGTTACTTTACTAAATGATGCGAATATTAACTTCGCTCAATTAAATATTGTCTCTGAATTTGTAGTAGCAGGTTCTTTAGCTGATGCTCCAGAAAATGCTGTTAAAACTGATAAAGTTGCAGTAGTAGTAGAAAAAGCAGAAGGCGAAAAATGTGAACGTTGCTGGACAATTTCTAAAACAGTAGGTCATAATCATAACCACCCTACTTTATGTGAACATTGTGCAGAAACTGTAGAAAAATATTACGCAGATGTAGAATAATAAATACTAAAATGGCCGTTCACAACTTGTGGACGGCCATTTTTTTCGATTCTGGACATTATATGATAAAATAGGTTAGATTCGGGAGTAAACGGAGGACTTGCTGTGTATAAATATTATGGAATAGCTATTTTCGTGATCATACTTGATCAACTGTCAAAATGGAGTATTGTTGAGAATATGCATTATGGGGAAAGTATTTCGATTTTGGATCCTTATTTTGGATTATTATCACATCGAAATCGTGGTGCAGCATGGGGGATGTTGCAAGGTCAATTTTGGTTATTTGCACTTGTCACAGTGATAGTAATTGCGGGTATTATATATTACTACCATAAAGAAGCAAAAGGAAAACCGATGTTTCAAGTAAGTCTAATGCTATTATTAGGCGGAGCAATTGGAAACTTTATCGATCGATTATTCCGTGGGGAAGTAGTAGACTTTGTACATGTAATTATTCCGGTGATCAATTATGATTTTCCGATATTTAATATTGCAGATGCATCTCTAACTTTTGGTGTTATTTTGCTAATTATTTATATGGTGTTTGAAGATAAATTAGAAAAGAAAAAGGTGAAGTAATGTCAGTAATATATACTGCAACAGAAGAGGTAAACGGTGAACGAATTGATAAAGCACTTGCCTCTATGCAACAAGAATGGTCACGAACTCAAATTCAAGGTTTTGTACAAGGAGGTTTTGTCAACGTAAATGGACAGGAAGTAAATCGAAAATATAAAGTTCAAGTAGGGGACGTTATAGAGGTAAATCCGCCTGAACCAGAACCACTTGAAATTATTGCTGAGGATTTGAATCTTGAGATTGTTTATGAAGATTCAGATGTTTTAGTTGTTAACAAACCGAAAGGTATGGTAGTACATCCAGCGCCTGGTCATACAAAAGGTACTTTAGTAAATGGGCTAATGTATCATTGTAAAGATTTATCGGGCATTAATGGTGTGATGCGTCCTGGAATTGTCCATCGGATTGACAAAGATACTTCAGGCCTTTTAATGGTTGCGAAAAATGACCAAGCACATGAATCTCTTGTACAACAATTAGTAGATAAAACCGTAACTCGCCGTTACACAGCATTGGTTCATGGTCATATTCCACATGATAAAGGAACTATTGATGCGCCAATCGGTCGTGATCCTAAAGATCGTCAAAAAATGGGCATTGTTGATAATGGTAAACATGCTGTCACACATTTCCAAGTAATTGGCCGCTTTGGTGTTGACTATACACTAATCGAATGCCGATTAGAAACAGGGCGTACACATCAAATTCGTGTGCATATGAATTATATCGGCTATCCCTTAGTTGGAGATCCAAAATATGGTCTTAAAAAGACTATCGACTTTGGAGGTCAAGTATTACACGCCGGCATTTTAGGATTTGTGCATCCAAGAACAAAAGAATATTTGGAATTTGAAGCACCGCTTCCTGCAGATTACCAACAGTTGCTAGAAGAATTGAAAAATAACTATTGACTACTTAAGTCATAAAAGAATATACTTAGTTCAGTGAAAATCTAATATTCACCTTTTAAAGACAGTCCAGAGAGGCTGAGAAGGGATGCGAAGAATGTGAGATTACTGTACGAGTTACAGTCTATTTGACATATCTATAAGTATACCTATATCCTCTTGGGCTCTTAGCTCAAGAGTTTTTTGTTTTTAGCCAAGAAAGGAGGCAAAATATATGACTAAAAAAGCCGAGCTTCTAGACCAAGCAGCGATGAACAGAGCATTAACGCGAATTGCTCATGAAATTATTGAACGTAACGAAGGAATTGATGAATGTATTCTTGTTGGGATTAAAACAAGAGGTGCCTTTCTTGCGAGACGTTTAGCCCAAAAAATAAATACAATCGAAAAGAAAGAAATTCGTTCAGGTGAATTGGACATTTCTTTGTATCGAGATGATTTATCAGTTAAAACGATCAATGAAGAAGCTCTTGTACAACAAGTGGATATTACTTATGATGTAACAAATCAAAAAGTAATTTTAGTTGATGATGTTCTTTATACTGGTAGAACGGTACGAGCAGCAATGGATGCTGTAATGGATATCGGTAGACCTTCACAAGTCCAACTTGCAGTCTTAGTAGACCGTGGTCACAGAGAACTCCCAATACGAGCAGACTTTGTAGGAAAGAATATTCCAACAGCAAGCCATGAACGAATTGTCGTAAGTATGGTAGAAGTTGATGATCAAGATTTAGTAGCCATTTACGAATAGATATGAAGCTTTAAATACGGAGGAATTATAGATATGTCAAAAGCTGTTTTAGATATCAACGATAAGCCAAAAACCGGGCAACTAATTACGTTGAGTTTACAACATATGTTTGCGATGTTCGGTTCAACAATTCTTGTACCAACATTAACAAATTTATCACCTGCAATCGCACTACTAACAAGTGGTATTGCTACTTTAGTTTTTTTATTGGTAACTAAGTTTAAAGTTCCAGCTTATTTAGGATCATCATTTGCATTTATTGCACCTATCCAAGTAGCATCTGCTGCAGGAGGACCTGGAAGTGCGATGATTGGTGCAATGGCCGTTGGTTTAGTATACGGACTCGTTTCATTATTCATTTGGAAAACAGGATATAAATGGATTATGAAAATCTTACCACCGATTGTAGTGGCACCGGTTATTATGGTAATCGGTTTAGGCTTAGCAGTCACTGCAGTTAATATGGCAATGTATGAAAATGCCAACACACCAGATGCAGTTTATAGTCTGCCATACTTTACAGTAGCTTTAATTACTTTAATCGCAGCTATTATTTGTAACAACTACTTTAAGGGTGTTATTAGTACAATGCCAATTTTGATAGGGATGGTTGTGGGTTACATTGCATCTCTAATTTCAGATGCTGTATTTGGAACGCACTTAATCAACTTCAACAAAGTGATAGAGGCTAAATGGATTCAAGCACCAGATTTCTTGATTCCTGGAATTGATTACGACTTCAACATTACATCAACATTACTTTTAGCAATGGTTCCAATCGTCATCGTAACGATTTCAGAGCATATTGGACATCAGTTGGTTTTAGGTAAAGTAGTTGGCCGTAACTTCATTAAAGAACCTGGGTTAAACCGATCATTATTAGGTGACGGTCTTGGAACATTAATTAGCTCATTAATCGGTGGACCTCCAAAAACGACTTATGGTGAAAATATCGGTGTACTTGTTTTGACTCGCGTATTCAGTGTTTGGGTAATTGGCGGTGCAGCAGTAAGTGCAATAATCTTAGCCTTTTCGGGTAAGTTAATGACACTAGTAGGAACAATTCCTACACCAGTACTTGGTGGAGTTTCTATCCTACTATTCGGTATAATTGCGTCAAGTGGTTTACGAATGTTAGTAGAAAACAAAATCGATTTTGATGATAAACGAAATTTAGTCATAGCTTCCGTAATCCTGATTCTAGGTATTGGTGGTGCGAAGATCATCTTTTCTGAAACATTCTCAATTCAAGGAATGGCATTAGCTGCCATCGTAGGAGTTGTGTTAAACCTTATTTTACCCGGTAAAGCACAACCTGATTTAGAATTACTAGCTGATGAAGAACAAGAAAAACATAAAAAAAATTAAATAAGACAACCTTTTAAAAGTTGCCCAGAGAGGCACAGAAGGGTGAATTGATACGATAGGTGAAAAGTAATAGTCTATCATGTCATATCCTTCCTGAGCCTCCTTGATATTCCAAGGAGGCTTTTATTTACATAAATATTAGGAGGCACATGATGAAAAATTTACTGTCAATGGAAAGTGTATCTAACGAAGAAATCGAAGCGATTCTAAAACGCGCTGCAGAGTTTGAAGCAGGATCAAAATCACAACTAGAACGAGACTACTTAGTAGCAAATCTATTCTTTGAGCCAAGTACAAGAACAAAAACAAGTTTTGAAACTGCCGAACGCCGAATTGGTGCAACCGTCATTCCTTTTGAAGCAGGATTTTCAAGTACTTTAAAAGGCGAAACATTGTACGATACAGTGAAAACGTTAGAGTCGATTGGAATGGATGCAGTAGTTATTCGTCATAAAAAGGATGCCTATTATGAAGAATTATTAGAGGGTATTAACGTATCGATTATTAATGCAGGAGATGGGGCAGGCCAACATCCTTCTCAATCTCTGCTAGATTTATACACAATTTTCAAAGAGTTTGGTAAATTTGAAGGCTTAAATATTACAATAGCAGGTGATGTGTCTCATAGTAGAGTAGCAAAGTCGAATATTATTGCCCTTCGTCGTCTAGGTGCGAACGTCAATATTGTTTGTCCTCCCCAATGGCAAGCGGAATTTGAAGCCCATCATGATTGGGATGACTTACTTGAAACTAGTGATGTAATTATGCTGTTGCGTGTACAACACGAACGAGATGCTGCATTTGAGGGATATTCCGATGAAAGTTACCATAAAAGATATGGCTTGACAAAGGAAAGAGAGAAACGAATGAAAGATGGGGCAATTATTATGCATCCTGCACCTGTAAACCGTGGAGTAGAGATTGACTCATCACTTGTAGAATGTGAGCGATCACGGATTTTCAAGCAAATAGAAAATGGAGTTTTTGTAAGAATGGCAATTGTCGAAAATATCTTGAAGGGACGAAACTAACCATGACAAAACTTTTAAAGAACGTTCTGATGCTAGATGAGCAAGGAGATTTAAATGCCACTGAAATTTTTATCGAGGATGGTAAAATTGCTGCAATCGGTGAGCATTTAGAGCGAAATGCTGATGAAACAATTGATGGAAAAGGTCATGTGATTGCGCCGGGGTTCGTAGATGTTCACGTCCATTTACGTGAACCAGGTTTTGAACACAAAGAAACAATTGCAACAGGCACTATGTCAGCTGCAAAGGGTGGATTTACTACAATTTGTGCAATGCCAAATACAAAACCAGTACCTGATTCTATAGAAAACTTGGATATGATCAATGGTTTAATAGAAAAAAGTGCGATTGTTCGAGTACTTCCATATGGCTCACTTACAGTAGCACAATCAGGTGATGCTCGAACAGATTTAAGAGCTTTAAAAGAACATGGTGCTGTCGCCTTTTCAGATGATGGTGTAGGTGTTCAAGAAGCGGCAACTATGTATGAACAAATGAAAGATGCTGCAAAAATTGGTATGACAGTTGTTGCTCACTGTGAAGATAACTCGCTAATTTATAACGGTGTTATGCATGAAGGAAAACGTAACAAGGAATTGAATCTACCTGGAATTCCTTCTATTTGTGAATCTGTTCAAATTGCACGTGATGTGCTCTTAGCAGAAGCGGCAGGAGCTCATTATCATGTGTGTCATGTTTCAACAAAAGAATCCGTACGAGTGGTACGGGACGCAAAAGCAGCTGGTATCAATGTGACCGCTGAAGTCTGTCCGCATCATTTGTTATTAGAAGAGATGGATATTCCATCTGATGATGCAAATTGGAAGATGAATCCACCACTCCGAGCAAATGACGATTGGCAAGCGCTACATGAAGGATTACTTGACGGTACTATAGATTGTATTGCGACAGACCATGCACCTCATACACAGGAAGAAAAATGCTGCGGAATGGTAGGTGCACCATTTGGAATCGTTGGATTTGAAACAGCTTTCCCGCTTTTATATACACAATTTGTTGAAACTGGAAAATGGACTCTTAAGCAATTAATTGATTGGATGTCTATTAAACCAGCTAAACTTTTCAATTTACCATATGGGAAAATTGAAGTTGGAGCATCAGCAGATTTAGTTCTATTAGATTTGAAAGAAGAGAAAGTCGTAAATGCAGAAGAATTTGCCTCAAAAGGAAGAAACACACCTTTTAATGGGTGGAAGGCAAAAGGTTTTCCAGTCTTAACAATTTCAAAAGGAAATATTGTATGGGAGGATGCACAATGACAACAAGAAAACTCATTTTAGAAACAGGCGAAGTATTTGAAGGGCAGGCTTTCGGTAGCGAAAAAGGATCACAAGGCGAAGTCGTATTTACTACAGGGATGACAGGTTATCAAGAAACGCTTTCTGACCCCTCATTTTGCGGGCAGATTGTTACAATGACATATCCTTTAATCGGAAATTATGGCGTTAACCGAGATGACTTTGAAACCATTTCACCAGCAATTAAGGGATTTGTCGTACATGAATTGGCAAAAGCTCCATCGAATTTCCGTAATGCAGGAACATTAGATGACTATTTCAAAATGAAGGATATTCCAGGAATTGAAGGTGTAGACACAAGAAAATTAACTCGTTTAATACGTAACGAAGGTTCTGTAAAAGGTTATCTTTCAGCGGCTGGGGAAGAAGTGAATATAGATGAAGTAGTGGAACAACTTCGTCATACAACATTACCAACAGATCAAGTTGCACAAGTTTCTACTAAAAGCGCATATCCTTCCCCTGGACGTGGAAAACGTGTTGTATTGATGGACTTTGGGATGAAACACGGAATTCTCCGTGAGCTAAACAAACGTGATTGTGATGTTATTGTAGTACCGTACAACACAACTGCAAAAGAAGTTTTAGCATATCATCCTGATGGTATTATGCTATCGAATGGCCCAGGAAATCCACAAGATGTTCCTGAAGCAATAGAAACTGTAAAAGAACTAATCGGAAAAGTGCCAATCTTCGGGATTTGCCTTGGTCAACAGCTGTTCGGACTTGCATGTGGCGCTAAGACATTTAAGTTGAAATTTGGTCATAGAGGGGCAAACCATCCTGTAAAGGATCTTCGTACTGGTCGTACAGAGTTAACTTCTCAAAACCATGGCTTCGCAATTGATAGTGATTCACTTGAAGGAACGGATTTGGAAGTGACACATATCGCTTTAAATGATGGAACATGTGAAGGATTACGACATAAAAAATATCCTGTATTCACTGTACAATATCACCCTGAAGCTTCACCTGGACCAGAAGATCCTAACCACTTATTTGATGAGTTCATAGAGTTAATGAATAACAATACTAGAGAGGAGCAAAAACAACATGCCTAAACGCCAAGATATTAAATCCATTTTAGTAATCGGTTCTGGCCCTATTGTCATTGGTCAAGCTGCAGAATTCGACTATGCAGGTACACAAGCCTGCCTATCTCTTAAAGAGGAAGGTTACCGAGTTATTCTTATAAACTCAAATCCAGCTACTATTATGACAGATACTGAGATTGCAGATAAAGTATACATAGAACCAATCTCACTTGAATTTGTTTCTAGAATTTTACGTAAGGAACGTCCTGATGCAATCCTACCTACACTAGGGGGGCAAACAGGTTTAAATATGGCAATTGAGCTCCATAATTCAGGGATTTTAGATGAGCTAGGAATTGAAATTTTAGGGACAAAATTAGATGCGATCAACCAAGCTGAGGACCGTGATTTATTCCGAAATTTAATGTATGAATTAGGTGTTCCGACACCTGAGTCTGATATCATTCATAACCTTGAAGAAGCCGAAGCGTTTGTTGAGAGAATCGGCTATCCAGTCATCGTTCGACCAGCGTTTACGCTTGGCGGTACTGGTGGTGGTATTTGTTATAACGAACAAGATCTTCATGAAATTGTTACTTCAGGATTAAACTACTCACCAGTTACTCAATGTTTATTGGAAAGATCAATTGCTGGTTTTAAAGAAATTGAATATGAAGTAATGCGTGATTCTAAAGACAATGCAATTGTAGTATGTAACATGGAAAATGTGGACCCGGTTGGTATCCATACAGGTGATTCAATAGTTGTAGCGCCATCTCAAACATTATCAGATCGTGAATATCACATGCTACGAAATGTCTCATTGAAAATAATTCGAGCTTTGGGTATTGAAGGTGGATGTAACGTTCAATTAGCCCTTGATCCGAATAGCTTTAATTACTATATTATCGAGGTAAATCCTCGTGTATCCCGTTCATCCGCACTTGCATCAAAAGCAACAGGATACCCAATTGCCAAACTTGCAGCAAAAATTGCTGTTGGCTTAACGCTAGATGAAATGATTAACCCTGTAACTGGAAAAACATATGCGTGCTTCGAGCCAGCTTTAGACTATATCGTAGCAAAAATCCCTCGTTGGCCATTTGATAAATTTGAAACTGCAAAGCGAAACTTAGGTACTCAAATGAAAGCAACAGGTGAAGTAATGGCAATTGGCCGTAACTTTGAAGAGGCCATTCTTAAAGCAGTACGTTCACTTGAAACAGGCCATAAACATATCGAGATGAAACATGCAGAAGACTTAACCGATGAATGGATTAAAAAACGTGTTAAAAAGGCAGGAGATGAACGTCTATTTTTCCTTGCTGAAGCAATACGTAGAGGTGTCACAATCGAAACTATTCATGAATGGAGCCAAATCGATTTATTCTTCTTAGATAAATTTAAAAATATCATTGATTATGAAACTGTTTTAAAAGAGAATCCGAATAATCCAGATGTATGTCGTAAAGCGAAAAAATTAGGCTTTGCAGATGAAACAATCGCGAAACTTTGGAATACACAAGCAAACAAAGTATATGATTTCCGTAAAGAACATGGCATCATACCTGTTTACAAAATGGTTGATACATGTGCAGCAGAATTTGAGTCTGAAACACCATACTTCTATGGAACATATGAAGATGAAAATGAATCCATCCGTTCAGAACGAGAATCTGTAATTGTTTTAGGTTCAGGCCCAATCCGCATTGGTCAAGGGGTTGAGTTTGACTATGCAACGGTACATTCAGTATGGGCTATACAAGAAGCTGGATATGAAGCTATCATTATTAACTCAAATCCAGAAACAGTATCCACTGACTTCTCGATTTCAGATAAGCTTTATTTCGAACCACTAACTATTGAGGATGTTATGCATATTATCGATTTAGAACAACCAAAAGGGGTAGTTGTTCAATTTGGTGGTCAAACAGCGATTAACCTAGCAGACAAATTAGAAGCACGTGGTGTGAAAATTCTAGGGACTTCACTTGATTCAATCGATAGAGCTGAATCGCGTGACCGCTTTGAAGAAGCACTACACGAACTAGGTATTCCACAACCTCTAGGTAAAACAGCAACTAACACACCTGAAGCGATTGCAATTGCAGAAGGGATCGGCTATCCGGTTTTAGTTCGACCTTCCTATGTACTAGGTGGCCGTGCAATGGAAATCGTCTATAATACAGATGAATTAAAACACTATATGGAAAATGCCGTAGAAGCATCACCAGAACATCCGGTATTAATAGACCGTTATTTAACAGGAAAAGAAATTGAAGTAGATGCAATTTGTGATGGCGAAAATGTGTTAATTCCAGGAATTATGGAACATATCGAACGTGCAGGTGTACACTCAGGTGACTCAATCGCAGTATATCCGCCACAAAACTTATCACAAAAACATATAGATACATTAGTAGACTATACAACTCGATTGGCAAAAGGATTAGGAATTATTGGACTTATGAATATTCAATATGTCATTTCTCAAGATGTTGTCTATGTAATTGAAGTAAATCCACGTGCATCACGTACAGTACCATTTTTAAGTAAGATTACCAATATTCCTATGGCGAATGTAGCAACCAAAGCTATATTGGGCCATACAATTCCACAACAAGGCTATCCAACAGGATTAGCGCCAGTTAAAAAAGGAGTTTTTGTAAAAGTACCGGTATTTAGTTTTGCAAAATTGCGTCGTGTAGATACAACTTTAGGACCTGAGATGAAGTCCACAGGTGAAGTAATGGGTAAGGATAGCACATTAGAAAAGGCATTGTATAAAGGTTTTGTAGCAGCAGGTATGAAAATTGAAGATCATGGTGCAGTGCTTATGACCGTTGCAGATAAAGACAAAGCTGAAGCTATTACACTCGCAAAACGTTTTGTAGAAATCGGTTATTCCATTTTAGCAACACCTGGAACAGCAGAATCTTTAAAACAAGCCGGTATTAAGTCAACGATTGTTGATAAAATAGGCTCAAATGGCCCGACATTACTAGATGTAATACAAAATGGTAATGCTCAATTAGTTATTAATACACTAACAAAAGGCAAACAACCAGCTCGTGATGGTTTTAGAATTCGTCGTGAGTCCGTAGAAAATGGTGTTGCTTGTCTTACTTCTCTTGATACAGCAGATGCTATTTTAAGAGTTATTGAATCCATGACATTTACAGCTAGTGCTATGCCAAAGGCAGAATTAGAGGTGCATGCATGATTAAACAAGAGAGAATGAAAGTCGTACGTCATAAACAAATAGCAGATGATATTTTTGAGCTGACCTTAATTGGTCAGCTTTCCCTTGAAATGAAACAACCTGGACAATTTGTACATATCCGTGTCTCTGATAGTTTCGAACCATTATTAAGAAGACCAATTAGCATTTGTTCAATTGACCCAGAACATATGGAATTTACTATGTTGTATCGTGCTGGTGGTAGAGGTACTAAATTATTATCATTAAAACAACCAGGAGACGAAGTAGATATACTTGGTCCATTAGGAAATGGTTTTCCTGTAGAAGAGGCAAATACAGGAGAGACAGCCTTGTTAGTTGGTGGGGGGATCGGTGTACCGCCATTGTATGAGTTATCTAAACAACTAAATGCTAAGGGTGTTCGTACAATCCATGTACTAGGGTTCCAATCGATTAATAATGTTTTTTATGAAAAACAATTTAGTGAACTTGGTGAGACTTACATTGTAACAGCAGATGGAAGCTACGGCACAAAAGGTTTTGTAACGAATTTATTAGCTCAACTGAACCCAGAGTTTGATGTTTTTTATAGTTGTGGTCCACTACCAATGTTAAAGGCTTTGGAGCAAACATATCCTGATAAAAAAGGCTTTCTATCTTTTGAAGAAAGAATGGGCTGCGGTCTAGGTGCTTGCTATGCATGCGTTTGTAAAACAACTGATGCAGTTGAAAATGACTATTTGAAAGTTTGTTCAGATGGTCCTGTCTTTCCGAGAGGGGTGGTTGCATTATGAATCGATTACAAGTTGAGTTGCCAGGATTATCATTGAAAAATCCAATTATACCTGCATCTGGGTGTTTTGGCTTTGGTCAAGAGTATGCAAAATTATATGATTTATCGAAACTTGGAGCAATTATGATTAAAGCAACAACGTTGGAGATTCGTAAAGGAAATCCAACACCTCGTGTAGCTGAGACATCTTCTGGAATGTTAAATGCGATTGGGCTGCAGAATCCAGGGTTGGCACATGTAATGGAATATGAATTGCCTTGGCTTGAACAATATGATGTCCCGATTATCGCAAATGTCGCTGGAACTGATACAACTGATTATGTAGCTGTAGCTGAAAAAATCTCAACTGCACCAAATGTCAAAGCATTGGAGTTAAATATTTCTTGTCCGAATGTCAAATGTGGTGGGATTCAATTTGGTACAGATCCTAAAACAGCAAGTGAACTAACAGCAGCCGTTAAAGCTGTATCCAAAGTTCCTGTATATGTGAAGTTATCTCCGAATGTTACAAATATAGTAGAAATTGCAAAGGCAGTTGAAGCTGGTGGCGCAGATGGTATTACCATGATTAATACATTAATCGGTATGAGACTACATCCAAAAACAGGAAAGCCTATTATTGCAAATGGTACTGGTGGATTATCAGGTCCAGCTGTTAAACCAGTAGCTATTAGAATGGTATATGATGTAAGTCAACAAGTGAATATTCCAATCATTGGTATGGGTGGTATAACAAATGCTGAAGATGTCATTGATTTCTTATCTGCGGGGGCAAGTGCTGTTGCTGTTGGTACTGCAAACTTTGTGGATCCTTTTGTATGCCCGAATATCATCGACGAGTTACCTCAAAAGTTAGATGAACTAAACTGTGAAAAAATATCAGATCTTGTTGGAAGGAGCTATCGATAGATGACAGATAAGCCGATAATTGCTTTAGATTTTCCGTCTGAAGAGAAAGTCTTTCAATTTCTATCTCAATTTCAAGAATCATTATTTGTGAAAGTAGGACTAGAACTTTATTTACAAGAAGGCCCATCCATCATTAAAAAGATAAAAGCGCAAGGTCATGAAGTTTTTCTTGATTTAAAACTTCACGACATACCCAATACTGTTAAATCTGCAATGAGAGGTTTGGCGAAGCTTGGTGTAGATGTGGTTAATGTTCATGCTGCTGGAGGTAGCGAAATGATGAAAGCGGCATTAGAAGGTTTGCAAGAAGGAACGCCGGTAGGGGGAAAACGCCCAGCCTTAATAGCAGTGACGCAACTTACTTCAACAAGTGAGGAGCAAATGCATCGCGAGCAAAAAATCACAACTACATTGGAAGAATCTGTTCTAAATTATGCAAAGTTAGCAAAGGAATCCGGGCTAGATGGTGTTGTCTGCTCTGTTTTAGAGGCAAAAGCTATCGAAAAAGTTTGTGGTAAAGAATTTCTTAAAGTAACACCTGGCATTCGTTTATCTGGTGGTGCATTACATGATCAAAAACGTGTTGCAACACCATCGTTTGCAAAAGAAAATGGTTCTACACACATCGTAGTAGGTCGTGCGATCACACAAGCTAATGATGTGGTGGAAGCCTATCATATCGTACAATCAACATGGGGAGGACAATAAAATGACAATTCAAAAAGATGTAGCACAAGGTATGTTAGAGGTAGGAGCAGTTGAGTTAAATCCAACAGAGCTTTTTACGTGGGCTTCAGGTATAAAATCACCAATCTATTGTGATACTCGACTTACAATCTCTTATCCAAAAGTACGAAAAACAATCGCAAATGGTCTTGCTGAGTTGATCAAAGAAAACTTTCCTGAAACTGAAGTTGTTGCTGGAACTGCGACAGCAGGAATTCCTCATGCGGCATGGGTTAGCGATATTCTAGATTTACCTATGGTCTATGTACGTTCAAAACCAAAAGATCATGGTCGAGGCAACCAAACAGAAGGTAGATTACATAAGGGACAAAAAGTAGTGGTTGTCGAAGATATTATTTCAACAGGTGGTTCAAGTATTACTGCTGTCGAAGCACTTCGTCGTGAAGGAGCAGAAGTATTAGGTGTAGTTTCTGTTTATTCTTATATGCTACCTCGTGCACAACAAAACTTTGATGAAGCAGGTGTCCCATATAAAAGCTTATCAAATTTTGAAGCACTTGTAGATGCTGCTAAAGAAACAGGTGCAATACAAGAAAATGATATCCCCGCATTACTCCAATGGCATAAAGATTTAAAAGCTGGAAAATTATAAAGTGATTTAAAATAATGCTGTTTATAAAAAGCGAGATGCTCTTATTTCTTAGAAGATTGTCCAAGAGATAGGAGCTTTCTCGCTTAAACCAATTTATTAACAATAAACGTCCAATATTTTACCCACGGACAAATCTTTTTATTTGTCATATTGTTCAAACTACATTAAAATAAAGAAAACCTATCAAAAAACTATGGTTTTAGAAAGGGTTTGAAAATGGCTGAACAATTAGAAGAATTTTTACCTCAGTATACTATTAATCCACAAACAAATATTAAAAGAGTTGTACTTAAAGTGATTGATTTAGCAAGACAGATAGCTTTCTATGAACAAGTCGTAGGTTTAGAGTTACTTAGTAGTACTGAAAGTTATGCATACTTAGGCGTAAAAGGGGATTCAAAGGTGCTTTTAGAATTGCGGAAAACAGCTGAAAAGTTGCAACCCGCAAAAAGTACAGGGTTATTTCACATCGCCTTTCTAGTACCAAGTAGAGAGGCATTTGCAACAAAGTTCTTCGAAATTTTGAGAAATAAACAAACAGTAGATAGTCCTCAAGAACAAGAAACCCGTTTTCCTCATTTCGAACGTATCATTCCAATTGCTAAATTAGATAGTGCAAGTGATCACGGTTATAGTGAAGCATTCTATTTATCGGATGTGGAAGGTAATGGCATTGAAATTTACGCTGATCGACCAAAAGAAGAGTGGAATCAGCACCCTCAAGGGAGTAATCCGTTAAATTTTAAAGAGCTTGCAAAAATTGCTCAATTTGAAAGCGATGGTAAATTACCACAAGGTACAACGGTTGGACATGTACATTTGCGAGTAGATAACTTAAAAGAAACGTTGTCATTTTACAATCAAGTATTAGGGTTTGAATCTCAGCTTGTTTTAGATGATGCATTTTTCGTATCAGCAGGTGGTTATCATCATCATATTGCCGGAAATACTTGGTCTGGTACTAATATTGCACATCCTATTGCTATACACAGTGGCTTACAAGAAGTGCAATTTCAATTACCATCAAAAGCTGCATATTATAAGATGAAAAATCATGTAAAACAGTTTATCCAAATGCAAGATTTAGAAACGTATTTTGCTGTTAACGATCCAAGTGGTAATCGATTAGTATTTTTTGCCGATAATTTATAATCAAATTTTTAAAAGAGGTCGACCTTTGTTATGCTGTCGACCTCTTTGTTATTTTACATATTAATCTTGTTTCAATGTCATCACTAATTCTTCATCAGGAGTTACATAAATTGTTTTTTGTTCAAAATAAATAACGAAACCTGGTTTTGCACCATTAGGCTTTTTCACTTGACGAACTTCAGTATAATCGACCGGTACCGATGAGGAATCACGCGCTTTACTGAAATAAGCTGATAAAGTAGCAGCTTCTCTTATAGTTTGTTCATCTGGCTCTGCACTATGAATGACGACATGAGAGCCTGGAATATCTTTTGTATGCATCCAAATCTCATATTTTCTTGCTAATTTGAACGTTAGATAATCATTTTGCTTATTGTTTTTACCTACTGAAATTTGAATTCCAGTTGAAGATATAAATTCTTCAGGAGAAGGTTTTGTCGGTTTTTTACGTCGTCTAGAAGCACGTAGCTTCATAAAACCTTGTTCTGCTAATTCTTCTCGAATTTCTTCAATATCATGTGGAGCTGCTTGTTGAACTTGTTGTGAAAGCATTTCAAAATAAGCTAAATCTTCATTTGTCTTATCAATTTGTTGTTGCACCATAATTAATGCATTTTTTGCCTTGTTATATTTTGTGTAATAACTTTGTGCATTTTCAATTGGTGTTTTTCGTTCACTTAAAGGGATTTTCACTTCTGCACCATTCTCATCGTAATAATTGGCAACAGTAACTTCTTTTTGTCCTTTTTCAAAGTTATAGAGATTGGCCATCAATAACTCACCAAATAATTGATATTGGTCTAATTTTGAGGCATGATTTAAATCCTTTTGAAGTTTTTTTAGTTTTAAGCGTAACTTACTAATTTCATTTTGCAACCATCTTTCAAGATCCCCGGCTTGTTGTTTCACGCGGTCACGTTCAGCTCTAGCAAAAAACACACGATCGAGTAATGTGCTTAAAGAAGGATATGTAGTTGGTTTGCCTTCTAAATGAGTAAGTTCTATAGGAGAAAATTGTGTTTTTCCGTTCACTTCCACAAAAGTTGGTAAATTACCACCATTTGAAAACTCTTGTATAAAGGAAGGGAAAAGTTCCACCGCAGTTTTTTCACCGTTTTTCACACGATATAAAAATTCATTGGCATGCAGTGGAGAAAAGCCGGTGAAATGTTGAACAATTTCTTGTGCTGTTTTCTCAGTAGAGAAGAATGTTTGTAACTCTTTGGGAGATACAGCTGCCGGATTCACTTTATTTTGCGCTGGAGGTGCAACATAATTTTGACCTGGAAGAACAGTTCGGTAGCTATTCATAGCAGGTGGTAAATGTTTTAAACTATCTACGATTTTTTTCGATTCTTTTTCAACCAAAATAAGGTTACTATGTCGTCCCATTATTTCAGCATGGAGTTCTCTTGTAATTGGATCTCCAATTTCGTTTTTGCTTGTGATTGTTAAAACAATTATTCGGTCTCCATCGATTTGTTCAATCGATTCTATAAAACCACCTTCAATATGTTTTCGTAACAACATACAAAACATGGGTGGTTCGGCAGGGTTTTCGACAGTTTGACTTGTCAAATGAACACGTGCGTAAGATGAATGGATTGAAAATAATAATTTATGATTACCGCCATTAGCTCGTATTGTTAAAATAATTTCTTGTGCATTTGGTTGGTGCACTTTAGCTATACGACCTGTGACCAGTTGTTGCAATTCTTTTGTCATTGCTAGTGTAAATAAGCCATCATATGCCATATGTAAATTCCTCTTTCAAAGCGTTTTGCTCTATCTTAACATTTTTTCATAGAAATATGTCTATTACATATTCGAAATGCAGAATGTTTCTAAACCAATTTATGATTATGCACAATAACTTTATCTTATGATATACTTATGGATAGTATGCAAAGAAGGATGTGACTGACCTTGGTACGAAGTATGACTGGATTTGGCAGGGGTGTCACAACAACGGATCAATTGCAGTTAACCGTAGAAATCCGTTCGGTAAATCATCGCTTTTTAGAAATTTCTACACGATTTCCAAAAGAATGGACTGAAGCGGAAGTATTTGCAAAAAAAGTACTCTCTACAAAAGTTTCGAGGGGAAAGTTAGATGTATCCGTCTACGTGAAAGAATTAGAGCCACTTGGACAAACTGTGAAAATCAATTGGAATTTGGTTAATACTTATAAAGAAGCAAGAGATGAGTTAAGAAAACAAGTTCCACTAGATGAAAAATGGTCTATGTCTGAAATTTTACAACTTGATCAAGCATTGATTTTAGAAATGAAACAAGTTTCAAAAGAAGAAATTTTAAATGCTGTGGAAGTAGCTGTCGAAGAAGCGGCTCAAGTTCTTATTCAAATGCGACAAAGAGAAGGTCAGGAATTATTAGAAACTATTTTAGGTTTCAAAAAAGCTTTAAAAGAGCAAATTGTTATTATAAAAGAAGTTTCTCAACAAGCTGTGGAGAAATATCGTGATAAACTTATAGAGCGTATAAAGGAAATTAGTCAAGCAGATTATTTAGAAGACCGTCTTTTAACAGAGGTCGCTATTTTTGCTGAAAAAGCGGATATAGCAGAAGAATTAGATCGTTTAGCAAGTCATTTAAAACAATTAGATGAAACATTGCAAGAGGATACTTCCATTGGTCGTAAACTTGACTTTTTAATGCAAGAAATACATCGCGAGATTAATACGATTGGTTCAAAAAACCAGTCAGTTGATGCAGCAAATGCTGTTGTACAAGCCAAAGCAATAATAGAAAAAATGAGAGAACAAGTTCAAAATATTGAATAATAGCAATAATTATTGTATGATTAACTTTTTGGAACGATGAGGGAGAGATAATGAGAAGAGAACGTGGATTGTTAATTGTTTTATCTGGTCCGTCGGGAGTCGGCAAAGGAACAGTGAGAAAAGAGTTATTTTCACAACCAGATACCAATTATGAATATTCTATTTCTATGACCACGCGTAAACCACGTGAGGGAGAAGTTGATGGCGTGGATTACTTCTTTAAAAGTAGAGAAGAATTTGAAACGCTAATCGATCAAGGTAAATTACTTGAGTATGCTGAATACGTAGGAAATTATTATGGAACACCTATTGACTATGTAAATGCTACTTTGGATGCGGGACGTGATGTATTCCTTGAAATTGAAGTTCAAGGTGCAGCACAAATTCGTGAAAAAGTACCAGACGGTTTATTCATTTTCCTAGCACCACCAAGTCTTTCTGAATTGCAACAACGTTTGATAGGCCGTGGGACTGAAACTGAAGAAGTAATTGCAACACGTATAGCTGCTGCGAACAAAGAATTAGAAATGATGAATTTGTACGATTATGTCGTGGAAAACGATGAAGTACAATTAGCATGTGAACGAGTAAATGCGATTGTTCTTGCAGAACATTGTAGACGTGAACGTGTAGAAAAACAATATTTAGCTATGTTGAGAGGAGAATAATAGATGCTATTTCCATCTGTTGACGTTTTAAAAACTAAAATCGATTCAAAATATTCACTAGTAAGCCTTGCTTCTAAAAGAGCTCGTGCTATGCAAGAAGGTAGTTCAGAACATTTATCTTCATATGTTTCTGACAAAAATGTTGGGAAAGCCCTTGAAGAAGTAGCTGCAGGTGTTCTTTCAATAGAAGACCAAGATGTAAATAAAGTTTATGAAGATGAAGTTTAACCATTATTCAATCGTATTTATTAATTAGGGTTGGACTTCTGGCAGTTGACACGGATTTTGATGAATATTAGTCAAAACAATTTGACAAAATCTTAGTGTATTTTGCCGGATGTGTAATTGATTAACTAAAACGCTGTAGCTCCCAGAGAATTATTTCTTTGGGAGCTTGTGTTGTTTCGAGAGGGAGAAAAACATGATTGCAAATAAGAACATTTTACTTTGTGTATCAGGTGGAATCGCAGTTTATAAGGCAGTTGCACTAGTTAGTAAACTTACTCAAGCAGGTGCACATGTGAAAGTAATGATGACAGAATCTGCAACCCGTTTTGTAACGCCTTTAAGTTTTCAAGTTATGTCCAAACATGATGTTTACACAGATACATTCGATGAGAAAGATTCAGGAGTAATCGCACATATTGATTTAGCAGACTGGGCAGATCTTGTCATCGTTGCCCCAGCAACAGCTAATATTATTGGTAAACTAGCTAATGGTATTGCAGATGATATGGTAACAACTACTTTACTTGCAACAACATCAACAGTTTGGATAGCTCCAGCGATGAATGTACATATGTATGATCATCCGGCAGTAATACGAAATATTGAACGTTTAGTGAAAGATGGCTATGAATTTATAGAGCCTGCTGAAGGGATTTTAGCTTGTGGATATGTTGGAAAGGGTCGTTTAGAAGAGCCAGAAAAAATTGTTTCCTTAGTAGAACAATTTTTTAAACCAAAATTCTTGCCTTTGAAAGGAAAAAAAGTGGTTGTTTCTGCTGGCCCAACTAGAGAAAGAATAGATCCAGTACGATATTTAACAAACTTTTCTTCTGGAAAAATGGGGTATGCAATGGCTGCAGCAGCACAGAAGTTAGGTGCAGAAACGATACTTGTTTCAGGACCTGTTGATATTACTCCTCCAGTAGGTGTCAAACTCATTTCTGTAGAAAGCGCTGAAGAAATGTTACAAGCTATTTTAAGAGAATATGATGGTTCAGATATTGTTGTAAAAGCGGCAGCAGTTGCAGATTATCGTCCTAAAACGAATCTACCTCAGAAAATGAAGAAGCAAGCTGGCGATACAAGTATTGAACTTGAAAGAACAACTGATATTTTACTAACTTTAGGTGAACGGAAACAACATCAGTTACTTATCGGCTTCGCTGCGGAGACGAATAATGTATTAGAATATGCAAAAGGAAAACTAATCAAAAAAAATGCGGACTATATTATTGCAAATGATGTTTCTAAATTAGATCGCGGCTTTGGAACAGATTCCAATACAGTTACAATAGTTGGAAAAGAAGATTTCCAAAAAAGCTATGCATCAATGCCTAAGGAACAACTTGCTACTGAGTTATTTTTGACTATCCTAAAAAGAGAAGGTATATCACAATGATTGCGCAAATTATTGTTGATGTTTCTGCTTATCCTGTGGACAGGCCGTTTGACTATTTAGTTCCTGCTGAACTTGAGGAACTTGTAGAAGTTGGTTGTCGTGTTAAAGTGCCTTTTGGTCCGAGAAATGTGCTTGGATTTATCATATCATTGAAAGACCAAACTGATGTGCCTGACAATAAACTAAAAGCCATTACACAATTATTAGATATAGAACCAGTACTAACTGAAGAGATGCTTGAACTCGCTAAATGGATGACAGTGCATACTCTATGCTATGAAATAGATGCCTTACAAGTGATGCTACCTTCTGCATTACGGGCAAAGTATGAGAAAACGATTAAGCTAACGACTGAACTGACCAATTTACCTGACGAATTGCAGTCATTGTTTGGTCAAAAAGAAATGATTCCTTATAAAAAAGTTGAAGCAGCTAATCTTTTAAAACTCCTTAAATATTGTATGAAGCAGGGATTCGTTGAACAGAAAACAGTTGTAAAACAGCAAGGAAAAGTAAAAGCTGTTCGCAAAGTGAAAGTATTGGACGATGTGTTTAAATTGCAAGAAATTGCTACATCCATCCCTACACGCGCAAAGAAACAAGTGCAAGTTGCAGAATGGATGGTAGAGCATGCAGGTGAGGAGTTTATCCCTCATGAGCTTTGTGAAATGTTAAATATTACATCGGCCGTATTAAATGGAGTCATTGAAAAAGGAGCAGCTAGCTATTTCAAAGAGGAAGTATACCGCAATCCATTTGCAAAAGATGCACACAAATCGAAAGCACTTGAATTGACCGGCGAGCAAACTGAAGCATTAACGCAAATCCTGCAATCTATGAAAGAAAAAGCCGCAACTACCTTCTTATTACACGGTATCACTGGTAGTGGTAAAACAGAGGTATATCTGCAAGCCATTCAAGAGGCTATTAATCAGGGGCAAGAGGCAATCGTTCTAGTACCTGAGATTTCATTGACTCCCCAAATGACTGAACGATTTCGAGCCCGTTTCGGGGATTTAGTAGCAGTTATGCATAGTGGGTTATCTAAGGGTGAAAAGTATGATGAATGGCGAAAAATCGGCCGTGGGGAAGTAAAAGTAGCAGTAGGGGCTCGATCCGCTATTTTTGCTCCTTTTACTAATCTAGGGCTTATTATTTTAGATGAAGAACATGAATCTACTTATAAACAAGAAGATACACCTCGCTACCACGCTAGAGATGTTGCAATTTGGCGCAGCCATTTTCATCATTGTCCTGTAATTTTAGGCAGTGCTACACCTTCACTTGAGTCTTTTGCAAGGGCTAAGAAAAATGTTTACACTTTGCTCACTTTATCAGAGAGAGCTAAAAAACAATCTCTTCCTAGTGTACAGGTAGTAGATATGCGAGAAGAACTTCATAGTGGGAATCGTTCGATGTTTTCTACCTCTTTAACGGAAGCGATTCAAGAAAGACTTGCTCGAAAGGAGCAAATGGTATTATTTTTAAACCGACGTGGCTATTCTTCTTTTGTTTTATGTCGCGATTGCGGAACTGTTGTACAATGTAAGAACTGTGATATCTCTATGACATATCACCGTTCAACTGAAACTTTAAAATGTCATTATTGTGGTTATGAACAACATGTTCCAACAGAATGTCCAGAGTGTCACAGTGAGCATATTCGCTTTTTTGGGACGGGTACTCAAAAAATTGAAGCTGAAATTCATAAAGTGTTCCCTGAAGCAAGAGTGTTAAGAATGGACGTTGATACAACAAGGCAAAAGGGTGCACATGAACGAATTTTGGATGATTTTGGCGCTGGTAAGGCGGATATTCTACTAGGAACGCAAATGATTGCGAAAGGTCTAGATTTTCCTAAAATCACATTAGTAGGGGTTTTAAGTGCAGATACGTCCTTAAACCTTCCAGACTTTCGTGCTGCAGAACGTACTTTCCAATTGTTAACTCAAGTTAGTGGACGTGCTGGAAGACATGATTTACCTGGTGAAGTGATTATTCAAACGTATAGTCCAGAGCACTATGCGATTCAATTGTCAAAAGAGCAGCATTATGAACCGTTCTATGAACAAGAAATGGCAATGCGACATAAGTTTGCTTACCCACCATACTTTTATGTTGTACTAATCCAAGTAACACATGAAGATGTTATGATGGCTGCAGAGTATGCAGGTAAAGTGATGGATTGGTTAAAATTGAAATTATCCACTCAAGTAGGTTTAATAGGCCCTACTGCTGCATCTATAAGTCGAGTGCAAAATCGATATCGCTATCAATGTTTGATAAAATATAAAAAAGAACCGAATTTAATTGAGACATTACAACAATTGATTCGGATATATCGTACAGAATGGATTAAAAAGGGTATTCAACTTACCGTTGATTTAGATCCTTCTACCATTTAATTTTGAAGATAAAGAAAAGAGGTTCCAAATGGCACTGTTAGAAATTGTGAAAAATCCCGCGAAGATATTGGAAACAAAAGCAGCTGAAGTGACAAAATTCAATGCTGATCTAGCTAAATTACTTGATGATATGTATGAAACAATGCTAGAAAATGATGGTGTGGGTATTGCGGCTCCACAAGTAAATAAAAGTATCCAGGCTGCAGTGGTAGAACTTGGAGAAGAACGTGATGTACTAGAGCTTATTAATCCTGTAATCGTAGAAGTTTCTGAAGACACAGGAGTTGATATGGAAGGTTGCTTAAGTTTTCCAGATTTATATGGAGATGTTGAACGTCCTCTATATGTAAAAGTACAAGCACAAGACCGTACTGGAGCATTATATGAATTAGAAGCATACGACTACGATGCACGTGTTATTCAACATGAGATTGATCATTTACATGGTATTTTATTTGATAAAAAAATCACGAGAATTTATACATTGCAAGAAATAGAAGAAATGTATGCAGAGGAGGATGAAGAACAATGATATCAATCGTTTTTATGGGAACTCCTGATTTCTCTGTTCCTGTCCTACAAATGCTACATGACGAAGGGTATGACATAAAAGCAGTTGTTACACAACCAGACCGCCCCGTTGGACGTAAGCATATTCTAACTCCTCCACCTGTAAAAGCAGCTGCTGTAGAACTTGGATTACCTGTTATTCAACCTGAACGATTAAAAGGATCAGAACAATTACAACAAATTATTGCATTAAATCCTGATTTAATCGTTACGGCAGCATTTGGTCAAATTTTACCGAAAGAATTGTTAGATACACCTAAATTGGGATGCATAAATGTACACGCATCATTACTTCCAGCATATCGTGGTGGCGCTCCAATTCATCAAGCAGTTATTGATGGTCAAAAAGAAACTGGCGTAACCATTATGTATATGGCAGAAAAATTAGATGCAGGAGATATTATTGCACAACAAGCGCTAACTATTGAAGAAGAAGACTATACAGGCCTCCTATTTGAAAAATTAAGTATTGTTGGCCGAGACCTACTTAAAGCTACGCTTCCATCTATTATTGATGGTACAAATCAACGAATTCCTCAAGATGAGTCAAAAGTGTCTTTTGCACATAATATTTCACGTGAACAAGAACGTATTGATTGGTCAAAAAATAATACAGCTATCTACAACCAAATTCGTGGTTTACATCCATGGCCAACTGCTTATACAACTCTTGATGGTCAAAATGTGAAGATTTGGTGGGCAAAAAAATCCTCTGTTTCACATCAGCAACAACCTGGTACAGTTATTGGTATTTCTAAAAAGTTCTTTACTGTTGCAACTGGTGAAGGACAAGCAATCGATATTATGGATTTACAACCTGCTGGTAAAAAGCGTATGGAAGCTGTCAATTACCTAAATGGTGTAGGTTCAAAATTACAGATAGGGGACCGCTTTGAATGAGTAAAAGTAAAAAAAACATGCCTATCTGGGATGGTAATGTTCGTGATGCAGCATTGACGATATTACTTGCTGTTGATAAACAGCAAGCCTATAGTAATTTGTTGTTACATCAAACAATAGAAAAATATAAAATCGATGCAAAAGATCGTGGTTTGTTAACAGAAATTACGTATGGTACATTGCAATATAAAATGACTCTCGATTATTATTTGGAGCCATATGTACGTGGTAAGCTGGAGGATTGGGTTCGCTGGCTATTACGAATATCTTTGTATCAAATTGTATTTTTAACGAAAATACCTGACCATGCAGCTGTGAACGAAGCAGTAGAAATTGCAAAACATCGTGCACGTCATCGTGGTATTAGTGCTACGGTTAATGGAATATTGCGTTCTATTTTACGTGATGGTATTCGTGATACAACAAATATTGAAGACGATGCTAAACGTTTAGCGATTGAGACGAGTCATCCTGAATGGCTAGTACGTCGATATATTGATGGTTTTGGATTAGAAAAAACATCCAATATGTTATTTGAAAATAATTTGCCCCCTATCCAAACTGTGCGTGTCAATACTGCAAAAGCGACAGTTGACGAAGCTTTACGTAGTCTATGGGATGAAAAATTTTCAGTTAAACGCAGTACTGTGATACCTGAATGTCTTCACATCATAGAAGGACAAGCTGCTCGTTCTAAAGCATTTAAAGAAGGACTTATAACGATACAAGATGAAAGTTCAATGTTACCTTCATATGCGTTAGAAGTGCTTCCTGGTATGAGAGTTTTAGATATGTGTGCAGCTCCAGGAGGAAAAACAACGCATATTGCTGAAAAAATGAATAACGAAGGTGAACTAATCGCAACAGATTTACATCCACATAAGATTAAGCTTATTGAGCAAAATGCGGATCGTTTAGGTTTATCAATCATTCAACCTCAAGTTTTAGATGGAAGAAAAGCTAGTTCAATATTTGAGAAGGAATCATTTGACCGTATTTTGGTGGATGCACCTTGTAGTGGCCTTGGTGTTATTCGTCGTAAACCGGATATTAAATACACCAAAAAAGAAGAGGATTTTGAATCTTTACAAAAAATTCAGCTTCAACTATTAAATACTGCATATACTTTATTAAAAAATGAAGGCAAAATGGTTTACAGTACATGTACAATTGATAAAATGGAGAACAACGGTACTGTTGAAGCTTTCCTACAAGCTCATCCAGATATGGAGTTATCTCCAATCAAAGATGTACCAGAAGTATTAACTGCATTAAAAACAGTAGGTATGATGCAAGTCTTTCCACAAGATTTTGGTAGTGACGGCTTTTTTGTTGCTGCTTTCAGAAAAAAAGGAGGATCCACAAACTAATGGATCAAGAAATAAAAACAACAGCAAGAGTTAAAAAAGAAAAACCACAACTTCGCGAATCGATTTATTCATTATTACCTGACCAATTACAAGAATGGTTAAAAGAAAATGGAGAGAAACCATTTAGAGCTGCTCAAATATTTGATTGGTTATATATAAAACGAGTAAAAAGTTTTGAAGAAATGTCTAATCTTTCAAAAGGATTACGTGAAAAATTGCAACAAAAATTTGCATTTAGTACATTGAATACTTTAGTAAAACAAGAATCTAAAGATGGTACCATCAAGTTTTTGTTTCAATTACAAGATGGGTATTCAATTGAAACTGTACTAATGGCTCATGATTATGGGAATTCTGTATGTGTAACAACCCAAGTTGGATGTCGTATTGGATGTACATTCTGTGCATCAACTTTAGGCGGGCTAAAACGCCATCTTTTACCTGGAGAAATTGTAGAACAAGTTGTGAAAGTGCAACAAGCATTAGATGAAAAGGAACAACGTGTAAGTTCAGTTGTTATTATGGGAATTGGTGAACCATTTGATAATTATGATTCGATGATGCAATTCTTACATGTCATCAATCATGAGAAAGGGTTAAATATTGGAGCTCGCCATATTACCGTTTCTACAAGTGGTATTATTCCTAAGATTTATAAATTTGCAGATGAACAATTACAAATTAACTTTGCTTTATCATTACACGCACCGAACCAAGAATTACGTCAACAATTAATGCCGATTGCAAAAGCTTACAAACTACCAGAACTAATCGAAGCAGTGAAATATTATACTGAAAAAACTGGTCGCCGAATCAGTTTTGAATACGGTTTATTTGGAGGTGTTAATGACACAGTTGCACATGCAGAGGAATTAGCACAACTTGTTAAGGATATTAAATGTCATGTCAATTTAATTCCAGTAAACTATGTACCAGAACGTGACTATGTACGAACACCAAGAAATAAGATTTTCGATTTTGAAAGAACGCTAAAAAAACATGGTGTCAATGTTACTATTCGTCGTGAGCACGGCTCAGATATTGATGCAGCTTGTGGTCAATTACGTGCGAAGGAGAGAAAAGAAGAGACGACCCACTAATGAGGTGATACGTTGTGAGATATACTGTTGTAAGTGATATTGGAAAGAAAAGAGCAGTAAATGAAGATTCAGCAACTTTTATCTCGCGTGATGACTCATACCAACTGGCTATTGTAGCAGATGGTATGGGTGGTCATAATGCAGGTGATGTTGCAAGTCGTATGGCTGTTACACATTTTGAAGAGTTATTTTTAAAGGCGGATAAAGCCCGTTTTGAAACAAATGAATCAATTGAAGAATGGTTGGTTTCAACAGTAAAAGAACTTAACAAAATACTTTATCAATACTCGTTAACACATGAAGATTGCCAAGGTATGGGTACTACACTTATTGCTGTTCTTTTTAATGGAAATGATGCGACTATTTGTCATGTAGGTGACAGTCGTGTTTACTTTGTTACTAAAGAAGAGAATCGCCTTGTCACTAGAGATCACTCGTATGTCAATATTCTCGTAGATAACGGTGAAATTAGTGAGGAAGAGGCTGAAAGTCATCCAAAGAAAAACTATATTATTAAATCATTAGGAACAGAATCTACTATCGAACCAGATAGCTATAAAGTTGAGATTCTTGACGATTCATTTATGTTAATTTGCTCGGATGGTCTAAGCAACAAAATATCAAATATTGAAATGCACAATATAATAATGAGTTCAGCTACCCTTCAAGAGAAAGGTAGCCAACTTGTGCAATTAGCTAATGATAATGGTGGAGAGGACAACATTACACTCATCCTGCTATCAAAAGACATTGAGGAGGTGTAAGGATGCTCGTTGGAAAAAGAATCAGTGGACGTTATAAAATTCTTGACGTCATTGGTGGCGGTGGAATGTCAAATGTCTACTTAGCACATGATATGATTTTAGATCGCGATGTTGCGATTAAAGTATTGCATTATAATTTTTCAAATGAACAAGAGATGCATCGACGTTTTCAACGAGAGGCTTTATCAGCCACTAGTCTTACACATCCGAATATTGTTAGTATTTATGATGTTGGTGAAGACGGGGATATGCATTATTTAGTCATGGAATACGTGAAAGGGCAGACATTAAAACAATACATACAAAAATACGCCCCACTAGCCCCTGTTAAATGTGTGAATATCATGAAACAATTGACTTCAGCAATTGCAAGCGCACATCAAAATCAAATTATTCATAGAGATATTAAGCCACAGAATATTTTAATGGACGAATCTGGCAATGTGAAAATTACTGATTTTGGTATTGCAATGGCTTTGGAGGATACTTCCTTTACAAGAACCAATTCAGTTTTAGGAACAGTACACTACTTATCTCCAGAACAAGCACGTGGTGGTACCGCAACAAAAAAATCTGATATTTATTCTTTAGGAATTGTTCTTTATGAGTTATTGACAGGCGAACTACCTTTTTCTGGGGAATCTGCTGTTGCAATTGCATTGAAACACTTACAATCAGATACACCTTCTGTACGATCTATAGTCCCATCAATACCTCAAAGTTTAGAAAATGTGGTCTTGAAAGCTACTGCTAAAGATCCGCTTCATCGTTACTTATCAGTTGAAGAGATGAAAGAAGATCTAGAAACGGTTTTATCTGATGAAAGAAGTCATGAAACAAAATTCATCCCACCTTTCGATGAGGATGCGACGAAGCTTATTCCTGTTATAAAAGAAGCTGAAATTGACAGCATACAAGATTTAGAAAAGACAAAAGCTATTCCTATAAAAGAAAAAGATTCGTACAATGATGAAAAAAAAGAGAAAAAAGGAAAAAGAAAAAACAAAGTTTTAATCTTTGTAGGATTGTTACTTAGTCTTTTACTTGTTTTTCTAATTGTATTATTTTTATATCCAGATTTATTTTCTGAAAAAAGATATGAAGTACCAGATGTAACGAATCAAAACGTAGACAAAGCAATCCGCACTTTAGAAAATGCAGGATTTGTTATCGGGGACCAAACAAAGCAAAATTCAGATGACATTAAAGAAGATAAAATTATTTCGACAAATCCTGTAGCGGGGAAAGAACGAACGAAAGGAACAGAGATTGACTTAACTATTAGCGAAGGACCGAAAAAAACGGAAATTACTAATTATGTTGGCAAGGATATTACACAAGTAAAACAACTACTTGAAAAGCAAGGCTTTAATGTGAATGTTAAAGAATCTTATTCCGATGAAACTGAAGGGACAATTATTCAACAATCTCCTAAAGAAGGGGAAAGTGTTATAGCAAAAGACACGACAGTCACCCTAACAATAAGTAAAGGTGTTGAACAGGAATTAGTTGCAAGTTTACTTGGATATGACAAAACAGCATTAGATTCTTATGCAAAAACCTCAGGGTTTAATATTCATATTGGAAGCGATGAATATTCAGAGACCGTTCCGAAAGGACAAGTTATTTCTCAAACGCCAAAAGCAGGGACAAAAGTTGCTATAGGTAGTAAAATCGATGTCGTTCTATCAAAAGGAAAAGAACCAAAACCTCTTAAATTGTTTGTTAAATCTGTAGTGATTCCTTACGAACCAGAAGTTGAAGGTGAACCTCAACAGGTAAGAATATATATTCAAGACCATACACGTTCAATTAAAGATGTGGAACAAGAATTTCAATTATATTCTACTCAGCAGAAAAGGATTCAACTTCAAATTGAAGAAGGGCAAGAGGCTAGATACAAAGTAGAGCGTGATGGTAAAGTAATCATTAATGAAAAGGTAGCATATTAAATTCTAAAATAAGGAGGAAGGACATGCCAAAAGGCCAAATCAGAAAAGCTTTAAGTGGCTTTTATTATGTCCAAGATGGTGAACAACTGATTCAATGTCGGGGGCGCGGAGTCTTCCGTAATAAGGGAATAACACCGCTAGTAGGAGATTATGTAGAATATGAAGTTGAAGGAAATAATGATGGTACAATTACTGCTATTTTAGAACGTAAAAATGAACTTGTACGTCCTCCTGTTGCAAATATTGACCAAGCAATCCTTGTATTTTCAACGAAAGAACCTGCATTTAACACGATTTTACTGGATCGTTTTTTAGTGGTTTTAGAATCCTTTCAAGTGCATCCAATCATTTGTTTGACGAAAACGGATTTACTATCTGAAAAAGAACTACAAGAGATTGAAAAATATAAAGCCAATTATGAAGCAATTGGTTATAGAATAATCGAGACATATAAAGATGACCCGAATTTACTAACTAAAATGATACCTTTATTACAAAGTAAATTAACTGTTTTAGCGGGACAATCAGGTGTTGGTAAATCTACATTACTTAATACACTAATGCCAGAACTAGAACTAAAAACGGGGATTATATCCGAAGCGCTTGGTCGAGGAAAGCATACAACTCGTCATGTAGAGCTAATTGAAATAGCTGGAGGGTTAATTGCTGATACTCCTGGTTTTAGCTCTTTTGACTTTGATAGAATAGAAAAAGAAGAATTAACTCAATGTTTCCCTGAGTTTTTTGTATTATCGGAAAGTTGTAAATTTCGAGGCTGCTTGCACTTAAAAGAACCAAAATGTGCAGTAAAAAAAGCCGTAGAAGAGAAAAAAGTAGAACAATATCGTTATGATCATTACCTACAATTCTTACAAGAAATTATTGATAGAAAGCCGAGGTACTAAACTATGATTCAAATTGCACCATCTATTTTAGCTGCTAATTTTTCAAAATTAGCAGATGAAGTAAAAGAAGTAGAAGAAGCAGGAGCTAAGTTAATCCATATTGATGTCATGGATGGCCACTTTGTACCTAATATTACTATGGGACCAATTGTTGTAGAAGCATTGCGCCCAATAACCAATCTTCCGTTAGATGTCCATTTAATGATTGAAAATCCAGATCAATATATAGAGGATTTTGCAAAAGCTGGTGCAAACTATATTACTGTTCATGTTGAAGCATGCCGTCATTTGCATCGAACAATTCAACTAATTCGTTCTTTCGGAGTGAAACCTGGAGTTGTGTTAAATCCACATACACCAATTGAATCCATTAAACATATTTTAGAAGATGTTGACTTAGTATTATTAATGACAGTCAATCCTGGTTTTGGTGGACAAAAATTCATTCATTCTGTTGTACCAAAGATAGCAGAACTTTCAGCTTTGATTAAAGAAAAGGATGTAAATGTGGAAATAGAAATAGATGGCGGTATTAACACAGAAACCATCGTGCCATGCGCTCAAGCAGGTGCTACAATCTTTGTAGCAGGTTCTGCGATTTATGGTAAAGAAAATCGTAAAGAAGCATTACAAAGCATTCTAGAGGCAGGAGAACAGTCTATACGATGACTGTTGTCATAATATGTGCTGGAGGTCCAGAGGAGGAAGTCGTATCGAACGATTTCCTCTTTTCTTTCCAAGATGTTAAATTTATCGGAGCTGATCACGGAGCTGTTTATTTGTTGAATAGAGGGATTATTCCAGATTTAGCAGTAGGTGACTTCGATTCATTAACGAATGAAGAGTGGCAATTGGTTCATGAGCGCGTACCAAATATACAACGCCATAAACCTGAAAAAGATGAAACAGATACAGAACTAGCGCTATTGAAAGCATTAGAATTCAATCCGACTGAGATTCTTTTAACAGGTGTTACAGGTGGAAGACTCGACCATTACGAAGCAAATTTACACATTTTATATCGTGTTCAAAAAATGTATCCATCTATTGAAATAAAAATAATAAATAATTTTAATTGTTTGCAATTTTTGTTGCCTGGAGAACATAAGATAGTATCAGATCACTATTTCAAATATCTTTCGTTTTTTGCATTTGGTGATGTCGTGAGAAATGTAACATTACGAAATGTTTTTTATGAAACGACAGATGAAGTCATTGATATAGGGACTACTCGATTTACAAGTAATGAAATAGTAGGCGATTATGCGTCTATTTCATTTTCTAGTGGCATATGTTTAATGATAAGAAGTATTGATGATAAGGAGTGACCAGTTGAAAGTATACACATTTCAATTACCAAAAGTAGTTAGCAATTTTGCCCGATTTTGTTTACAGATGGTTTCAAATGATCCTGCAGGTCCTAAAAAAACAGCTACTAGAAAGAAAAAAGGAAACGAAAAAACGCCAAGTTGATAACTTCAACTTGGCGTTTTATTTGGAAGAACGGATTAAACGCGTTCAACTTTACCTGATTTTAATGCACGAGCAGAAACCCATACACGTTTTGGTTTGCCGTTTACTAAAATACGAACTTTTTGAAGGTTTGCGCCCCAAGTACGTTTGTTAGCATTCATTGCGTGAGAACGGTTGTTACCAGACACAGCTTTACGTCCAGTAATGACACATTTTTTTGGCATATTATTTCCCTCCTCATAAAGAAGTTGAAAGATTCATGATTTCACTTCGGTATTTCACATACTTTAATAATTTAACACACACTTTTACCTAATGCAACTGATTTTGATAGACTTTCAAGAAAAAAACCTTTACAGTCTAAATGTAGACGAATTGATAGGTTTTCTTTTATAATCAAAATTTGTATAGTACAATAAGAGATAGTCAAAAAGAAATCAGGAGGCATTCTAATGTCAGTAGAATTGAAAAATGAATTCGGTAGTATTGATATCTCTAATGATGTTGTTGCACAAATAGCAGGTGGAGCAGCGATTGAATGCTATGGCATCGTCGGTATGGCAAGTAAACACCAAATTCGTGATGGCTTAACAGATATTCTTCGTAAGGAGAATTTCGCAAAAGGAGTAATCGTTCGTCAAGATGGTGAAGATTTACATATCGATATGTATGTCATTATTAGTTACGGAACTAAAATTTCAGAAGTAGCCTATCAAGTACAATCAAAAGTAAAATATACACTAGATAAAACATTAGGAATGGCAGTTAAATCTGTTAATATCTACGTGCAAGGTGTTCGCGTAGCGAACGTGTAAGAGGAGGAACTTATTCAAATGAAGTCGTTAGACGGGATTAAATTCGCGGAAATGGTACAAGCTGGTTCAAGCCATTTAGCTCAAAATGCGGAATATGTTGATTCGTTAAATGTATTCCCTGTACCTGATGGAGATACAGGAACGAATATGAATTTATCGATGACATCAGGTGCAAAAGAAACTGCTGCTAACAAGGTAGCAAACATTGGAAAGACAGCGCAAGCATTATCAAAAGGATTGCTAATGGGAGCACGAGGTAATTCAGGTGTTATATTATCTCAATTATTCCGCGGATTTGGTAAAGCTGTCGAAAAAGAAACTGAATTAGATGCAGTAAAATTTGCGCAAGCATTTCAAAGTGGGGTAGAAACAGCTTATAAAGCCGTTATGAAACCTGTTGAAGGAACAATTCTTACAGTTGCACGTGTTGCTGCTGAAAAAGCAGTGGAAGTTGCAAAAACAGAAGAAGATATTGTTGTTATTATGGAACAAACTTTAGCTGCAGCAAAAGAAGCGCTAGCTAAAACACCTGACCTATTACCAGTACTGAAAGAAGTAGGAGTGGTTGATAGTGGTGGCCAAGGTTTAGTCTTTGTATATGAAGGCTTTGCAGCATCCTTAAAAGGTGAAGCAATTCCTGCTCCAACGAAAATAGATTCAATCGATGATTTAGTAAATGCAGAACATCATAAAGCGCAAGATTTTATGGATACTTCTGAAATCGTCTATGGATACTGTACAGAATTTATGGTGCGTTTTGAAGACGATAAAAAACCATTTAATGAATCAGAATTCCGAGAAGATATGAGCCACTTCGGTGATTCACTACTAGTTATTTCTGATGATGAAGTGGTGAAAATCCACGTTCACTCTGAAACACCAGGGAAAGTTATCTCTTATGGTCAACAATATGGTAGTTTAGTAAAAGTTAAAGTAGATAACATGCGTCTTCAACATACAGCAATCGTTGGAGAAGATCATAAAGTAGCCAAAAAAGAAGTGAAAAAACAACCATATGCAATCGTAACAGTAGCAATGGGTGAAGGTGTTGCACAACTTCTAGAAAGTGTTGGCGCATCATATGTGATAGAAGGCGGTCAAACAATGAACCCTTCTACAGAAGATATTGTCAATGCTATTAAAGAAGTAGGGGCAGAAAAAGTATTAATCTTACCAAATAATAAAAATATAGTAATGGCAGCTGAACAAGCAACTGAATTATTAGATATTGAGGCTGCTGTTGTACCAACAAAAACAATTCCACAAGGTATGTCTGCAATTCTTGCATTCAACCCAGAGCTATCAGTTGAGGAAAACAAAAAACATATGACAGCTGCATATGCAAATGTTAAATCAGGACAAATTACATTTGCAGTACGTGATACTTCAATTGATGGAGTAGAAATTCACAAAAATGATTTCATGGCTATTAAAGAAGGGCAAATTATCCAAGCTACACCTTCTTTAAAAGTCGCTTCTGAAATATTAGTAAGCGATATGGTTGATGAAGATTCAGAAATTGTCACAGTACTATACGGCGAAGACGTTGAAAAGCAAACTGTTGATGAATATGTTGAATTTATAGAACAAAAATATCCAGATGTAGAAGTAGAGGTACATGATGGGAAACAACCATTATATCCTTATATCATTTCTGTAGAATAAGTCACAATTAGAATTATTAATCATAACAACCTATGTAAAACGGCTAAGAAAAAAATCTTGGCCGTTTTTCTATGTATAGCTTGTTTGAGGTCAAATAGAAAAAGACTAAAATGTTTGGTTATATGAGAATATTCGTGTAAGATAAGTTTTGAATATTACTAGAAATGCGTGGGGAGAAATTATGAAATTTACATCCGTTTTTGATATTATCGGTCCGGTCATGATTGGTCCTTCTTCATCACATACTGCTGGAGCGGCTCGAATTGGTCGCGTTGCCAGAGATTTATTTGGACGTCAACCTAAATGGGCTAAAATCCACTTGTATGGTTCTTTTGCAGAGACGTATAAGGGACATGGAACTGATGTAGCAATAATCGGTGGATTACTGGATTATGATACTTACGATGAAAGAATTAAGACTGCATTTAAAGAAGCAGCAGAGGCAGGATTAACTTTTGAATTCATACCTGAAACAGATCATACAGAGCATCCAAATACAGCAAGAATCGTAATTGGTGATGATGATATGGAAATGTCAATGGTTGGTATTTCAATTGGTGGTGGTGCGATTGAAATTACTGAACTTAACGGATTCCCACTTCGATTATCAGGAGGCATGCCAGCAATCTTAGTAGTACACGATGACAGAGCTGGTTGTATCGCCAATGTAGCTAATTGCCTTGCAAAACATAATATTAATATTGGTCATATGGAAGTGTCACGTAAAGAACGAGGAAATATGGCATTAATGGTCATAGAAGTAGATCAAAATATCGAACATTCTATTTTAGGAGAAATCGAAAATCTTCCTAATATTACGAAAGTGACTCGTATTAAAAACTAGGAGGTATAAAAAATGGAAGTATTATTTCGTAATGTTAGAGAATTGGTAGAACGTGCAGAAACAGAAAATAAACTCATTTCAGAAATTATGATCGAACAAGAAATTTTAATGTCAGAAAGAAGCCGAGATGAAATAATGGAACAAATGTCTCGAAATCTTACTGTCATGGAAGAGGCTGTTGAAAGAGGTTTAAAAGGAGTACGTTCCGTAACAGGTTTAACAGGTGGAGATGCCGTATTATTACAAAAATATATACAATCAGGTAAAGGACTTTCAGGAAATCTTTTACTAGACGCTGTCAGTAAAGCTGTTGCTACAAACGAAGTCAATGCAGCCATGGGAACAATTTGTGCAACACCCACTGCAGGTTCTGCAGGAGTTGTACCAGGTACACTTTTTGCCGTGAAAAATAAATTGAATCCTACAAGAGAACAAATGATTCGATATTTGTTTACTGCAGGTGCTTTCGGTTTTGTTGTAGCTAATAATGCATCTATTTCAGGTGCAGCTGGTGGCTGTCAAGCTGAAGTAGGTTCGGCAGCTGCGATGGCTGCTGCATCCATTGTTGAAATGGCTGGCGGTACACCTTCTCAAAGTTCACATGCATTTGCAATTTCACTTAAAAATATGCTTGGTCTTGTATGTGATCCGGTAACAGGATTAGTGGAGGTTCCTTGTGTTAAGAGAAATGCAATGGGAGCTGCAAATGCTATGGTAGCAGCAGATATGGCATTGGCAGGTATCACGAGTCGTATTCCAACAGACGAAGTAATCGGTGCAATGTTCCGTATTGGTCAAACAATGCCTGTAGCTTTAAAGGAAACCGCACAAGGTGGATTAGCAGCAACACCAACAGCTAAGGCAATTCAAGCGAAGATTTTTGGTGGGGCCGTGTTACATCGTGACTAACCTACTGGATTCAGTAACTGATTTAAAAGGTGTTGGGAAAACATCTGCTGATACATTAAGTTTGATGGGCATTGCAACGATAAAAGATTTGATATTAACGTTTCCGTATCGTCATGAAGATTTTCGTCTAAAAGATTTAGCAGAAACACCACACAATGAAAGAGTTACAGTAGAAGGACGTATCGAAAGTGAACCAACTGTTCTTTATTTAGGTAAAAATAAATCACGCTTACAAGTACGTATGTTGGTTGGACGACATTTGATAAAAGTTGTTTTTTTCAATCAAGGATATTTACGAAGTAAATTAACACTCGGGACCATTGTAACCGTAACAGGTAAATGGGATAGGGGCCGTCAAATCATAAATGGAAGTAATGTGTCATTTGGCCCTAAAACAGATCAGGCAGATTTTGAACCAGTATATAGTTTAAAGGGTAAGTTGACTCAAAAAAAATTCCGCCAATTTATCCGTCAAGCCTTGGATTTATCAAAAAATCAGCTTCCAGAGACTTTACCTGAACAGTTAAGAAATGAGTATAAATTACTGCCCCTTTCAGATGCTTTAGAAGGTGTCCATTTTCCAAAAAATGCAAATCATGCAAAACAAGCACGTCGAAGATTTGTTTACGAAGAGCTGTTACAATTCCAGTTGAAAATTCAAGCATTAAGAAAAACTCGGAGAGAGCAAGAACATGGTATTATCATTCAATATGATTTAGAAAAGGTTCGTGAATTCATCAGTTCTTTACCATACGAGTTAACAAATGCCCAAAAACGTGTTGTCAATGAAATATCACGTGATTTACTAATCCCCCAACGCATGAATCGATTATTGCAAGGGGATGTAGGATCTGGGAAAACTGTGGTGGCAGCAATAGGATTGTATTCCTCAGTTACAGCTGGATTTCAAGGTGCATTAATGGCGCCAACTGAAATTTTAGCAGAACAACATGCAGCATCACTTGATGAATGGTTGCATCCTTTTGGTGTCAAGGTTGCATTATTGTCCGGATCGGTTAAGGGAAAGGCAAGAAGAGAGTTGTTAGAGAGAGTATCAAATGGAGACATTGATATTCTTGTTGGAACACATGCATTGATACAACCGGATGTATCATTTAAAAAATTAGGGTTTGTTATAACTGACGAACAACATCGTTTTGGGGTCGAGCAACGCAGAGTTTTGCGTGAAAAAGGGGAAAATCCGGATGTGCTTTTTATGACCGCAACGCCTATTCCGCGTACATTATCGATTACAGCATTTGGAGAAATGGACGTTTCAATCATTGATGAAATGCCAGCAGGAAGAAAGAAAATTGAAACTCATTGGGTAAAAAATGAACAATTCAATCAAGTGCTAACCCGAATGGCGAAAGAACTTGCCAATGGTCGTCAAGCTTATATTATTTGTCCGCTCATTGAAGAATCAGATAAGCTTGATGTGCAAAATGCAGTAGATGTTTATCAACAACTTTCAACTATTTATAAAAATAAATTCAAAATAGGTCTTATGCATGGACGTTTACCCGCAAATGAGAAAGATGAGGTAATGCGTGCTTTTAGTGAAGGAAGACTAGATGTTCTCGTTTCTACAACTGTTGTAGAAGTAGGGGTAAATGTTCCAAATGCAACATTTATGGTAATATATGATGCTGAGCGATTTGGTTTAGCTCAACTTCATCAATTACGAGGTCGAGTAGGACGGGGAAATCATCAATCTTACTGCATACTTATTGCAAATCCGAAAAGTGAAGAGGGTAAAGAGCGTATGATTTCTATGACGGAAACGAATGATGGTTTCCGTTTAGCGGAAAAGGATTTAGAACTCCGTGGACCTGGTGATTTTTTTGGAAAAAAACAAAGTGGCTTACCGGAATTTAAAATGGCTGATTTAGTCCACGATTATAGAGCGTTAGAAGTAGCAAGGCAAGATGCAGTGAAACTTATTGAATCACCTAAATTTTGGCGAAGTGAAGAATATAAAGCTTTACGAGAATATCTTGCTTCATCGGGTGCTCTTGATGGCGAAAGAATTGATTAAAAGTGGGGGATGCAAAGCTGTTTTGAAAAACAACACTTGCATTCTCTTTTTTATATTTATATACTGATATTAGTACCAAGTGCTAATATTAAGGGGCGACGAAGAATAATATGAAGTACTCAAAGAAAGAACGACAACTATTATTGCAGCAAACGATTCAAGAAAACCCATTCGTCACGGATGAACAGCTTGCTACAAAGTTTAATGTTAGTGTTCAGACGATTAGACTTGATCGTATGGAGTTATCCATTCCAGAATTGCGTGAACGGATTAAGGATGTAGCCGCCAATAATTTTGAAAATGAAGTTAAAACCTTACCTATAGATGAAGTTATTGGAGAAATTATCGATATTGAATTGGATGAACGTGCGTTATCTATTTTTGATGTTGGGGAAGAACATGTCTTTCAAAGAAACCGCATTGCAAGAGGACATCACTTGTTCGCCCAAGCGAATTCTTTAGCAGTAGCCGTTATTGATGATGATCTTGCATTAACAGTCCATTCTGACATTCATTTTTTGAAACCAGTAAAAGCAGGGCAACGCGTAGTATCTAAAGCCGTAGTTACAGGAAAAGATAATGAAAAAAATCGTACGTTCGTCACCGTTACCTCTACAGTAGATGGAAATACAGTTTTTACGGGACAATTTGAGATGTATCGAACGAAAGGTAAAGGTGAAAAGTAAATGAAATTAGCAGTTGATGGTATGGGTGGGGACAACGCACCTCAAGCCATAATCGATGGTGTATATGAAGCACTTGAAGAAAACAAAGATTTAGAAGTTTTACTATATGGTTCAAAAGAAAAAATGCAACCATTTTTAAAAGATATGAATCGTATTACAATTATAGATTGCCAAGAAGAAATTGAAGGAACAGATGAGCCTGTTCGTGCAGTACGACGTAAAAAGGATGCATCAATGGTGAAAATGGCTCAAGCTGTTGCAGATGGTGAAGCAGAAGCTTGTATTTCAGCAGGGAATACGGGTGCTTTAATGGCATCTGGATTATTTATTGTGCATCGTATTGATGGTATTGACCGTCCAGCGCTTTCAACAACATTACCTACGTTAGATGGTAGTGGTTTTGATATGTTGGACCTGGGCTCTAATGCAGATGCAAAGCCGGAAAATCTAGTGCAATATGCTATAATGGGAAGCATTTATGCAAAACAAGTACGTGGTATTCAAAATCCAACAGTAGGTTTGTTGAATATTGGTACTGAAGATAAAAAAGGCAATGACCTAGCAAAACATGCTTTCACTTTATTAAAAGATGCGCCAGTGAATTTTATCGGAAATGTAGAGGCGCGAGAATTATTAAATCATGCTGCTGATGTAGTCGTAACGGATGGTTTTACAGGTAATATGGTATTAAAAACCATTGAAGGAACAGCAGGCGCTATTTTTAAAATGATGAAAGAAGCTTTTATGTCTTCCACAAAATCAAAAGTCGCAGCATTGATGATGAAAAATGATTTGAAAAATCTTAAAAATAAAATGGATTACACAGAGTACGGTGGTGCAGCATTGTTTGGCTTAAAAGCACCGGTGATTAAAGCACATGGTTCTTCTAATGCAAGAGCTTTTGCAAGTGCAATTCGTCAAGCACGCAAAATGGTCGACTATAATGTTATTCCAACAATCGATGCAACCATTATGAAATCTAAACAAAATGAACAATAACTTTTTTAATGTTGTTATACAAAGGGGAATGTAAAATGACGAAAATTGCTTTTATTTTTCCAGGGCAAGGTTCACAAACTGTAGGAATGGGTCAAGAATTTATTTCTCAGGAATCTGCGTGTAAGGAATTTTATGATCAAGCAGATCAACTTTTAGGGATTGAATTATCGAAGTTAATGTTAGAAGGTCCTCAAGAAGACTTAACACTAACTTACCATGCGCAACCAGCATTATTAACCACTGGTGTTATGATCGCTGAAAAGTTAAAAAAAGCTGGGATTACACCAGATTTTACTGCTGGACATAGCTTAGGTGAATATGCTGCAATTGTTACTTCAGGTGTTATGACCTTTGCGGATGGTGTACAAGCTGTACATAATCGTGGTATTTATATGAATGAAGCAGTACCCGCTGGCGAAGGTGCAATGGCTGCCATTTTAGGCTTGAATCGTGATGAACTGAAACAAGTTACTGATAGTGTTACAGCTGAAGGGGAAATTGTTCAGCTTGCCAATCTCAACTGTCCAGGTCAAATTGTTATTTCTGGTACAGCTAAAGGTGTAGAATTGGCTTCTGAAAAAGCCAAAGAAGTAGGTGCTAGACGTGCTATTCCATTAGTTGTTAGTGGTCCTTTCCATTCCGAGCTAATGAGACCTGCTGCTAGCAAGCTACAACAAATGCTCTCTAAAATTGATATGCAAGATGCTAATGTACCAGTTATAGCTAATGTTAATGCACAACCTGTTACTTCAAAGGCAGTGATTTTAAACCAATTAGTTGAACAATTGTATTCTCCAGTACTATGGGAAGATTCAGTCCGCACTTTACTTGCTGAAGGGGTAGATGTCTTTATTGAATGTGGTCCCGGTAAAGTTTTAAGTGGACTTGTCAAAAAAGTGGATCGTAAAGTGAAAACATATTGTGTTTATGATGAAGCAACATTCAACCAACTAATAGAAGCGGCAAAGGAGTGGGCTTAATTGGCAGATTTAACGAATAAGGTAGCTGTTATTACAGGTGGCTCTAGAGGAATTGGACGTGCAATTGCACTTCACTTAGCTAAACTAGGAGCTAAAGTTGTTGTGAACTATAGTGGTAGTCAAACAAAAGCAGAAGAAGTTGTATCTGAAATAGAGGATGCAGGTGGTTCTGCGATTGCAGTTCAAGCGAATGTTACAGATGCAGAAGCTGTTGCAAATTTGATGAAGCAAGCTATAGAAAACTATGGTAAACTTGATATTTTAGTAAATAATGCTGGCATTACTCGTGATAATTTACTTATGCGTATGAAAGAAGAAGACTGGGATGCTGTTATGAATACGAATCTTAAAGGTGTCTTTCTATGTACTAAAGCTGTTACACGTCAAATGATGAAACAACGTGCAGGTCGTATTGTTAATATTGCTTCCATTGTCGGAGTTGCAGGGAATGCTGGTCAAGCAAATTATGTTGCAGCAAAAGCAGGTGTTATTGGCCTAACTAAAACAGCAGCGAAAGAACTAGCAGCTCGTAATATTTACGTCAATGCTGTAGCTCCTGGATTTATAGATACTGAAATGACAGAAGAGTTACCTGAACAGATTAAAGCACAAATGCTTACTCAAATTCCGCTAGCTAAATTAGGTAAACCAGAAGATGTCGCAAAAGTAGTTGCATTTTTAGCCTCTGATGAAGCAAGCTATATGACAGGTCAAACGCTTCATGTAGATGGCGGTATGGTCATGTAGACGTCTTGTATGTATAAGAAATCATTGAGAGGAGGTGAACAATTTGGCAACAGTATTAGAACGTGTATCTAAAGTTGTCGTTGACCGTTTAGGTGTTGACGAAAGCGAAGTGAAACTAGAAGCTTCTTTCCGTGATGATTTGGGTGCGGACTCATTAGACGTAGTAGAATTAGTAATGGAATTTGAAGAAGAATTTGATATGCAAATTGATGACGAGGACGCAGAAAAAATTGCTACTGTAGGTGATGCAGTAAGCTTTATCGAAAGCAAACTCGGCTAATTTCACGTATAATATACAATACTTAAAACTTCCCCGCTTTTCTAAAGTGAGGGAAGTTATCTTTTTATTTTTGCACATTGTATAATAAAAAGGTAAACTATAGATTGTACCAAATGGAAAATAAGAAGGTTGATAAAAGATGAGAATACAAGGACTCTCACAAAAGAATGGCGCAATTTCAGAGCAGGCACGTCTAAAATTCGCTGAATTACAAGATTTATTGGGCTTACACTTCAATAATCCTAATTTGTTATACAACGCATTTACACATTCATCATTTGTAAATGAGCATCGTAGAAAGCTTTTTGAAGACAATGAACGTCTTGAATTTTTAGGAGACGCTGTGCTTGAGCTAACTGTTTCTAAGTTTTTATTTCTTAAATTTCCTAAGATGACTGAAGGCGAACTAACAAAATTGCGTGCAGCAATGGTTTGCGAGCCATCCCTAGTGATATTTGCTAATGAGTTGAATTTTGGTAAATACGTATTACTAGGTAAAGGAGAAGAAATCACAGGTGGTCGTCAACGTCCAGCATTACTTGCGGATTGTTTTGAAGCATTTATAGGTGCTTTATATTTAGACCAAGGTTTAGAAACAGTTGTTGGCTTTTTGGAAAAAGTTGTTTTCCCAAAAGTCGAGCTCGGTGCATTTTCACATGTTATGGACTTTAAGAGTCAATTACAAGAAATGGTACAACAAAATAATTCTGGTACATTACAATATGAAATCATTAAAGAAAATGGTCCAGCACATAACCGTACATTCGTCTCTCAAGTGTTGTTAAATAACAAAGAACTTGGAGTAGGCAACGGTAAATCTAAAAAAGAAGCGGAACAAAAAGCAGCACAATGCGCTATGCGTGCTTTAAAAGTACAAATAGCGAATGATCAGGAGGGTTAATTTTGTTTCTTAAACGGCTTGAAGTGATTGGTTTTAAATCTTTTGCTGATCGAATAGGTATAGACTTTGTACCTGGCGTTACTGCTGTCGTTGGCCCGAATGGTAGTGGTAAAAGTAACGTAACAGATGCGATTCGCTGGGTACTCGGTGAACAATCAGCTAAGTCCCTTCGTGGTGCAAAAATGGAAGATATTATTTTTGCCGGAAGTGATTCACGCAAACCGCTTAACTTTGCAGAAGTATCATTAATTTTAGACAATGAAGACGAACGCTTACCGATTCCATATAACGAGGTAAGCGTTACTCGTCGTGTTTATCGTTCTGGGGAAAGCGAGTATTTGCTTAATAAGCAACAATGTCGATTAAAAGATATTACAGATCTATTTTTAGATTCAGGATTAGGAAAAGAAGCTTTCTCAATTATTTCTCAAGGACGAGTTGATGAAATACTAAATAGTCGTCCTGATGATCGACGTACAATTTTTGAAGAAGCTGCCGGTGTCTTAAAATATAAACAGCGTCGCAAAAAGGCTGAGCACAAATTATTTGAAACAGATGATAATTTAAATCGTGTATTAGATATTTTACATGAGTTGGATAAACGAATCGAACCATTACATATCCAAGCATCTGCAGCGGAAGATTACTTAAAAATGTCAACTGAGCTAAAAGATATCGATATAGCTGTTTTAGTTCATGATATGGAGCAATTAAACAGTGCTATGGAGAGTATTGCGAAAGAGAAGGAAAATCTGTTTTCAAAAGAACAAGTTCATGCTGCACAAATTACAGAAAAAGAATCCTATATTACAAAACTTCGAAAGCAATTAACTGAATTAGATAGTTTATTAGATGAGTCACAACATCATCTTGTAGATGTGAGTGCTGAAGTTGAACGTTTTGAAGGCCGGAAAGTATTAATGGCTGAAAAACGAATAAATGCAGCAGCACAACTAACAAAATTACAACAATCACTTCAAAAGGCAGAATCCTCTAGTAATAGTTGGAATAAATTGAGAAGTGATAAAGAAAAGCAATTGGTAGAGCGTCAACAAGAGCTCCAAGATTTAAAGAAAACAGTAAAACAACTAGAAGATAATTTGAATCGTTCAACTTCTGAAATTGAAGCAGAGATTAATCAATGGAAAGACACATATATTGACCGTTTAAATGAAGAAGCTACTGTCAAAAACGAAGTAAAAAATGTTACAAGACAATTAGCAGAGCAAGCTGAGAATTCTGTGAAAATTTCAAGCCAATCCACAGAAATGGTTACTGAGCTCAAAAGTTTACAACAAGAGCAACAAATGGTAGCAGAGAAATTGCAAAAGGTAGAAAAACAGGTGGCCTTGAAGCTTGAGGAATATAAAAATTGTCAACAAGATGTGCAAAATGCTAAAAGACAGTACGATCAACAACAATCCATGTTATTTAAAGGCTACCAACATTTACAACAGTTGAAATCTCGTCAAGAAACACTTGCTGAACTGGAAGCAGATTTTTCTGGGTTTTATCAAGGTGTAAAAGCAGTTCTAGTTGCACGTGAAAAGCAACAACTACAAGGTATTCATGGTGCGGTAGCAGAACTAATTCATGTTGATGGCGAATATGCTCGAGCTGTTGAAACTGCTTTAGGTGCTGCAATGCAACATGTTGTAACTGAAACGGATGTGGATGCACGTAAAGCAATAACATGGTTAAAACAACAACATGCAGGTAGAGCAACATTTTTACCTAAAAATGTGATGAAATCTCGTAAAGTACCTACAAATGTATTACAAACTGTTGTAAACCATCCTTCATTTATTAGTACAGCAGATGAATTGGCAACATATGATCCTGCATTTCGTACAATTGCAGAGAACTTGTTAGGACATGTACTAGTATCAAAAGATTTGCAAGGTGCTTCTCAAATTGCAAAAACTTGTGGTTATCGTTATCGCGTTGTCACTTTGGATGGTGATGTTGTTAATACAGGAGGTTCTTTGACGGGAGGTTCTGTTAAGCAACAGGCATCATTATTTAGTCGTAAAGCTGAACTTGAAAACCTAACATCACAATTATCTCAAATGCAAACTTCTATCGGAAATGCAGAAAAGGTAGTTGCAGAATGGAAAGAACAAGTAGCCGAAAAGACTACACTTCTTGAACGGTTGCGTATAGAAGGTGAGGAAATACGCGCAGAAGAGGTAGAGTTAAGTGCTCGCCATCGCGAATTAGAAGCCACTACAAAACGATTGTCATTAAGAGTTTCTATGTTCAGTGATGAACAACAAGATGCATCTGGTCGTAAATCAAGACTAGAAGGACAATTAGCGGATTTTAATCGTCGTAAAGAAGAGTTATCAAAAGAGTTAACAGAAATCAATCAAACGATTGAAGAATTGAACGTTTTAAAACAACAAAGTGAATCAGAACGAGATGTTTTACAAGAACAATATGCTTTAAAACGCTCAGATTTAGCTGTTTTACATGAACAGGTATCCCAACTGAAATTAGCAGTATCAGATGCTGTATCTCAATCGCAACAAGCTAATGAAGAAGTTACGAATATATCAAAAGAAATAGAATGGATTACCAATGGTGGAGACATTAATGGTCCTTCTGAAGAAGAAATAATTGTTAAAATTACAGAGTTACAAAATCGAAGAGAAGAACTTGTTAAAACTGTTGAACAAACAAAGCAACAACGTACTGAAGTTCAACAACAAATTGATGCAATAGATATTGAGTTGAAAGAATTACAGCGGGTGCATCAAGGACTTCTTGACGGATTACGTAATTACGAAGTGAAATTAAATCGTTTGGATGTTGAACATGAGAATTTAGCCAAACAACTTGAAAAAGAATATGAGCTTACATTTGAAGAAGCATTACTTGAACCTTCGCTAGATGTAGATGTTGATACCGCTCGACGAAAAGTTAAGTTGTTAAAACAGTCTATAGCAGAATTGGGCACTGTTAATATTAGTGCCATTGAAGAATATGCTACAGTTTCAGAACGCCATACATTCTTATCGAACCAACGGAATGATTTGCTTGAAGCACAAGAAACGTTAAATGAAGCAATTCGTGAGATGGATGAAGAAATGACGAATCGTTTTAGCAGTACATTTTATGAAATTCGACAACATTTCCAAAATGTATTTCGTGAATTATTTGGAGGAGGCCACGCTGATTTAGAATTACTCGATCCTGATAATCTCCTAGAAACGGGTATTGAAATTGTGGCACAACCACCAGGTAAAAAACTTCAACGATTAAGCTTGTTGTCAGGTGGAGAAAGGGCATTAACAGCAATTGCTTTACTATTTGCAATTTTAAAAACACGCCCAGTTCCATTCTGTATTCTTGATGAAGTTGAGGCTGCCCTTGACGAATCAAACGTTGCTCGTTATAGTCAATATTTGAAAAAGTTTAGCTCAGAAACACAATTTATCGTCATTACTCACCGTAAAGGGACAATGGAAGGTGCAGATGTATTGTATGGTATTACTATGCAAGAGTCTGGTGTCTCTAAGCTAGTATCTGTTAAATTAGAACAGGAAGAACCTGTTCCATCGTAAGATAAAGGAGCGAAACAATATGAGCTTTTTAAAACGTATGAAAGAGAAGTTGATGGGTAGCTCAAAAACTGAAAAAGAAGAGCTATTGGATCAAGCAACAGAAGAACAAGAGGTTGTAGAACATACTACAACTGAAGTAGTAGAAGAAATACCTGTTGAAAGCCCTAAAATAATAGAGCCAGAAACAACAGAGATTACAGAAGATAATCACCAAAAGGAAGTAAAAAACAAAAAAGGATTTTCAGCCTTCTCTATTACAGAAAAGTTCAAATCTGGTTTAGCTAAAACGCGTAATTCTTTCACTTCAAAAGTGAATGACTTAGTAGCACGCTACCGCCATGTTGATGAAGAATTCTTTGAAGAACTTGAAGATTTATTACTTCAAGCAGATGTTGGTATGGAAACTGTTATGGAGTTAACCGAAAAACTCCGTTTTGAAGTACAACGAAAAAATATAAAAGATACAGAAGGTATACAAGCATTAATATCTGAGAAACTTGTAGAGATTTATGAACAAGGTGAAGAAGATATTACAGAGTTGAATATTCAAGAAGACGATTTAACAGTAATCTTGTTCGTAGGTGTGAATGGTGTTGGGAAAACGACTACAATCGGTAAGCTAGCACATCGTTTTAAAAAACAAGGTAAAAATGTGTTGCTAGCGGCAGGGGATACTTTCCGTGCAGGTGCTATCGACCAATTGCAAGTATGGGGAGATCGAGTAGGAGTCGAAGTTATAAAACAATCTGAAGGATCGGATCCAGCTGCGGTTATGTATGATGCTATTCGTGCAGCCAAAAACCGCAAAGCAGATATATTGATCTGTGATACTGCTGGTCGTTTGCAAAACAAAGTCAATTTGATGAACGAGCTAGAAAAAATCCATCGTGTCATTTCCCGGGAAATTCCGTCGGCTCCGCACGAAGTTTTACTTGCGCTTGATGCTACAACAGGACAAAATGCGTTACAACAAGCGCAAATCTTCAAAGATGCGACAAATGTTACAGGGATTGTTTTGACAAAACTAGACGGTACTGCAAAAGGTGGTATTGTTCTTGCAATACGTAACAAATTGCATATTCCAGTAAAATTTGTTGGTCTTGGAGAACAAATGGATGATTTACAACCATTCGACTCTGAACGTTATGTATATGGCTTATTTGCTGATGCACTTGATGAACAAATAGCTAAGGCTGAAGAATAAAATCAAGAATAGTGAAAGGAGTTGCCAAAAGAAAATTTTGGTAGCTCCTTTTTCTTTTTAAGGAAAATAATAAGGGTATTGGTTCTCTATTAGCTTAAAATAAAATAGACAAGTATTTTTACTTGACAGAAATAATAATTATCTTTATGATACAGGAGAATATGTAAAAAAGAGGAGAGGTTGCGAAATGCTACTTGAAAAAACAACACGCATGAACTTTCTCTTTGACTTTTATCAAGCATTATTGACAGAAAAACAACGTAGTTATATGCAACTCTATTATCTAGATGATTTGTCACTTGGAGAAATTGCAGAATCTTATGATGTTTCGCGTCAAGCTGTTTATGATAATATCCGTAGAACAGAATCAATGCTTGAAGAATACGAGGAAAAACTTCAACTTTTTGAAAAATTCCAGAACAGACAACAAATACTTTCAAAACTAGAAAAAAGTATAGCAGTAGTTCAAACAAACAATGCAGAACAACTATCATTAATTGAACAACTAAAGCAATGTGATTAGGAGGCGACATGCATGGCATTTGAAGGTTTAGCGGAGCGACTCCAAGGAACGATTAACAAGATTAAAGGCAAAGGTAAAGTAAACGAACAAGACGTTAAAGAAATGATGCGTGAAGTTCGATTTGCTTTAATCGAAGCTGACGTTAACTTGAAAGTCGTAAAAAGCTTTGTAAAAAAAGTTAGCGAACGTGCTGTAGGTCAGGATGTTATGAAAAGCTTAACCCCTGGTCAACAAGTTATTAAGATTGTAAAAGATGAGCTAACAGATTTAATGGGTGGCGAACAAAGTCCGATTAAATTTGCGACAAAACCACCTACTGTTATAATGATGGTCGGTTTGCAAGGTGCCGGTAAAACAACAACAACTGGTAAGCTGGCAAATATATTACGAAAAAAATATAACCGTAAACCATTACTAGTAGCAGCTGATATATATCGTCCAGCAGCAGTGAAACAATTGCAAACGCTAGGAAAGCAATTGTCCTTACCGGTATTCTCTTTAGGTACTGATATTTCTCCTGTTGAAATTGCGCGTCAAGCTATAGAAAAAGCAAAAGAAGAACATCATGATGTTGTATTGATCGATACTGCTGGTCGATTACATGTTGATGAAAAACTAATGCAAGAACTAAAAGATATTCGAGCATTAAAAGAACCAGATGAAGTATTTTTAGTAGTTGATGCAATGACAGGTCAAGATGCAGTAAACGTTGCTGCAAGCTTTGATGAAGCTGTTGGTATTACAGGGGTTGTTTTAACAAAACTAGATGGTGATACTCGTGGTGGTGCTGCATTATCTATTCGATCTGTAACTAACAAACCGATTAAATTTGTAGGTATGGGCGAAAAAATGGATGCACTAGAACCGTTCCATCCTGAACGAATGGCGTCACGAATTCTTGGTATGGGCGATGTCATGACGTTAATCGAAAAAGCTCAAGCAACAGTCGACGAAGAACAAGCCAAGGCGTTAGAAGAAAAATTCAAAACCCAATCATTTACATTAGATGATTTTCTTGAACAAATGAGTCAAGTGAAAAAACTTGGACCTTTGGATGAAATATTAAAAATGCTACCAGGTGCAAATAAAATTAAAGGACTTGAAAATGCTAAAATTGATGATAAACAAATTGGGCATATAGAAGCAATTATTTTATCAATGACTCCAGCTGAAAAAACAAATCCTGAAATTATTAATGCAAGTCGTAGAAAACGTATAGCAAAAGGCTCTGGTTCATCCGTTCAAGAAGTAAATAGACTAATCAAACAATTTGAAGATATGAAAAAAATGATGAAACAAATGACAGGTATGGCGCAAAAAGGAAAGAAAAAAATGAAACTTCCTGGCTTGGATTCCTTGTTTAAATAAAAAAAATACGCTAAAATATAGTGTGTTAAGAAAAAACACTTTACAAACAATCCAAAGCTTGCTATTATACTATCTTGTGTGAAACTATTCGGAGGTGCAATTAAACAATGGCAGTAAAAATTCGTTTAAAACGTATGGGAGCTAAAAAATCTCCTTTCTATCGTATCGTAGTAGCAGACTCACGTTCACCACGTGATGGTCGCTCAATCGAAACTATCGGTACTTTCAATCCACTAACTTCTCCAGAAGAAGTTAAAATTGACGAAGCTAAAGCATTAGCTTGGTTAGGAAATGGTGCGAAACCATCTGATACTGTACGTAACTTGTTCTCAGAACAAGGCATTATGGAAAAATTCCATAACTCTAAAATCGGTAAATAATCGGAGGTGGCATTATGCAGCAGCTGATTGAGGCAATCGTAAAACCTTTAGTCGATTATCCAGACGAAGTAAAAATTATTACTGACGAAAACGACAATCGTATTGTTTATAAACTTTCTGTAAATCCAAGTGATATTGGAAAGGTCATTGGCAAGCAAGGGCGAGTTGCTAAAGCAATTCGAACAATTGTTTACTCAGCCGCAGGCAGCCATCATCATAAGAAAACTTATATCGATATTCTAGATTAAAAAAACTAGGAAGGAGCAAACGTTCCTTCCTTTTTTATATTTTATATTTAATAATAAAAGCGATCCCCGACAAGTGCTGGAGAGCCCGACTCAAAAGCTTTAGCTTTTGACCAAGGGATTGATTTTAAGGGAGATAGCCTAGATACGCGACATCGTGTCGCAACGGCTATCGGGTACACGTCCTGTGTACCCTCGAGGGGCTAGCGTGTGGAGTAGTCAAATAAAAGCGGAACGCGCTCGTTTAAACAACCTAATATTTAAAGAGGTGAACCATATGGAATGGTATAACGTAGGGAAAATTGTTAATACGCATGGTATTCGAGGAGAAGTTCGTGTTATTTCTCAAACTGATTTTCCAGAAGAAAGATATGCTGTTGGTCAACAACTAGGTCTTTTTAAACAAGGTGAGAAAAAGCCAATCTTATTAACCATTGCTTCTTCACGTCCACATAAAAACTTTATTCTATTATCATTCGAAGGATATCCTAATATCAATGATGTAGAATCGTTCCGAGACGGAATACTTAAAGTCAGTGAAAAACAACTAGAAGAAGATCAATTACAAGATAACGAATACTACTACCATGAAATAGTTGGTTGTACAGTATACGATCAAGAGGGAAAAGAAATCGGCAAAGTGAAAGAAATCTTTGAAACGGCTGCAAATGACGTTTGGACAGTTAAAGGATTAGATGGAAAAGATCATTACATTCCGGTTGTAGATGAATTTATCAAAGAAATCAATATTGATGAAAAGAAAATAGTCATTGAAGTAATAGAAGGGTTATTATCATGATGAATATTCACGTCTTATCTTTATTTCCTGAAATGTTCACAGGTGTGTTTGGATCTTCCATATTAAAAAAAGCACAAGAAAAGCAAGCTGTACAATTATCAGTCACTGATTTTAGACAATTTTCTAATAACAAGCATGCTCAGGTAGATGATTATCCATATGGTGGAGGAGCGGGAATGGTACTAAAACCAGAACCTCTATTTAACGCTGTAGAGGCTCTTGTAGAAGAGGGAAAGAAGCCACGTATCATTCTTATGTGTCCACAAGGAGAACGCTATACACAAGCAAAAGCTGAAGAATTAGCACAAGAAGAAGAATTGGTTTTTGTATGTGGTCATTATGAAGGTTATGATGAAAGAATTCGTCAGTATTTAGTGACGGACGAGCTTTCAATTGGTGATTTCGTTTTAACAGGCGGAGAATTAGCGGCTATGACAATAATCGATAGTGTTGTAAGGTTATTACCTGGTGTTCTTGGAAATGATGATTCACCTGTACTTGACTCTTTTTCAACTGGATTACTTGAACATCCACATTACACTCGTCCTGCAGATTTTCGCGGTATGAAAGTACCTGATGTATTATTATCAGGTAATCATGCGAAAATTGAACAATGGCGAATGGAACAATCGTTAAAACGTACATTTGAACGTAGACCAGATTTACTAGAACATATAGAGTTAACAAAAGAACAGCAAAAATATCTTGAAAAACTAAAAAAACTGTAAAGTATAAACACTTGCAACAGCTTAAAATATATGCTAATATTTGAGATGCATTTCTATGGAGATGCCGTATTACGGTGTTCCGCTGTAGCAACCACAGTGACCTGCAAGAGCATCTGTCTAAGGAGAGAAAACAATGTCAAACATTATTTCAGAAATCACTAAAGATCAACTTCGTACTGACATCCCTGCATTCCGTGCTGGAGATACAGTAAAAATCGACGTTAAAGTAGTCGAAGGTACTCGCGAACGTATCCAAGTATACGAAGGTGTAGTTATCAAACGTCGTGGTGGCGGTATTAGTGAAACTTTCACAGTTCGTAAAATTTCTTACGGTGTTGGAGTTGAACGTACATTCCCATTACACACACCAAAAATCGCTAAACTAGAAGTTACTCGTCGTGGTAAAGTACGTCGTGCTAAATTATACTACCTACGTAACTTACGTGGTAAAGCTGCTCGTATTAAAGAAATTCGATAAGCTTATTTTTGAAGATTGGAGAGCTTGCATTTCAAGCTCTCTTTCTTTTTGCCTGAAATGATAAATCCTTGTACAATATAAGTAGAAATATCAAGGGGGCATCAATGATGGAAAAGCAAAAAAAGGAAAAGAATGAGTTGTGGGAATGGACAAAAGCACTTATTATTGCATTTGCACTTGCAGCTGGAATTCGTTACTTATTATTTACACCAATTGTAGTTGAGGGTGAATCGATGATGCCAACGCTTGAAAATGGGGATCGCATGATAGTGAACAAAATTGGTTATCGAATAGGAGATATACATCGATTTGATATAGTAGTATTTCATGCTCCTGAAAAAAGGGATTATATTAAACGGGTAATAGGTTTACCTGGTGATCAGTTAATGTATAAAAATGATCAACTATATATAAATGGAAAAGCAATTGAAGAACCATATTTACAAAAATTTAAAAATGAAATTACAGATGGTGGAACTTTAACCGAAGATTTTTCATTAAAAGATATTCCAAGTGTACATGGTGATACCATTCCACAAGGATATGTTTTTGTTATGGGAGATAATCGACGATATAGCAAAGATAGTCGACATATTGGTATTGTTTCTATTGATAAAATTATTGGAAAAACAAATGTTGTCTTTTGGCCTTTTGAACAAATAGGCAAAGTGAATTAACAAATAGGAGTGAAAAACTTGACTATACAATGGTTTCCTGGACATATGGCCAAGGCACGCAGACAAGTTACGGAAAATTTAAAGCTTGTTGATATTATTTTTGAATTAATCGATGCACGCCTGCCTATGTCATCCAGAAATCCGATGCTTGACGAAGTCATTCATCAAAAAACAAGATTATTAATATTAAATAAAGCTGATATGGCAGATGAAACTCAAACGAAAAAATGGCTTGCTTATTTTGAGCAAAAAGGTCATAAAGCTATAGCTATTAATTCATTAGATGGAAAAGGTTTGAAGTTGGTAACAAAAGCTGCACAGGAGTTATTAGCAGACAAATGGGCACGTATGAAAGCAAAAGGTTTAAAAACAAGAGCTATTCGTGCGATGATTGTAGGTATACCAAATGTAGGTAAATCTACACTTATCAATCGTCTTGCAAAGAAAAATATTGCAAAAACAGGTAATACCCCTGGTGTTACAAAGTCTCAACAATGGATAAAAGTTGGTAAGGAATTAGAATTGTTAGACACTCCAGGGATTTTATGGCCGAAATTTGAGGATCAAGAAGTTGGATATAAATTAGCTTTAACTGGAGCTATAAAAGATACGATTACGAATATGGATGACCTTGCTATTTATGGCTTGAATTTTTTAAGTGATCATTATCCTGGACGTATGGAAGAACGATATCAAATTTCTAGCTTAAGTGAAGAAATTGTTGAGACATTTGATCATATAGGAAAATTACGAAACGTTTATATATCTGGTGGCGAAATTGATTATGATCAAGTAGCAGAACTAATTGTAAGAGATATTCGTGGTCAACAACTCGGTAAGCTAACCTTTGATTTTGTAGAGGATTTTGCATAAAAAAACAAACCTTTTTTACCAGTGTGTAAAGAAGGTTTTTTCTGTACTTTAAAAAAAGATTGCCGATAAAAAGGATATTGATAGGTGTAATTATTAATGTGTGTAAGTTAACTTCATCTTCACCGATTATTAATGAACCAATCAGGCTTAGCAAAAGGAGAAATTTAAGTGAGTACCATTAGAGAAATTAAAGATGCACTATTAAGAGAAACGGAGTGGCAACCTTGGATGTCTGAATTAGAAACCGACAAAAGACAAGGTATTGTTAAGGCGTTGGAACAGTGGCATCGTCGTAAAGCAAAATACGATTTACTCTTTTCAGAACACAAGAAGAAACTTGCATTTGATGAATCATATAGACCTTTTCCTCATGCACTTGTAGCGGGTACTGACGAAGCAGGCCGAGGACCATTGGCAGGACCAGTTGTAACAGCAGCTGTCATATTGCCGGAGGACTGCCCAACACTAATCGGGTTAAATGATTCAAAACAGTTATCTAAAGAAATGAGAGAAAGTTTTATTGAAAAAATAAATGAATGTGCCATCGCTTCTTTTATTCACTTTCAACCTGCTAGTGTGATTGATGAGGTTAATATATATGAGGCGACAAAACAATCTATGAAAATATCAATTGAATCATTAACAACAAAACCAGATTTTGTATTAGCAGATGCTATGACACTGCCGATTGATATACCACAGCAATCCATTATAAAAGGAGATGCCAAAAGCTTAGCAATCGCAGCAGCTTCCATTCTTGCCAAAACAGCTAGGGATCATTATATGGAGAAAATGGCACAGCAATATCCAGAGTACGGATTTGAAAAGCATGCAGGTTATGGAACAAAACAACATTTGGAAGCACTAAAAAAATATAGGCCTACAGAAATTCATCGAAAAACGTTTGAACCGATTAAATCTATGATTCTTCAGAAGGGGTGAATAGAGTTGAATTATCCATCATTGACATCAGTTCATCTGCAACAGTCAAGTGGGCCAATGAATGGACATCCATTGGTTTTAAAACAAGGGCAAGTGATTCATGGAACGATTAAACAATTATATCCAGACCAAATTGCAGAAGTTCAAGTTGGTGGACAACGGATGATGGCTAAATTAGAAATCCCTCTACAAGCTGGGAATTCGCATTATTTCCAAGTATCAGGGGTTGAACCAGATTTGCAACTTAAAGTGATTTCAGGGCCAATGACACCATCAGCACCCATGTCACAGCAAGTTACTCAATTACTAGATTCTATGAGATTACCACAAACAAATGAGATGAAACAAATAGCATCTCATTTACTAAAAAATGATTTGCCAATGACTAAAGAACAAATGCAACAAGCAGAACAAATAATGAAGACATTACCTGATACAATTAGTTCAAGAGAGGCATTGAATGTTATACAAAAATTGATTGAACTAAAATTACCAATCCAACAAAATACATTTCAAGCTGTGTTACAGGGTAGTATGAAACAAGGTTTTACAGAGGTTTTGGGGAACCTACAACAATTATTACTCCAAGACGATTCCATTCCTCCAACAATGCGAGAACAGCTTCAAAATCAACTACAATTGATCAATAAACCGTTGGCCTTAGAAACTGGAGGCATATTACTAGCAAAGATGTTAGATGTAATATCGTCTTCGTCAGCTTCTCCAGCAGATAAATTAACGGTTTTACAACTACTAAAAGACTCGGGAATTATACCGAAAAGTGCAAATTTACTTAACTGGAATACTAATATTCAACCATCAAATAATAATCGACTTTTGCAACAACTTTCTTCTGAGTCACTAGCAGGTAATGTTAAGGAAGTGACATCGTTACTCCAGCAAGTTAAAGAATCAGTACAACGAAATTTATCATTATCTGATTCTCAAAAACTGGGGATTCATCAATCTATAACAAAGGCAATTACACAGCCCACAGTTGAGAATGTTCAAGCAGTTACAAAGCATCTCGAAACAACATTACAAAAATCAACTATTCAAACGCTAACAGCCGCTTTGTACACGGCGTCCAAAAAAGAAATGACAGAATTGCTACCGCAGCTAAAAAATGCAATTCAAGAGCAGACTTTGTTAACTTCAACACAAAAGGAAGAATTACTTCAAACGATACAAAAGATTGATAATGAAAAAAATGCATCTCAGTCAATTCAATCAGTGGTGAAGGAATTACATAACCAATTATTGAAAGCTTTTGGGGATTCAGCACAATTCCAACCGTTTCAAGAAGATAAGCAAGGAATGACAGCTAAGCAACAAATGATGCAAATCTTAAATGCAGATACTTCAAATGATCACAATGCTTTTGCAAGATTAGTACAAGTAACAACTAGTTCAAAATCAGACTTTATTCAACAAATGTTGATGAAAACTGAAGAACAGTTAGCGCAACAACTAGATGGTAAAACATTTGAAACAGCAATCAAACAAACTTTACAAAACTTAGGACTGAGCTATGAAGCAAAACTAAGTGAGAATTCTTCAAATCTAGAACAAATCTCGAGTCAGTTAAAGCCCCAATTATTAGGACTATTGCAGGAGGATTCTGTTTCAAGTACGACCAAAAATGTAGCAGAACAAGTCATAGCTCGGATGAATGGTATGCAATATTTATCAGGTGAAAACGGACCGCAACATCAACTAATTATGCAAGTACCGTTAGAGTTCTTCGGAAAAAAGACAGAGGCAACTTTACAATGGAATGGCCGTATGAAAAAAGAAGGTAAAATTGATGCTGATTATGCACGCATACTCTTTTACTTGCAACTTAGCTCTATTCAAGAAACAGTCATTGATATGCAAGTGCAAAGTCGAGTTGTTTCGGTTACTATTTATAACGAAAATGACAACTTGAAGTCTTTAGCAGAGCCATTAAAAAGCATTCTTAAAACAGGACTATCACAACATGATTATCAACTTTCGGGTGTTTTTATAAAAAAATATTCGAAGGAACAAATGAATACCAATAGTAAGAAATCATCGGCATCAGAATTGCATACGCAAGGAGTCGATATACGTATATGAATGAAAGACAACAAACAAGAAAAGAAGCTGTTGCCCTTTCCTATAATCCTTTGAAGGCAGATATACCAAAGGTTATTGCAAAAGGAAAGGGGAAAGTTGCTGAAAATATATTGGAACAAGCAAAGAATCATAATATTCCGATTCAAGAAGATCCAAATCTTGTCCAATTATTAGGTCAGTTAGATTTAAATGAAGCTATTCCAGATGAACTATATCAAGCTGTTGCGGAAGTATTTGCATTTATCTATAGACTGGATCAATTACATGAAAAATACTTAGAAAAAAGCCACTAATTTTTATATAAAATTAGTGGCTTTTTAGATTATGGGATAATCTGTTATTTTTGCAGAAAGAAATGTAGTGAAGTAGACTATGGACATTATTGTCTGATTTTTATACAATATACTTGTATTTCATAATATTATGAAATTTAGATGGGAGGATTAAGTATGAACATCCATGAGTATCAAGGAAAAGAAATTCTTCGTCAATATGGGGTGTCGGTTCCTTCAGGTCGAGTTGCATTCTCACCAGAAGAAGCAGTAAAAGTTGCGAAAGAATTAGATTCAAAGGTTATAGTGGTAAAAGCACAAATCCATGCAGGTGGTCGTGGAAAGGCTGGCGGGGTTAAAATCGCTAAGAATTTAGATGAAGTCCGTTCTTATGCTAAAGAATTGTTAGGTAAAGTACTAGTCACGCATCAAACAGGTCCAGAAGGTAAAGAAGTCAAGCGCCTATACATAGAGGCTGGTTCTGATATTCAAAAAGAATATTATCTTAGCTTTTTAGTAGATCGAGCTACTTCAAAAGTAACAGTAATGGGTTCAGAAGAAGGCGGTATGGACATCGAAGAAGTAGCGGAAAAGACACCGGAAAAGATTTTCAAAGAAGTCGTTGACCCAGTTATAGGTCTTACTGGTTTCCAAGCAAGACGCCTTGCATTTAATATGAATATTCCTAATAAATTAATCAATAAAACAGCAAATTTAATGCTAGGTTTATATAAAGCGTTTACAGAAAAAGATGCATCTATCTTAGAAATTAACCCTCTAGCAATAACAGGGGGAAATGAAGTACAAGCGTTAGATGCCAAATTTAATTTTGATAGTAATTCGTTATATCGCCATAAAGATATTGTTGAATTGCGAGATTTTGATGAAGAAGATCCAAAAGAAATAGAAGCTTCAAAATACGATTTAAACTATGTAACTTTAGACGGTAACATTGGTTGTATGGTAAATGGAGCAGGTCTAGCGATGTCTACAATGGATACAATTAGTTACTATGGCGGGCGTCCGGCAAACTTCCTTGACGTTGGTGGTGGTGCAACTGCTGAAAAAGTAACGGAAGCATTTAAAATAATACTGTCTGACCGCAATGTAAAAGGAATTTTTGTTAATATTTTCGGTGGTATTATGAAATGTGATGTCATTGCAGAAGGCGTAATCACAGCTGCAAAAGAAGTAGGATTAAAAGTACCATTAGTTGTTCGTCTTGAAGGAACTAATGTTAATTTAGGGAAAAAATTACTGAGAGAATCAGGCTTAAATATTGTCGCTGCAGATTCCATGGGTGACGGTGCTCAAAAAATCGTAGAACTTGTAGGCTAAGAAGGGCGGAATCAAGATGAGTATTTATATCAACAAAGATACAAAAGTATTGGTACAAGGTATTACAGGTTCGACTGCGCTTTTTCATACAAAACAAATGCTAGATTACGGTACTAAAATAGTAGCAGGTGTAACGCCAGGTAAGGCGGGTACTTCAGTTGAAGGAGTACCTGTATTTAACACGGTTGCTGATGCAATTAATGAAACAGGAGCGAATGTTTCTGTCATTTATGTTCCAGCACCATTCGCAGCAGATGCAATCTTAGAAGCTGTAGATGCTGAACTAGATTTGGTGATTTGTATTACAGAACATATTCCTGTACTTGATATGGTCAAAGTTAAACGCTATATGGAAGGGAAGAAAACGCGTTTAATTGGACCAAACTGTCCTGGAGTTATTACTGCAGATGAATGTAAAATTGGTATTATGCCAGGATATATTCATACAAAAGGTCATGTTGGTGTTGTATCTCGCTCTGGTACATTAACATATGAAGCAGTACATCAATTAACGGTAGAAGGCATTGGCCAAACTACAGCAGTCGGAATTGGTGGGGACCCTGTAAACGGCACAAACTTCATAGATGTATTAAAAGAATTTGAAGCAGATCCAGAAACATATGGAGTTATCATGATTGGAGAAATCGGTGGTACAGCTGAAGAAGAAGCTGCAGAATGGATTAAAGCAAACATGACAAAACCTGTTGTAGGATTCATCGGTGGTCAAACAGCACCTCCTGGTAAACGTATGGGGCATGCAGGAGCTATTATTTCAGGTGGTAAAGGTACTGCAAAAGAAAAGATCAAAAAGATGAATGAATGCGGTATCGAAGTAGCTCCAACACCATCAGTTATTGGCGAAACATTTATTCGAGTGATTAAAGAAAAGGGCTTGTACGAAAAGTGTAAAACCCATTAGAATGAGAGTGTAGTACTAAAATAGTACTGCACTTTCTTTATAAATAGTCTTTGATAAAGCTTGTTTGTTTAAAGTATAATTGCATATTAATGGAGGGAAGTTATGTACGATGTAAATTTTACAGAAAGATTACTTGCACTACATTATGTGTTTCCTGTTCCCCTTAACAGGTTGCAGAAATTGTTTGAAGTAGACCCAGATTTAACACAATTAGATCAAATATCTACTCAAAAACTAGCTGGATATTTGAATTTATCTGTCGAAAAAGCTGGAATTTTACAAGAAAACTATATAAAAACGCTTAATTCCCCATTAAATGAAGCGTATATGGCACATAATATCTTCCCCATACCTTTTCATCATTCATTATATCCCAACAAATTACTTGCATTATATGACCCACCAGTTGTACTTTATACAAAAGGATTAGTTGATATTTTGAAGAATTGGCGTAGAATTGCAATAGTTGGTTCAAGACAAGCTACAAATTATTCTGAAAAAATATTAAACTATATAATACCACCATTAGTAGAACAAAAGTATGTTATTGTTAGTGGGTTAGCTAAAGGTGCAGATCGCATGGCTCATGAAGCAACAATAAAATTTTCTGGTCAAACAATTGGAGTATTAGGTCATGGTTTGTTTCACCTTTATCCAAAAGAAAATCGTAAATTAGCTGAAATTATGGAGAAAGAACATTTGCTTATAAGCGAATATCCGCCATATGTAAAACCACAAAAATGGCATTTTCCGATGCGCAATCGTATTATAAGTGGTATGTCTGAAGGGATACTTGTTACTGAGGCAGCGGAAAAAAGTGGTACTTTAAGTACGATTGATCATGGTTTAGAAAACGGTAAGCATATATTCGTTGTGCCAGGTGATATAACAAAACCACTTTCTAAGGGACCACATAAATTGCTATTAGAAGGTGCAATGCCTGTGTGGAACGGTTATCAAATTATAGAAGAAATAGAAGGATTTCTACTTTCTAAATGAAAAAGGGTTGCAAAAATACAAATTCTGTTATACATTTTGCAACAGGTATTTCTTTTGGAAAATGAAACAACACCTCTATAAGGGGGAAATCTAATGTCGGATTATTTAGTTATAGTGGAATCGCCCGCAAAAGCAAAAACAATCGAGCGATATTTAGGAAAAAAATATAAAGTAAAAGCTTCAATAGGTCATGTACGCGACCTTCCAAAAAGTCAAATGGCTATTGATACAGAAAACAATTACGAACCAAGATATATAACGATTCGTGGTAAAGGCCCCGTTTTACAAGATTTGAAATCTGCAGCGAAGAAAGCAAAGAAAATATATCTCGCAGCCGATCCAGACCGTGAAGGGGAAGCAATAGCTTGGCACTTAGCAACTGCTTTGAATATTGATATTGAATCAGATTGCCGTGTAGTATTTAATGAGATTACAAAGGATGCGATTAAAGAGTCCTTTAAGCATCCACGTCCAATTGATATGGATTTAGTTGATGCGCAACAAGCAAGAAGAATTTTAGATAGGCTTGTTGGATATAATATTAGCCCTTTATTATGGAAGAAAGTTAAAAAAGGATTATCAGCAGGTCGTGTTCAATCCACAGCATTACGTCTGATTATTGACCGTGAAAATGAAATCAAGAACTTCCAACCGGAAGAATACTGGACAATTGAGGGGAATTTCCAAAAAGGCAAAAAAACATTTGATGCCTCATTTTATGGAATAGCAAAAGAAAAAATTAAATTATCAAATGAACAAGAAGTAGGAGAAATTCTTAACCAAATCAATGGCAACGATTTTCAAGTGAAAAAAATTGTTAAAAGAGAACGTAAAAGAAATGCTTCACCTGCATTTACTACTTCATCTTTACAACAAGAAGCTGCTAGAAAGTTGAATTTCCGTGCTCGAAAAACAATGATGCTTGCGCAACAATTATACGAAGGTATAGATGTTGGAAAAGAAGGTACAGTAGGTTTAATCACATATATGCGTACAGACTCTACACGTATCTCTGAAACAGCTAAAAAAGAAGCTCATGAATATATTGAACAAAATTATGGATCTGAGTATACGACTTTAATTACTCAACAAGCAAAAAATAAAGAAAATGCACAAGATGCACATGAAGCTATTCGACCTACAAGTACATTGCGTCATCCTGATCAATTGAAAGCAGTCTTATCTAGAGATCAATTGCGATTATATCGTTTGATTTGGGAAAGATTTGTTGCAAGCCAAATGGCACCAGCAATATTAGATACAGTAACCACAGATTTACAAAATGGTGAAATCATCTTCCGTGCATCTGGCTCAAATGTAAAATTCCCTGGTTTTATGAAGCTCTATATTGAAGGTTCTGATGATCAAAAAGAAGAAAAAGATAAACTTCTGCCTCCAATGGAGCAAGGTGATGTTGTGAATAGTTTAGAAATTGAACCGAAACAACATTTCACTCAACCGCCACCACGCTTCTCAGAAGCACGTCTAGTTAAAACGTTAGAGGAGCTAGGTATAGGAAGACCATCTACTTACGCACCAACATTAGACACTATTCAAAAGCGTGGCTACGTTACATTAGAAGCGAAACGATTTGTTCCTACTGAACTTGGGGAAATTGTCCATTCATTAGTGCTTGAATTTTTCCCGGGAATTATTGATATTGAATTTACTGCGCAAATGGAAAAAGACTTAGATAGTATTGAAGATGGTAACGTCAAATGGGTTCAAATTATTGATGATTTCTATCGGAAATTTGAAAAGGATTTGAGACATGCAGAAATTGCAATGGAAAAAGTAGAGATTAAGGATGAACCAGCAGGTGAGGATTGCGAACAATGTGGATCACCTATGGTCTTTAAGTTAGGACGATATGGAAAATTTATGGCTTGTAGTAATTTCCCAGAATGCCGTAATACAAAAGCAATTGTGAAAGAGATCGGTGTGAAATGTCCAAAATGTAAAGAGGGCGAAATCGTCGAAAGAAAAAGTAAGACAAAACGCATTTTTTACGGATGTAACCGCTATCCAGATTGTGACTTTGTCTCATGGGATAAACCTATCAACCGTCCATGTCCGAAATGTAATGAATTATTAGTAGAAAAGAAAATTAAAAAAGGTATTCAAGTCCAATGTACAAGTTGTGATTATAAAGAAGAACCTACACAATGATTTAGTTAGAAAGCAGGTAAATAATAGAATGACACCAATTGTAAATGTAATCGGAGCAGGTTTAGCTGGAAGTGAAGCTGCTTGGCAAATCGCGAAAAGAGGCGTACAAGTTCGACTATATGAAATGCGCCCAGTAAAACAAACACCCGCACATCATACAGATAAATTTGCTGAACTAGTTTGTAGTAATTCACTAAGAGCAAATAATTTAACTAATGCAGTAGGCGTAATTAAAGAAGAAATGCGTCAATTGGACTCAATCATTATTGAAGCTGCTGACAATTGTTCAGTACCAGCTGGTGGTGCATTGGCTGTAGATAGACACGAATTCTCAGGATATATTACAGAAAAAGTAAAAAATCACCCACTTGTGGAAGTAATTCATGAAGAAGTAACAGAAATTCCGGATGAAGGGATTACAGTTATTGCAACTGGTCCACTTACTTCAAAAGCTTTAGCTGATAAAATCCAACAATTAACAGGAGAAGATTATTTATATTTCTATGATGCTGCAGCACCTATTATTGAAAAAGACAGTATCGATATGGATAAAGTGTACTTAAAATCTCGTTACGATAAAGGTGAAGCTGCTTATTTAAACTGTCCTATGACAGAAGATGAGTTCTATGCATTCCAAAAAGCACTTGTTGAAGCAGAAAAAGCACCCTTAAACGAATTTGAAAAAGAAAAGTATTTTGAAGGTTGTATGCCGATTGAAGTTATGGCAGAAAGAGGACCAAAAACAATGCTTTTCGGGCCTATGAAACCGGTAGGCTTAGAAGATCCTAAGACTGGAAAACGACCATTCGCAGTAGTTCAGCTTCGTCAAGACGATGCAGCAGGAACACTATATAATATCGTTGGATTCCAAACACATTTAAAATGGGGTGCACAAAAAGAAGTATTTCGTATGATTCCTGGATTAGAGAATGTTGAAATTGTACGTTATGGAGTTATGCATCGAAATACATTTATCAATTCACCAAAAGCTTTAGCACCAACATATCAACTAAAAAGTAAGCCAAACATCTTCTTTGCTGGTCAAATGACAGGTGTAGAAGGTTATGTAGAATCAGCAGGAAGTGGTTTAATCGCTGGGATTAATGCAGCTCATTTAGCATTACAACAAGATTTATATATCTTCCCTGCTGAAACTGCTTTAGGAAGTATGGCTCGTTATATAACAGAAGCCGATCCAAAACATTTCCAACCGATGAATGTGAACTTTGGTCTTTTCCCAGCTCTAGGTGAAAAAATTAAATCAAAACAAGAACGTGGAGAAAAGCATGCAGAACGTGCTTTAAATGCATTAAAACAATTTAAATCCACAATAGAAGTACTATAGATTTTTACACTTTTAATGAGTAGAAAATCCAAAATAAATTTCAAATGAGACATAAAAAATAATATTGTATATAATTATCCAGTGTCTTGGATTTTAAATTTGTTAAAATTTTGTTTAATAGTTTGCGTAAGTCCTTAAATGTTGTTATACTTTTAAGGGCTTTTTTCTTTGCAATTATTTTTTTTTGCGTTTAATCGGTTTTTTTTAGGATAAATACTTCCATAATTAGGTATACTACACATAAAATATGTTTAATAAAATATTCATACAAAAAAATGTCATAAATCTACTGAAAATTGCCATAGTCTAAGTTGTGGAAAGCGTTTTCGCTTTATTTAATTGTGTTACAGTGAGAAAATAGAACAGAAAACGTGAGTAGATGAGGTGTTCCTATGAACATTCAATTTAAACAGGCACTTGAACAGTTTGTTACTTATATCCAATTAGAAAAAAACTTCTCTCCATTAACGGTACGTGATTATCAAAAGGATATACTTGATTTTTATACATTCCTTCAAGTAGAAGGTGTGGAAGATTTAACGCAAGTTGAATACATACACGCCAGACTTTTTGTAACGAAATTGTATGAAGAAAAAAAGGCAAGAACGACAATATCAAGGAAGATTTCTTCAATCCGTTCTTTTTTCAAATTTTTAAATAAAGAATATAATTTGGACGATACAGCGTTCCAAGCTCTCTATCATCCCAAAAAAGAATTAAGATTACCCCACTTTTTTTATGAAGAGGAACTAACGAAGCTGTTTGAGTCAAATGAGGGAGAAGACCCTAAGGCATTAAGGAATATGGCTTTATTAGAACTTCTTTATGCAACTGGCATCCGAGTAAGTGAACTAACATCAATCGAACTGAAAGATGTTGACTTTTCATTGAATATCTTAAGAGTGATGGGGAAAGGTAGAAAAGAGAGGTATGTTCCATTTGGACATTTTGCAGCTGAAGCCATGCAACACTATCTAGCAGAATCTCGTCCTAAACTTGTTAAAGATATAAAGCATACAAAACTATTTGTAAATATGCGAGGAGGAGCTCTAACTGCAAGAGGCGTTCGATATATTTTAAATGACATGGTGAAACAAGCGGAGTTACATACTAACATATATCCACATATGTTACGACATACGTTTGCAACCCATTTATTAAATAATGGGGCGGATTTGAGAACTGTTCAAGAATTATTAGGACATTCTAATTTATCGTCAACGCAAGTTTACACACATGTAACAAAAGAACATCTACGAAACACATATATGAATGCTCACCCAAGAGCTTAATATTTTGAGGAGGTTTTAAATTATGGATTTGCATGCAACAACAATATTTGCCATACAGCATAATGGTCAAAGTGCTATGGCAGGCGATGGGCAAGTTACGTTAGGAAACTCTGTAGTAATGAAACATACAGCAAAAAAAGTTCGTCGTTTATACAATGGTAAAGTGCTAGCTGGTTTTGCTGGATCTGTGGCAGATGCTTTTTCATTATTTGAAATGTTCGAAAGTAGATTGATGGAATATAACGGAAATTTGCAAAGAGCTGCTGTAGAAGTTGCTAAACAATGGCGTGGGGATAAGATGCTTCAAAAGTTAGAAGCCCTTTTACTAGTGATGAATAGTGAGACATTACTATTAGTATCTGGATCTGGTGAAGTGATTGAACCAGATGATGGCATTTTAGCAATTGGTTCTGGTGGGAATTATGCTTTATCTGCCGGAAGAGCTTTAAAACAATATAGTGGAAATATATTAACTGCGAAAGAAATTGCGAAAGCATCGTTAGAAATAGCAGCAGATATTTGTGTATTTACAAACCATAATATTATCGTGGAGGATCTAGAAGTATGATACAACAAAAGACCCCTAGAGAAATGTTAGAGTATTTAAATCGTTATATTGTCGGCCAAACAGAAGCGAAGAGAGCTGTAGCCGTTGCCTTACGTAATCGTTATCGTAGACAATTATTATCTGAAGAAATTCGAAATGAAGTAATTCCTAAAAATATATTGATGATAGGGCCAACTGGTGTCGGTAAAACTGAAATTGCTCGTCGTATAGCACGTCTTGCGAAAGCACCATTTCTTAAAGTGGAGGCTACAAAATTTACTGAAGTAGGTTATGTTGGTCGGGATGTTGAATCTATGGTTCGAGATTTAGTGGACATCTCCAATCGCCTTGTAAAAGAAGAAAAACAAGAAGAAGTTAAAGAACAAGCTGAAAAATTAGCAAATGACCAAATTGTGAAATTATTAGTGCCAAGTATGAAAAAAAAGCAAGCTACACAAAATCCATTTGAAGCTTTATTTGGACAAAAAAGTGAAGACTCTGAAGAAAAACAAGAAGAAGATTCGCAAGTTCGTTTAAAACGTTCTCAAATTGCTGAGAAATTACGAGATGGAAAATTAGAAAACGAATGGATCACCATTGAAGTAACAGAACAACAACCGAATATGATGGGTATGATTCCTGGTGGCCTTGATATGGGTGGAACGAACATGGGGGATATGCTTTCAAGTTTTATGCCACCCAAAAAGAAAAAACGCCGATTACAAGTAAAAGATGCAAGGCGAATTTTAACGATTGAAGAAGCTAACAAATTAATCGATAATGACGAAGTATCTGAAGAAGCAATTCGTCGTGCAGAAGAAACAGGAATTATTTTCATTGACGAAATTGATAAAGTCGCTACTAGAAGTAATAGTGGTGGAGGAAGTGCAAATGTATCTCGAGAAGGAGTGCAACGAGATATACTTCCGATAGTTGAGGGTTCAACAATTAATACAAAATATGGACCTGTTCGTACGGATTTTATCTTGTTTATTGCAGCAGGAGCATTTCATATGTCAAAGCCATCTGATCTGATTCCCGAATTACAAGGGAGATTCCCAATTCGAGTTGAATTAGAAAAATTAACAAAAGAAGACTTTATTCGTATTTTAAAAGAACCAGATCACTCATTGATTATTCAATATCAAGCGCTTCTTGCTACGGAGGGTATTGAGATTGTATTTACGGATGCAGCAATTGAACGCATTGCAGAGATTGCAACAAATGTTAACCAGGATACAGATAATATCGGTGCAAGACGTTTGCATACAATACTTGAACGGTTATTAGAAGAACTATCATTTGAAGCGGCAGATATTTCACCAGCACATATAGAAATTACAGAAGGGTATGTCGATGAAAAACTTAACAAAATTGTTAAGAATAAAGATTTGTCACAGTTTATTTTATAGTTTATAATCTAATGTATTGCGCAAAATTTAAAACCTTTTGAATATTGCATAAATTCAAGAAAATTTTACAGGAGGCTAAATAAAAATGAATTTATTAGCTAAAACAAGAAAAATTAATTCCATGCTACAAGCATCAGCAGGAAAACAAGTTAACTTTAAAGAAATGGCAGAAAAGCTTGGTGAAGTAATCGATAGTAACGTATATATTGTAAGTCGTAAAGGTAAGTTATTAGGTATTGCAGTGAACCAACAAATCGAAAACGAACGTTTTAAAAAAATGCTTGAACAACGCCAATTCCCAGAAGAATATACTCGCAACTTATATGACTTCTCAGAAACTGCTTCAAATTTAGATGTTTTTGACCAACACAGTGCTTTTCCGGTTGAAGCTCAAGAAATTTTCAAATCAGGTTTAACTACTATTGTACCAATCAATGGTGGTGGAGAACGTTTAGGAACATTAATCCTAGCACGTTTAGAAAGTAAATTTGAAGATGATGATCTAATTTTAGCTGAATACGGTGCTACAGTTGTTGGAATGGAAATTTTACGTGAAAAATCTGAAGAAATCGAACAAGAAGCACGCAGTAAAGCTGTTGTACAAATGGCTATCAACTCATTATCATACAGTGAACTAGAAGCAATCGAACATATCTTTGAAGAATTAGATGGTTCTGAAGGTTTACTAGTGGCTTCTAAAATTGCAGATCGAGTGGGAATTACTCGTTCCGTAATCGTTAATGCGTTACGTAAATTAGAATCTGCTGGTGTTATTGAATCACGTTCTCTAGGGATGAAAGGTACTTATATCAAAGTATTAAATAACAAATTCCTTACTGCATTAGCAGAAATAAAAATGCGCTAAAATTTATTGATTAATGATGAAACTATCTTTTCTACTTTTGAAGAAAAGATAGTTTTTTTGTTTTAAAGAAGATACATATATGATTGTAAAAAATTATCCAATATAAATTTGTCGAAATTTGTAGTCGCGATGTAGGTAATAAACGCAAGATAATAAAAAAAGAGAGAACGAAAAATATTTCTATTCATTCTGAATATTTTGTTTTTGTTAAAAAAATGATTTTTTACGTGTGATAGTACTAGTAAAATGAAAGTTTTAATATTAAGTGACGAAAGAACTAGATAATATTTCACAGACTGTTTTTAAAGAATAGAGTTTATTTCATTAACTCTTTAAAAATAAGCAATTAAACGTATTTAACATTGTAATAGTATAAAACATTTATAATCGAAAAGTAGTATTTAAGGATTGAGTTAAAAAATAAAACAAACTATTTTGCGAACAAAAATAGTTTGTTTTGCCTACTAAAAATAAGCTATTTTAGATAGACACTTTATAACATATTTATTACAATTATAACGTATTGAAATTTAAGAGAATTTGACAAAAAAAGTCGAATTGAGGTGAAAAATTTGAGCCTATTTAGCGGAACAATAAGTAATATCGAAAGTGGATTATCATATGCGAGTGTTAAACAAAAAACAATCGCACAAAATATAGCAAATGTCGACACACCTAACTATAAGGCTAAAGATGTAAGTTTTAGCAAGATGTTGACAGAAGCTAAAGAATCATACATAAAGGCATATCGTACAAATGATAAGCATATTGACTTCCAAACAGATTCTAAAGCCCCAGGCGTGTATAGTTATTCCAATAACTCTTATAGAGAAAATGGAAATGGTGTAGATATGGATAAAGAACAAGCGAGTTTAGCGAAAAATACAATCTATTACAATGCATTAATTGAAAGAGAAAATGGAAAACTGAATTCTCTTTTAACTGTTGCTAAAGGAGGTAATTAGCGATGTCGATTTTTCATAGTATGGACACCACTGGTTCTGCCTTAACAGCGCAACGTCTACGAATGGATGTTATATCATCTAATATGGCTAATGCGGATACTACACGTGCTAAGAGGGTTAATGGGAAATGGGTTCCTTACACACGGAAAACTGTTACATTAACACCGAAGGAAGGTAGTTTTTCGAATTATTTAAATGTTGCTATGGGCGGAAATGGCAAAATGGGGAATGGTGTAAAAGTTTCAAGCATAAATGAAGATACTTCAACGCCATATAAACTTGTATACGATCCAACAAATCCAGATGCAGATAAAGATGGTTATGTACAAACCTCAAATGTCGATTCATTAAAAGAAATGGTAAATCTTATTTCAGCAACAAGATCTTATGAGGCAAATGTAACAGTATTTAATGCAAACAAATCAATGCTTTCTAAAGCACTTGAAATTGGTAAGTAACTGGTGATTCTAATTAAGGAAGGATGAAGGGAAATGGCTATTTCACAAATTTCGGTTCTACAACCAACGCAACCAACAATGACACAAAGCGTTGCACAAACAATTCCATCTGATAAGAAGGAAAGCTTTGGAACAATGTTAAAAGATGCTATTTCAACCGTTAATGATAGTCAAGTAGCTTCTGATACTATGACTAATAAGTTAGTTAATGGAGAAAATGTAGAGCTTCATGATGTAATGATTTCGGCGCAAAAAGCGAATATTACATTAAATACTGCCCTATCAATTCGTAATAAAGTCATTGATGCTTACCAAGAAATCATGCGAATGACAGTTTAATAGAAATGATTATCGGCTTTTTATAACGATGAATCATTTACTATGACCGGAGGCTCAAAATGAAGGAAAGACTAAAGAATATCAAAGCCAACTTTAGTGGGTTTTGGAGTAGTCGAACAAAAGTGCAAAAAGGAACCATTATTGGTTCTATTATTGCAATATTACTCATTGCATCAATTATTACATATTTCACAACTAGAGTAACATATGCACCTTTGTTTTCGGACTTATCAGCTGCTGAAGTAGGGCAAATTAAAGAACAATTAGATTCAAAGGGAGTTAAATATCAGGTAACAAATGGTGGAACAGCTATCTCAGTACCGGAAGATCAAGTCGATAATTTAAAAGTAGACTTAGCTTCGCAAGGCTTTCCGCAATCGGGGCAAATTGATTACTCCTTCTTTTCAAAAAATGCCGGGTTTGGTATGACGGATAATGAGTTCAACGTATTAAAATTAGCGTCAATGCAAACCGAACTTGCAAATCTTATGAAAGATGTAAAAGGCGTTAAAGATGCAAAAGTAATGATTACATTACCTGAAAAGGGTGTTTTTGTTAGTGATACTCAGCAGGAAGCAAGTGCATCAATTGTATTAAATACCGAACCAGGATATCAGTTTACAGAGTCTCAAATTAAGACATTGTATAATTTGGCATCAAAAAGTGTGCCGAATTTAAAACCAGAAAATATCGTTATTACCAATCAATATTTTGAATACTACGATTTAAATACCCAAACTGCTTCGACTGGGGATGGTATTTCATCTTCTGATTCAAATAAACAATTAGAGATTAAAAAGCAAATTGAACGAGATCTCCAACGTCAAGTTCAAACAATGTTAGGTCAGTTAATGGGAGCTGGAAAAGCTGCTGTTACTGTAACAACTGATATTGATTTTACACAAGAAAAAAGAGAAGAAAATTTAGTTGAACCAGTAGATAAGGAAAATATGGCTGGTATTCAAATAAGTGCTCAAAAAATCAACGAAACATATACAGGTACAGGAAATGCGGCAGGTGGTACACCTGAAGCAGATCAAAATACGGATAATTTCACAGATTATCAATCTACAACGAATGGCAATGGTGATTATGAAAAAACAGAGGACACAGTAAATTACGAAGTTAATCGTATTAAACGTAAAATTACAGAAAGTCCATATCGAGTTCGTGATATTGGAATTCAAGTTTTAGTTGAACCACCAAAACCGGGTGATCCAACTTCATTGCCACAAGCTACACAAGATAATATTAAAAATATGCTGGCTTCAATTGTACGTACGTCAATTGACAAAAACGAGGCAGGCCAGCTAACTAATGCACAAGTGAATCAAAAGGTAACAGTTGCAGTTGAAAAGATGAATGGTAAAGCACAAATGGCAACTGCACAAAAAAGTTCTATCCCATGGTGGATATATGTAATAGGTGGAATTTTATTAGTTGTCATTGGTTTACTAGTATTCTTTATCGTTCGTTCTAGAAGAGAAGAGTACGATGAGGATGAATATGATTATGAAGACGAAGTAGAATTAGATATTGAAGATATTTCTGATGAGAAAGAAACCGAAACAACTTTAAGAAGAAAACAACTTGAAAAAATGGCAAAAGAAAAGCCAGATGAATTTGCAAAATTATTAAGAACATGGATTTCAGAAGATTAATGGGAGGGTTAAGCTGTGGTAGCTAAGAAAGAAAAAGGTCTATCAGGAAAACAAAAAGCAGCACTCCTATTAATTTCTTTAGGACCAGAGGTATCAGCTGCTGTATATAAACATTTAAATGAAGAGGAAATAGAAAAACTAACATTAGAAATTTCTAGTGTAAAAAAAGTTGAACCAGAGATTAAAGAAGAAATAATAGAAGAATTTCATAATATAGCACTTGCTCAAGATTATATTTCTCAAGGCGGAATTGGCTATGCTAAAACGGTATTAGAAAAGGCACTCGGAAATGATCAGGCACAAGCAATTATTAATCGTTTAACGTCATCTTTACAAGTAAGACCTTTTGATTTTGCACGTAGAACAGATCCTGCTCAAATATTTAATTTTATACAAAATGAGCATCCACAAACAATTGCTTTAATCTTGTCTTATCTTGAACCGCAGCAGGCGGGAGTTATTTTATCATCTCTTCCTCAAGAAGTTCAAGCAGATATTGCTAAACGTATAGCTACTATGGATTCAACTTCACCAGAAGTAATTAGTGAAATTGAATCTGTATTAGAGAGAAAATTGTCATCAACGGTTACGCAAGACTATACAGAGACTGGTGGCGTAGATGCTGTCGTAGAAGTACTGAATGGTGTAGATCGTCAAACTGAAAAAACAATTCTCGATGCACTCGAAATACAAGATCCAGAACTTGCGGAAGAAATCAAAAAGCGCATGTTTGTTTTCGAAGATATTGTTACACTCGACAACCGTTCTATCCAACGTGTTATTCGGGATTGCGAAAACGAGGATTTACTTTTAGCGATGAAAGTTTCAAGCGAAGAAGTAAAAGAAATCATTTTCAAGAATATGTCACAACGTATGGCCGAGTCATTTAAAGAAGAAATGGAAGTAATCGGACCTGTTCGTTTGAGAGATGTAGAGGAAGCCCAATCACGTATTGTAGGAATTACACGCCGATTAGAAGACGCTGGTGAAATTATTATTGCTCGTGGTGGAGGGGATGACGTAATTGTCTAAGATTTTCCGTTTTGAAGATTCGAAGGCTTATAAAGAAAATTTCCGCACCATTGAAATACAAGAATTATTCAGTACACATGAAAATGTAGAGGAAGATATAACTTTAGAACATGTTTTTGAAGAGCGTAATAAACTTTTGAGTGAGGCGCATCAAGAAATACAAAGCCAAAAAGAGGCATTTGAGCAACAATGCTTTCAAAAAAATCAAGCGTTAGATGAAGAAAAACAAAAATGGCAGCAAGAAAAATTAGAATTGCAACAGCAAGCGTATGATGAAGGGTTTCAGCAAGGTCTTGAAGAAGGCCGTTTGAAGGCAGAAGCTAATATGGCTGAAGATATTAAATTGGCCAATAATACAATTATTCAATCTAAACTAAACGCAGAGCAATATTTGCAAGAACAAGAAGAAGTCATTCTTGAAATTGCTATTCGCTCTGCAGAAAAAATATTAGGAATAGCCTTGCAAGAAAATCCTGAACGTTTTATCGATATAGTTCGAAAAGGATTAAAAGAAGCAAGAGAGATGAAAGAGATTAAATTATATGTCTCTCCACTATATTACAGGCTCGTTTCAGAGCATCGTGAAGAGTTAAGTGAAATGTTTCCTATAGGTGTTCCTTTTATGATCTTTGTCAATGAAGAAATTGGTGATACAGATTGTTATATTGAAACAAATCATGGAAGAATCATCGTTAGCATAGACCAACAGCTAAATGAGTTAAGACTAAAACTTGGAGAAATTTTAGAAAGCGTGGATTGAGGACAATGAAAGCAGCAGAGTTATTAGAGCACATATCTTCAGTTCAAACGTTCAAAAAGTTTGGACGAGTAACAAGAGTAGTTGGTTTAATGATTGAATCCCAAGGACCAGATAGCTCTATAGGAGATGTCTGCAAAATTCATGTCAATACGGTCAAACATGGTCACCAGGAAATTCTTGCTGAAGTAGTTGGGTTTAAAGATGAGATTGTTGTGCTAATGCCTTATACATCTCTTCGTGAAATTTCAAAAGGGTGCTTAGTAGAAGGAACAGGCGTACCGTTAGAAGTAAAGGTAGGTACTGAACTAATTGGAAAAGTACTTGATTCAATGGGATATCCGATAGATGGTAGTAGTTTACCAAAAGGATTAACTACAGTTCAAACAGAGGAAGATCCGCCTAATCCTCTTACAAGACCACCGATAGATGAAATACTTGAGGTTGGGGTAAAAGCAATTGATGGAATGCTAACAGTTGGAAAGGGTCAGCGTGTAGGGATTTTCGCAGGTTCTGGTGTAGGAAAATCAACGCTACTAGGTATGATTGCAAGAAATACAGTTGCAGACTTAAATGTTATCGCTCTTATTGGTGAACGTGGACGGGAAGTTCGTGAATTTATCGAGAGAGATTTAGGAGAAGAAGGGTTAAAAAGGTCCATTGTTGTAGCTGCTACATCAGACCAACCAGCATTAATGCGCATTAAAGGGGCATTTACTGCAACAGCAATTGCTGAGTACTTCCGAAATCGGGGACTAAACGTTATGTTAATGATGGATTCTGTCACCCGTGTTGCTATGGCTCAACGTGAAATTGGCCTTGCAACTGGTGAACCACCAGCTCAAAAAGGGTATACACCATCGGTATTTGGTATATTGCCAAAGCTTCTAGAAAGAACGGGTACAAATGAAAAAGGCTCGATTACTGCTTTTTATACTGTACTTGTCGACGGTGATGATATGAACGAACCGATTGCAGATACCGTACGTGGAATTTTAGATGGACATATTGTTTTAGATAGAACATTAGCAAATAAGGGACAGTACCCAGCGATCAATATCTTAAAAAGTGTGAGCCGATTGATGAATCATATCGCAACACCTGAACATGTAAAGGCTGCTGAGTATTTAAGAGAACTCTATTTTACATATGAGAAATCAGAGGATTTGATTAATATAGGGGCTTATAAGAAGGGGACATCAAAAGAAATCGATGAAGCCATATATTATGAGCCACTCATTACATCTTATTTAAAACAAGGATATATGGATAAAGTTAGCATGGAAGATAGCGTTGCAGAATTAGTGAAATTATCGACTGGCGGTGTTAAATAGATGCAGGCTTATCAATATCGTTTTGATAAAGTAATGACAGTAAAACAACAAGAAAAAGACCAAAATGAAATGGCCTATAAGGATGCAACAAAGTCATTTGAGGATATAGCTACTAAACTGTATAAACTTCTAAAAAAAAAGGAAGATTTAATCGATTTCCAAGAGAAGAAACTAGCAAAAGGATCAACAATCAATGAAATCCATCATTATTCAAATTTTTTAAGCAGTGTCGAAAAATCAATAGATGAAACACAGCAAAAAGTAATTCAAGCCCGTTCAAAAATGGAATGGCATAAAGAGAAGCTAATAGAAAAATCATTAGAATGTCGTAAATATGAAAAGATGAAAGAAAAAGATTATCAATCATATCGCAAAGAACAAGATCGATTAGAAATGATTGAATTAGACGAACTTTCATCTATAGCATATTACAACAAAGAAATTAGGTGAGAACATGGCAACAACAAAACCTAGAAAAAAGGGAAGAAAGCCAAAATTACAAGTTGAAGAAGTAGTTGAAGAAAAGAAACCGAGTTTAATCCAGAAAATTTTCTTTTGGGTAATAATACCATTGCTTTTCATATCTGCTGTTCTCCTGATTGCTGCAGAAGTTACTGGTACGAATGTTTTTGAAAAAGCTAAACAAATTACTGGTGCTTCAACGTCAACTGAAAAAACAAACGATATAAAAAAAGTAAACTCTAATAACGAAAAGCAAATAGCTGATTTAAAAGCACAACTTCAAGAAAAAGAAGCTGAAATAGCTAAATTGCAAGGGGAAGTAGAGGATTCCAAGAGTGCAAATGCTAAAACAAAAATTGAAAAGCATCGATTAGAAGTACAAATCAAAAAGCTTGAAAAAGGCAAAGATGATACAAAAAAAGAATTTAGTGATATTGTCAAAACATATGAAAATATGGCACCAAAAGCTTCCGCACCAGTCATAACAAATATGAAAGATGCAGAAGCTATGAAAATTTTATCAAGTTTAAAACCAGCAACATTAGCGGCAATTCTTGAAAAAATGCCTTCAGACAAAGCGGCACATTATACAGAATTACTTTCTAAAAATAATTAATCAATAATTAATACTTTAAATTGAAAGGGGGTGAAAATGTGAATATAGAATCGTTAAAAGTATCAAAAACTATGGATAGTCATTCTACTTCCTATAAAGCAGCCTCTCATGATAAAAATTTTTCAAAAATACTATCAAAGGCTAATAATTCAATTGCTAAACAAGAACAAAATGCCTCTCAAAATAATATTTCTGATAAGATGACTGCAAAAAAACAAAATGTAGAAAAAGTTGAACCACAAGAAATACAAACGGACAAAAGCGTAGAAGATACTGAAGACAGTAAGGAATCAAAAGAAACATCAAGTAGATTTAGATTTAATTATTCAAATGGTTTAGAAGGTTTACTCGGTTCCGTTTCAAAACTTGTTGACAATTCTGAGCAAGAACAAACGACTTCTATCGATGATTTTTCCGCTATATTAAATGCATCATCATTAGAGCAACTAGGCGATGCTTTAGGATTAGATTTAAAAGAAGCGGATTATTTGGAAGGAACATCATTAGACAATATTCTCCAAGCTTTAGGAATTGACCAGAATGACCTGCAACAAGCGATTCAACAGCTAACAGGAGACAATCATTCAACTGCTGAAGATATTTGGAGTATGTTAGCGAATATTGATCAAAATAATCTAACTTTTAAGCAAAATCTGCTATCTACTATTAATGGAGATTCAAATGCTAAGATTTCTAAGCAACAAGCGACACAAGTTTTACAAGTCTTAAAGCTTATAGAACTTACAGCACCTAAAACAGACTTAATGTTGAAGCAAGAATATCAAATCTTCCAACTTAAAGAGATGCTATCACAGCTATCAACTAAGGTAGAACAATCTCTATCTAACGAAGAGACGAATCTAGTAAAATACGATAAAGTTCAACAACTAAATGTTAATCTACTAGATACCGATTCAAAAGTAGTAGATACCAATACAAAAGAAAGTATTAGCGCAATTCAAACAATAAATAAAGAAAACACAACAACTGTTGCAATAACTCCTACGAATAAAGCAACTACAACAAGTATTACAATAAGTCTACCGACAAATAAAGCTTCACAAGCTGAGGCTTTTGTAAAAGAATTTCAAGCAATCATGAATCGTAGTCAATTTTCAAATAATGCTGCAGGTACGAAGTTATTAATTAAACTTTATCCAGAGAATTTGGGATCTGTCCGGGTTGAACTCATCCAAAAAGATGGAGTAATGAGCGCACGTTTCTTAGCATCGACGAATATTGGAAAACAAATGCTTGAAAGTCAACTTCAACAGTTAAAACAAGGATTAGTTAACCAAAATATTCAATTAGATCGAATTGATGTTGCACAAGCATTAACTGAAACAAACAGAGCTGATAAAGAACATCAGCACCAATTCCAACAAGCTTTTAAGCAGCATTCAGAAGAACAAGAAAAAAAACAAAAAGATAATGATGATGATGACTCAAGTTTCAACGATATCTTAATGGATTTGGAGGTTTAAATAATGGCTGAAACAACTGCAACAAATTCGGCGACTTCTAATACAATATCGTCGGATTATTATTTAGCAAATAAAACCACTGACAAAAAAACAGGCAAAAGCTCTTTGGATAAGGATGCGTTCTTACAATTACTTGTAACTCAATTGCAAAACCAAGATCCAACTAGTCCAATGGATGATAAAGAATTTATTTCTCAAATGGCACAATTCTCTTCACTCGAGCAAATGCAAAATGTTGCTAAATCTATAGATTCATTATCCCAAATAGCTAAGCAATCACAACTTATGCAATATAATAGCTTTATCGGAAAAAATATCACTTGGCATGAAGCAAGCGATAAAAAAGATGAAAAAGGTAATGCAATTATCAATACAGGTAATGGTATTGTAAGTAAAATAGCTTTTTCTGGAGATAGTGTGAAAATCACACTTGAAGATGGAAAAACACTGGATCCAGCAAATATCTCTGAAGTAGTTGGTTCTAACGAAAATTTAAATAATTATCCGAATTTTGTAAACTCGAGTAGTTCTTCAAACTCACTAGTTGAAGCAAGCTTATTAATTGGAAAAAATGTGTCTTACAAATCTGACACTGAAACATCAGAAACGACTGCTAGTGTAAAATCTGCTAAAAAGTCGTCAGATGGTAACATTCTTTTTGTACTGTCAAATGGTAAGGAAGTAAAAGCAAATCAATTATCCTCTATTTCTGAATAATAGGGAGGATGACCGGGATGTCAACAGTTAACTATATTCAACACCAGTTTCCGTTTCATGCAAAAAATAACCCAAAGACTTTGAATTTAAAACAAATAACAACTCCAACGTTTAGTGAGTTATTAGCAGAGCAACGGGAAAAACAATTGAGAGTTAGTAAACATGCAACTAATCGACTTCAAGAGCGCAATATACATATCGATGATGGACAATGGGAAAAAATCACCAACAAAGTATTTGAAGCAAAAGCCAAAGGCGTCAACGATTCACTTGTATTGACAGGGAATGCAGCTCTTATAATTAGTGCAAAAAACGCAACAGTTATTACAGCAATGGATCGTCAAGAAGCTCAAGATCAATTATTTACAAATATTGATGGAACAATCGTATTAGCATAGGCAGGACCTTTTAAGGGTGCCTAGTACTACTGAATGATTGATGTAGTACACTCTATAATTGAAGGGAGAATAATCATTTTATGTTACGTTCTATGTATTCTGGAATTAGTGGACTTCGCAATTTCCAAACAAAATTAGATGTAATTGGTAATAATATTTCAAACGTTAACACTTTTGGCTTCAAAAAAGGTCGCGTAGTCTTCAAAGATTTAATCTCACAAACAACACAAGGTGCAACAGCCCCTAGTGGTACTATTGGTGGTGTAAACCCAAAACAGATTGGACTTGGTTCACAACTTGCAGCTATTGACACCATTCATGATGCTGGTTCAACACAAACAACAAACCGGACACTAGACTGTGCGATTACCGGAGATGGTTATTTTATTGTAACAAATGGGACAGAGAATTTTTATACAAGAGCTGGAAATTTCTATTTAGATAGTAATGGAACTCTTGTTACATCTGATGGCATGAAAGTTGCAATTGGAGAAGGAGAAGGAGAAGCAAATGAAGTTACAATACCGGATACAGCTACACAGTTAACGATTGGGCAAGATGGTACAGTTTCTTATTTAGAAGGAACCCAGTTAACTCCAGTTGGTAAAATTCAAATTGCTCGTTTTTCTAATCCCGGCGGTTTGACAAAAGTAGGTGGCAACTATTATCAACCATCCAATAACTCTGGTCAACCTGTACCAGGCAATCCTGGTGATACAGAGAAAGGATTAGGAAAAGTTCAATCCGGCTTCCTAGAAATGTCCAATGTTGACTTATCCGAAGAATTTACAGAAATGATTGTTGCACAACGTGGGTTCCAAGCAAACTCTCGTATTATTACAACTTCTGACGAAATTCTTCAAGAATTAGTTAATCTAAAACGTTAAATAAAATAATTTATTGATATGGAAGGGGGCTGGGCCGGCTCTCTATACCCGGCCCTTATATCCTATGATTGCTCTAACGAAACTAAATAAAAAACCGTTCTCATTAAATGCTTTATACATAGAATCGGTCGAGGAGTTTCCTGATACGACAATCACGTTAACGACCGGGCGAAAGTATGTTGTGTTAGAAACGAAAGATGAAGTTCAAAAAAAAATAATTGAATTTTATCGCAGTGTGCAACTCTTATCAAACCCGTACTTAAGAGGTGAAGAAGATGAAGAATAACAAGTTACTAACTATTATGTTGATCATTTTGGTTTCTATTACACTCATTGGTGTTGTAGCAGTAGTTGTTGTAACTCAGTTAAATAAAGGTACAGCAGCTGAAGTTCAGAATATAGATGACATTGTTGAGTCTTCAGTTGACATTGAGGAAATAACAACCAATATAGCTGGCGATAATTATATTAAGATTGCACTTAAAATCCAAACAACAAGTAAAGACTCAGCAGAAGAATTAAAAAAACGGGATTTCCAAGTAAAAAGTATTTTAATAGAACAATTATCAGAGATGTCAAAGAAAGATCTTGATGGCACTAAAGGTAAAGAAATGCTTGCGAATACATTAAAAACAAAAATTAATGAGCTAATGCAAGAGGGTGAAGTTCAGCAAGTATACTTCACTTCGTACATTATTCAATAATATGTATTTACAATCATAAATGGAGGTGGGCAAATGGCAGGAGATGTGTTATCACAATCCGAAATTGATGCGCTTTTATCGGCGTTATCAACCGGGGAAATGACAGCAGATGACATCAAGAAAGAAGAGGAGTCAAAAAAAGTTAAGGTCTATGACTTCAAACGTGCCCTCCGCTTCTCGAAAGATCAGATTCGAAGTTTAACCCGAATACACGAAAACTTTGCACGCTTATTAACGACTTTTTTCTCTGCCCAGCTAAGAACATATGTGCAAATTACAGTCGCATCAGTCGATCAAATACCATTTGAAGAGTTCATACGGTCAATCCCCAATATGACTTTAATCAATGTATTTGAGGTTCCACCTTTAGATGGAAACATTTTAATGGAAATCAACCCTAACATTGCGTATTCAATGTTAGATAGATTAATGGGAGGTACAGGGGCTAGTCATAGTAACGTTGATAATCTTACAGAAATAGAAACAAAGATTATGACTAATCTATTTGAGCGTTCATTTGATAATTTAAGAGAGGCCTGGGCGAACATTGCGGACATAGATCCAATATTAACGGAACTTGAAGTTAATCCGCAATTTTTACAAATGATTTCACCCAATGAAACAGTAGTTGTTATATCTTTTAATTCAATCATTGGTGAAACAAGTGGTATGATTAATATTTGTATTCCTCATGTTGTATTAGAACCAATCGTACCAAATCTCTCTGTTCGCTATTGGATGCAATCCAACAAAAAAGAAGTATCACCAGAGCAAGCAGCAATTATTGAAAGACGAGTGAAACAGTCTGATTTGGAAGTTATTGCTGAACTAGGAAATACTGAAATTAGTATTGAAGATTTCCTTTTGATGCAAGTTGGTGATGTTGTACAACTCAATCAAAAAATTAGTCAACCGTTAATTTTGAATGTAGGCGGTATCCCTAAATTTACTGTTCAACCGGGTAAGTTGAAAAAAAGTATGGCTGTACAAGTATTAGAGTCTTTGAAAGGAGGAGACGATGATGAGTGATGATATGTTATCACAAGAAGAAATTGAAGCCCTGTTAAGAGGCGAATCTATCGATACAGATGATGAAACGTCTTCTCAGGAAAATAGTTTTAATGTGAGTGATTATTTAGATTCAATGTCTCAAGATGCATTAGGTGAGATTGGAAATATCTCTTTCGGAAGTTCTGCAACTGCACTATCTTCCCTACTAGGACAAAAAGTTGAAATTACAACACCAACAATTAGTATGATTAATCGAAATAAATTGGAAGAAGAATTTCCACATCCATATGTAGCGATTCAAGTTGAATATACAACTGGTTTGATGGGCACCAATTTACTTGTCATCAAACAAGCTGATGCAGCAATTATCGCTGATTTAATGCTAGGTGGAGATGGTCAAACACCTTCAGAAGATTTAGGAGAAATTCATTTAAGCGCTGTTCAAGAAGCTATGAACCAAATGATGGGTTCAGCAGCCACATCCATGTCAACGATCTTTAACAAGAAAGTGGATATTTCTCCACCAACAATCGATCTAATGAATATTTCTCAAAATGAAGGAACAGAAAATATTCCATCAGATGAATTACTTGTAAAAGTTTCATTCCGATTAAAGATTGGTAATTTAATCGATTCAAATATTATGCAATTGTTGCCATTAGAATTTAGTAAGACTTTGGTTCATCAATTAATGAATCCTGAACAAGAAGAAGTAGCCGTAACAGCAACTGCTGTTCAAGAAGAACCATCAGTTCAACAACAGGTTATGCCTAATGCACCACAAATGCAAAAGCCAGTTCAAGCTGAACAAGTATCAACTCAACCAGTTTATGAACAACCAGTCGTCAATATGCAACAACGTGCACCTCAACAACCTGTAAATGTTCAACAAGCACAATTTACAAGCTTCGAAAATACAAGTTTAAAACAATCAGAAGCTAGAAATTTAGATATGCTACTTGACATACCCTTACAAGTTACTGTTGAATTAGGACGTACGAAGCGTTCCGTTAAAGAAATTTTAGAGTTAGCAAGTGGTTCGATTATTGAACTAGATAAATTAGCTGGGGAGCCAGTAGATATACTAGTTAATAGTAGACTAATAGCTAAGGGCGAAGTTGTTGTAATTGATGAGAACTTCGGTGTTCGCATTACAGACATCTTAAGTAAGGCGGATCGACTTAATAATCTTAAATAGTAATTCATTTTGGAGGAGTTAATCATGGCAAAACGTATTTTAATAGTAGACGATGCAGCATTCATGCGCATGATGATCAAAGATATTTTGACTAAAAACGGATTTGAAGTAGTAGGTGAAGCTAGTGACGGTGCACAAGCAGTTGAAAAGTATGGGGAATTAAAACCTGATCTTGTAACGATGGATATTACCATGCCAGAAATGGATGGTATTGCAGCCTTAAAAGAAATTAAACAAAAAGATCCAGGTGCTATTATTATTATGTGTTCAGCAATGGGACAACAAGCAATGGTTATTGATGCTATTCAAGCTGGTGCGAAGGACTTTATCGTAAAACCTTTCCAAGCTGATAGAGTTATTGAAGCTATTCAAAAAGCGTTAGGTTAATAGAATGTTTTATAGAACAATATTGAAGTTGATGTTGTTTGCATCATTTTTTACTGTTTATTCATACCAACCAATTCAACAGGATAATATTGTTTATGCGGAGTCCAATAATTCTGTGAATGATTGTTATAAGAATCCTAAAGAATGTAAGGATGATACGCCAGCTGTCGATCCAAAAGATCAATCGACAGCTGTCGGTTTGTCTACATGGGATTATATCAAAATGGTATTAGCACTAATTTTTGTAATTGCATTACTTTACGGTGTTCTTAAATTTGTAAATAGTCGCAACAACAAATATCAACAAAGTCAGTTAATGCAAAATTTAGGCGGAATTTCACTAGGCCAACAAAAGTCAGTTCAACTACTAAAAATAGGAGATTCATTGTATCTGGTTGGAGTTGGTGATGATGTGAATATTTTAAAAGAAGTTACTGCGCAAGAAGAGAAAGCTCAATTATTAAATCTATACAATGAAAAGCAAGAGCTTACAGCACAAGTACCATACATTGCAGAAATGATGTCAAAATTTAAAAGAAAACATCCTGAATCAGAAATTGATTCATCAAACAAAGATTTTAATGAAGAGTTTCAACAAAGATTAACAGAGATTCAACAGGATCGTCGAAAGGAATTAGAAGAATGGAAGCAGAAGGAGAGGGAAAATAAATGAGTGATTTTGTTAATTACTTCTCCAATAGCAATCCAGCAAATGTCTCCACAACAGTTAAATTGATGTTGATGCTAACTGTCTTATCGTTAGCACCAAGTATTTTAATCTTGATGACGTGTTTTACTAGAATAGTCATTGTCTTATCATTTGTACGTACGGCATTGGCAACACAGCAAATGCCACCGAACCAAGTAATAGTAGGTTTAGCTTTGTTTTTGACATTTTTCATCATGGCCCCAACATTTCAAGATGTAAATAAAAATGCATTACAACCATTATTCGACGAAAAAATCACACTGGATGAAGCTTACTCAAAAGCTAGTAAACCATTTAAAGAATATATGAGTAAGCATACGAGACAAAAAGATTTAGATTTATTTCTAAAGTATTCTGGTGCAAAAGAACGTCCAAAGACAATTGAAAAAATCCCACTTACAACAATGGTACCTGCATTTACGATTAGTGAATTGAAAACGGCGTTCCAAATGGGCTTTATGATTTTTATACCGTTTTTAGTAATTGATATGATTGTTGCAAGTGTCCTTATGTCGATGGGGATGATGATGTTACCACCAGTAATGGTTTCTTTACCATTCAAAATATTATTATTTATATTAGTAGATGGTTGGTATCTTGTTGTGAAATCACTATTAGAAAGCTTTTAGGGGATGAAAAGTTATGACAGCAGAAACAGTCATTAAAGTTGCAGAAGAAGCGATTAAAGTAATACTACTAACATCAGGTCCATTATTACTTGTTGCATTAGTAACTGGTCTTTTAGTTAGTATTTTTCAAGCTACTACACAAATTCAAGAACAAACGCTTGCTTTTGTACCTAAAATTATTGCAGTACTAATTGCTATTATCTTTTTTGGCCCTTGGATGCTTACGAAAATGACTTCATATACAAAAGATATATTCGAAAATTTAGGACGTTTTATAGGGTGAGTAAATGGAAGAATTAGTCCCGAAATTAACCATCTTTCTTCTTATTCTTGTTAGAATCTCTGCGTTTTTTGTTACTGTTCCTTTTTTCTCTTATAAAACGATTCCAACGAAAGTTAGAATTACATTGGCAGTGGTTTTATCGTGGATGATGTATTATACGTTGGATGTAAAACCATTTGATATTGATGGAGAATACATATTGTTAATCTTGAAAGAGGCAGTTGTAGGTATTTCTATAGGTCTTATTGGATATTTGATAATGTCTGCTATTCAAATTGCAGGTGGTTTTATCGATTTCCAAATGGGTTTCGCAATCGCAAATGTAATTGATCCGCAAACAGGAGCACAAAGTCCATTAATGGGTCAATTCTTTAACACATTAGCTCTTCTTGTTTTAATCGGCACAGATGGACATCATTTACTATTAGATGGAATTTATTATAGTTATCAATATATTCCAATGGATCATGTATGGCCTGCTTTTGGTTCTAGTGATTTACCTAGATTTATCCTTAAAACTTTTGGGACTCTTTTTGGAATTGCATTTCAAATGTCTGTTCCAATTGTAGCTACACTTTTTTTAGTAGATATAGCATTGGGTATAACAGCACGTACAGTTCCACAATTGAATATATTTGTCGTTGGTTTTCCTGTGAAAATAGGCGTAAGCTTTATCGTGCTAATTGTAATGATGGGCGTTATGGTTGCGGTAATGCAAAAGCTTTTCAATTTTATGATGATTAGTATGCGAGATTTTATGGTGCTTTTAGGTGGTGGATAAGATGCAATTGCTCGAACTAGACTTGCAATTTTTTGCAGGAGAAAAGACAGAAAAAGCAACACCTAAAAAAAGACAAGATGCACGTAAAAAAGGGCAAGTATTAAAAAGTCAGGATGTAACAAGTGCGTTAGTTTTGCTTTCAGTTTTTTTATTTTTAATGATAGCAGGAACTTCTATGCGAGATGGGATAATGTCCTTTTTTAATGAGACCTTTTCAAAATATATGCTAATCGATACTTTATCAATCAAGCTAGTTGTGAAAATATACAAAGACGTTTTATCTGAAATGTCAGTAATTATATTACCAATCATGGCAATTGCAATGATTGCAGGAATTGCAGGGAACTTTCTACAATTCGGTTTTTTGTTTTCTACAGAACCTTTAAAATTCGATTTAACTAAACTTGATCCCGTTAAAGGGATTAAGAGAATGTTTTCTGTAAAATCGTTAATTGAACTATTAAAGTCTATTTTGAAGATTACGTTAATAGGTTCTGTCACAACAGCTATATTGTGGAAGAATATTGATGATGTTTTAAGTTTGTCATTTAAAACACCAGGGGCAACCCTTATAACTGTATCGAAGCTAACAGTTTTTATGGGAATAGCTGCATCTGTTGTCTTATTAATAATAGCGGTACTCGATTATTTTTATCAAAAATTTGAGTACGAAAAAAACTTGAAAATGTCAAAGCAGGATATTAAAGATGAATATAAGAATTCCGAAGGGGATCCGCTTATTAAATCTAAGATTAAACAACGACAACGTGAAATGGCTATGCGTCGTATGATGCAAGAAGTTCCTCAAGCGGATGTTGTTATTACAAACCCAACTCATTATGCGATTGCATTAAAATATGATGAAGAAACGATGGATGCGCCTAAAGTTGTTGCAAAAGGTACAGATTTCGTCGCTCAGAAAATTAAATTTATTGCAAAAGAAAATGAAGTGGTGATGGTAGAAAATAGACCATTAGCCCGGGCGATGTACGATCAGGTTGAGATTGGACAACATATTCCTGATGAATTTTTTAAAGCTGTAGCTGAAGTCTTAGCATATGTATATCGTGTTAAAAGAAAAATATAAAGATCTAATTCGGGGGGACAAACATGAAGTTTCGCGACATAGGAGTATTAGCTGCAGTAATTATGGTTGTTGCAATGCTTATCATCCCTTTACCACCATGGTTGATAAGCTTTTTAATCATTATCAATATTACGCTAGCACTACTTGTATTGTTAACAGCGATGAATATGAAAGAAGCACTAGAATTTTCAATTTTCCCATCCCTCTTATTATTATTAACCTTGTTCCGTTTAGGTTTAAACGTATCGACTACTCGAGCAATCTTAAGTGATGGAGATGCGGGTAATGTCGTTGAAACATTTGGTACCTTCGTAGTAGGGGGTAACGTAATTGTAGGTTTAGTGGTATTCGTAATATTAATCATTATTCAATTTATTGTTATCACAAAAGGTGCTGAACGTGTATCAGAAGTTGCTGCACGTTTTACATTAGATGCAATGCCAGGGAAACAAATGGCAATTGATGCCGACTTAAACGCGGGTCTTATATCTGAGACGGAAGCTAGGCATCGACGAGAAAAAGTAGGTAATGAGGCTGATTTCTACGGTTCAATGGATGGTGCCACAAAATTTGTAAAAGGTGATGCCATTGCTGCAATTATTATTGTACTAATCAATTTAATCGTAGGACTAATCATAGGAATTGTGCAAAAAGGTATGGATTTTTCTGATGCTGTTCATTTGTTTACGACATTGACTATCGGTGACGGTCTTGTATCGCAGGTTCCTGCATTACTTATTTCGACTGCAACAGGTATTGTCGTAACTCGAGCTGCTTCAGAAGGTAATTTAAGTACAGATATTACAGGTCAGTTATTTGCTAATCCAACATTAATATACATAGCGGCTGGAACTATATTTATCCTTGGAATTGTAACCCCTATTAAGATTATCTATACGGTTCCTGTTGCAGCAGTATTAGCAATTGTGGCGTATCGTATCAGTCATGCCGCAAAAGAAGATATAGAAGAACTTGAACAAATAGAAGAGGTTGAAACAACGGATAATCTAAAAAGTCCAGAAAATGTTGTTAACTTATTGAACGTAGATCCAATAGAATTTGAATTTGGATATGGTTTAATTCCATTAGTCGATGCAACTCAAGGTGGGGACTTACTTGACAGGGTTGTGATGATTCGCCGTCAATTAGCACTTGAACTAGGAATCGTGATTCCAGTTGTTCGTATTCGAGACAATATTCAACTTCAACCAAATGAATATCGTATTAAGATTAAGGGAAACGAATTAGCTCATGGAGAATTATTACTTGATCATTATTTAGCAATGAGTCCTGGCGATGACGACTCTATAGAAGGTATTGATACAGTAGAACCATCGTTCGGTTTACCAGCTAAATGGATTACAGAACAAGTTAAAGAAGAAGCTGAAATGTTGGGCTATACAGTAGTTGATCCGCCTAGTGTTGTGTCAACTCATTTAACCGAAGTTATTCGGGCAAATGCGTCTGAACTATTGGGTCGTCAAGAAACAAAACAACTGATCGATCACTTAAGAGAAACAGCACCAATATTAGTGGATGAATTAACACCAACACCGCTATCAATTGGTGAAATTCAAAAAGTTTTGGCAAAATTATTGAAAGAAAATGTTTCAGTGAAAAATTTATCGGTTATTTTTGAGACATTAGCAGATTATTCTAAACTAACATCTGATGTGGATGTATTAACGGAATATGTGCGTCAATCACTAGCACGTCAAATTACTGCACAATATGCTGGTGGACAAACAGAACTAAAAGTACTAACTGTTTCAGCAAAAGTGGAGAAAATTATTGCTGATAGTATTCAACAAACTGATCATGGCAATTATTTAGCAATGGAACCAAATGATTCTCAAACTATTTTAGAGTCAATCGCACAAGAGGTTGAACGTATTGCACTATTTGAACAATCACCTGTTATCTTATGCTCACCAGCAGTTCGAATGTATTTACGACAATTGACGGAAAGATACTTCCCTCAAATTCCAATTCTTTCGTATAATGAACTTGAATCGTCTATTGAAATTCAAAGTGTTGGAGTGGTGAACGTTTAATGAAAATGAAAAAATATATAGCATCTTCAATGGCTACTGCGATGAAAAAGGTACAAGCCGATTTAGGTGATGATGCGATTATCGCAAGTTCAAAAGTTGTATACTCTAAAGGTTTTTTAGGAATGTTTAAAAAGAAAAGTTTTGAGGTAATAGCAGGTGTTGAACGTGCGGATAGAAACGAAATGTTATACCCTTCTAAACCGATTCAAAAACCTGTAATGTTAGATTCAAAAGTTCCAGAAGACAAAACAAATGAGATTAAACAAGAACTAGCAGATTTAAAGAAAATGATGCAATCTATGAAACATCAATCAGCAAGTGTACAATATCCGGATGAATTATCAACTGTTATAGAGAAATTAGAGTATCAGGAGATAGATCCCGAGCTCATCACTAAGATAAGTGATGAGCTCTTTACGGTTGTGAAAAATAGTAAACACAATTTAACTGAACAAGAAGTGCAAGAGTTGGCAAAAAAACAAATTTCGTATTTGTTAAAGGACTTACCATTTGGAGGAATCTCTTATCAAAAGAAATATATAAATATATTAGGTCCCACTGGTGTTGGTAAAACTACGACAATTGCAAAAATGGCAGCACATGCTGTATTGAAAGAGAAAAAGAAAATAGGCTTTATCACTACAGATACATATCGTATTGCTGCAATTGAGCAACTCAAAACATATGCGAACTTACTACAAGCTCCAGTAGAAATTGTTTATAGCAGAGCAGATTACGAAATGGCCTTACTGAAATTTAAAAATCTAGATTTAGTATTTATTGATACAGCCGGCAGAAATTATAAAGAAGTGAAATATATAAGAGATTTGGAACAAATAATTGATATTGAAAAAAATGTCGAAAATTATTTAGTTTTATCTACAACAGCAAAAGAACGTGATATGGCAACAATAATTGAACAATTCTTAGCATTTTCAGTTGAAAAATTAATATTTACAAAGTTAGATGAAACAAATACTATTGGCTCAATAGTCAATTTAATGGTTAAATATAAGAAGGGACTTGCTTACTATACAAATGGTCAAGAAGTACCGGAAGATATTGAAGAAGGGTCTGTGAAAAATGTTATAGATTTACTTTTTCAAGGAGATAACAAATGAGAGACCAAGCTGAATCGTTACGTATGAAAATGCAACAAAGTAAAAGTGTAGGAAAGTCGATAGCCGTAGTAAGTGGAAAAGGTGGTGTAGGAAAAAGTAATTTCACTACTAATTTCGCTATTACTTTAGTTAACTGTGGTAAAAAGGTCATTATAGTTGATATGGATATAGGAATGGGAAATATCCATATTCTATTAGGTAAAGGAACACGTAGTAGTTTAAAAGATTATTTGCAAGGAGACGTCACATTAGAGCAAGTTATCTATGAAGGAACTAATGATTTACATTATATATCTGGAGGGACTGGTCTTGCAGGATTGTTAGATTGGTCCGAATTAATGTTTGATCGATTGTTGACAGCATTTGAAAATTTACAAGCTAGTTATGATTATATTTTGTTTGATATGGGAGCAGGGGCTACGAATTGGTCACTTGATTTATTAGTTGCTGTAGAAGATATTATTGTTGTTTCTACAACTGAACCAACATCAATTACAGATGCTTATTCTATGATGAAATATATCCATTACAAAGATAGAGAAAAAAATTTCTATTTATTATGTAATAGGGTTTTAACAAGTGAAGAAGGTACCGATACATTGAATAGATTAAAAAAAACAATGTTTCGATTCTTATCAAAAGATGTCTTTGTGTTAGGCTCATTGCCTGAGGATAAGTTAGTTCGTCAAGCTGTTAAAAAACAAGTTCCTTTTTCTATCTTATATCCAAATGCCCAAATTACAAAGACGTTGAAAAAGATAACATTTAGATATATGCAAGGTAACATTAGTGAAGTTGTAATCGGAAATTCGTCCAATAAGTTTATTTCAAAATTAAAGAGTATTTTTTCGAAAGGAAGTGATTAGTTGTCAGTCGACCAACAAAAGAGACTTTTAATAGTTGATGATTCAGCGTTTATGAGGAAAATGATTTCAGAGTTTTTTGTAGACCATCCCTATATTCGAGTTGTCGGTACAGCACGAAATGGAAAAGATGCTATTAAAAAAATTCAATTGTTGCAACCAGATGTTGTTACGATGGATGTAGAAATGCCAGAGATGAATGGTCTTGAGGCATTAAAAGTCATTATGAAGGAATGCCCAGTTCCTGTTGTCATGCTATCAAGTACAACAAAGAGTGGCGCTCAAATAACCTTAGAAGCAATGGCAAGTGGTGCAGTCGATTTTATTGCAAAGCCAAGTGGTCCGATTTCTTTAGACATCGAAACGATTCAAGATGAAATTACTCGAATTGTGGAAAACGCAGTAACTGTACACGTCTCAAAACTAAGACATGCAGAACATAGTGTTGAGTTAAAGACAACTAAATCTAAGAGTCTAGTAGAAAAAATACCAACTCATACAACTACGGAAATATTTCATAAAGAGCACCATTCAAAAGTAGTTAATAAAAAATCTGAAGTAAGTTGGAACTCACACTCAAAGAAAATGGTTCTGATTGGAACTTCTACTGGTGGACCTAGAGCATTACAAGAAGTGATTACTCGATTGCCAGAAGATATATCAGCACCTATATTGATCGTTCAGCATATGCCGGCAGGTTTTACTAAATCTTTAGCGAATCGTTTAGATCATTTGTCCAAGATTACCGTTAAAGAGGCTGAGCAAGGTGATTTATTGCAAGATGGTGTGGCGTATATCGCACCAGGTGGCTACCATTTGCGCATCCGCAAAATAGGTATGTCATATGGCATAGAACTGGATAATCTTGAACCACCACGTGGAGGTCATAGGCCGTCTGTAGATGTTATGTTTGAAGATAATAGTAATTATAATGATTTTGATAAAATTGCTGTTATTATGACAGGCATGGGATCTGATGGGACAAAAGGATTACAAGCTTTAAAAAATAAAGGTAATGTCATTGCTGTTGCAGAATCAGCCAATACAAGTGTTGTTTATGGTATGCCTAAATCTGCTGTTGCAACAGGATTAGTTGATGAAGTAGTAGATGTTGATGATATTGCGACTATTATAATGAGATATTTGCCTTAGGGGGGATCATTAAATGGATACAAACCAATATTTAGATATTTTTTTAGATGAAAGTAAAGAACATCTTCAATCTTGTAACGAAAATTTACTAGCATTGGAACAAAGCCCGCAAGACTTAGCAATTGTCAATGAAATATTCCGTAATGCGCATACCTTAAAAGGCATGTCAGCAACAATGGGGTTCGAAGATTTAGCAGATTTAACACATAAGATGGAAAACGTTTTGGATGCTATTCGAAATGAAAAAATTACGGTAGACTCAAATATTTTAGATGTTGTCTTCGAATCAGTCGATCATTTAGAAGCGATGATAGATGATATTGCAAACGGTGGAGATGGTAAACGAGATGTATCAGCAACTGTAGCTAAGTTAAAACGAATTGAAAATGGTGAAGCAATTGGGTCTGATACTGATAAAAATGAATCAGAAAAAGTTCCAACAGTTGAAGAGGTATTAACAACCGACTCCATGAAGTTTGATGAGTTTGAGTTAACCGTTATTCAACAATCCCATGAACAAGGCTTTAATACTTATGAAATTGCTATACAACTTCGTGATGATTGCTTATTAAAAGCTGCACGCGTATACATGGTATTTGATATTTTAGAAAAATTAGGGGATGTTATAAAATCATCGCCAACCGTTGAACAGTTAGAAGAAGAACAATTTGATAGTGAATTTTCCGTAGCGGTAGTTACTAAAGAAACTTCTGAAGATATACAAAAAAAATTGTTGAAAGTATCTGAAGTTGAGGATGTAAAAATTCAAGCTTTAGATTATCAATCACTTGTCCATCAAGAATTAGCTTCAACTGCTACTGAAGAAAAAGTTACTCAACCCGTAGAACCTAAAAATACAAAACCAGTAGCGACAAAGGCAAAACCAAAGAAAACTCCTGAAAAGAGAGCTACTCATGCAAGTAGTAAAACAATTCGTGTTAATATTGAACGATTAGATATTTTGATGAATCTATTTGAAGAGCTTGTTATAGATCGCGGACGTCTACAATCAATTGCTTCAGAATTGAATCATAGTGAATTAAATGAAACAGTGGAAAGAATGTCTCGAGTATCAGGTGATTTACAAAATATTATTTTGACAATGAGGATGGTTCCAGTAGAAACGGTATTTAATCGTTTCCCTAAAATGGTTCGTCAGTTAACTCGTGATTTACATAAAAAAGTCAATTTACAGATAATTGGTGCAGAAACAGAATTAGATCGTACTGTAATTGATGAATTAGGAGATCCACTTGTACACCTTATTCGTAATGCTTTAGATCATGGTATTGAAAGTCCTGAAGTACGTAAGGCTGCTGGAAAACCAGAAGAAGGTAAAGTAGAATTACGTGCTTACCATAGTGGTAATCATGTGTTTATCGAACTGGAAGATGATGGTGCAGGAGTTAATCGTGAAAAAGTATTAGAAAAAGCCCTTTCTAAAGGGATTGTCACACCAGAAGTAGCCGAAACAATGACAGATAAACAAGTAAATGAGTTAATCATGGCATCTGGTTTCTCAACAGCAGACGTAATTTCGGATATATCTGGACGAGGTGTAGGCCTTGATGTTGTAAAATCTACTATTGAATCTTTAGGTGGTAACATCACAATTGAATCTACAGAAGGAAAAGGATCATTGTTCTCTGTTCAATTACCGCTAACATTATCTATTATTTCTGTTATGTTGGTTGAAATCGAAAAAGAAATCTATGCAATCCCACTATCTTCAATTATCGAAACATCTATCATCCGTAATTCAGATATTATGAATGCACATAACCAAAAAGTAATTGATTTCCGTGGTAAAGTGGTTCCACTTGTCTTCTTAGAAGAAATATTTGAAGTAACACGTACTGAACCTGCTGATGATGAATTCCATTCTGTAGTTTTGGTTCGAAAAGGAGAAAAAATGGCCGGCTTAGTAGTCGATTCATTTATTGGACAACAAGAAATTGTTTTGAAATCTCTAGGAAACTATTTGACAAATGTATTTGCTATTTCAGGTGCAACTATCCTTGGAAATGGCGAAGTTGCATTGATCATAGACTGTAATTCACTTATTAAATAATATATCTTTTTAGAAAGAGGTGTTACTAATGAAAACTACACTTGATGTGGAAAGTGTAAAAGTAATTATATTTCAATTAGGGGATAAAGAATATGCGATTCCTGTTAGTCAAGTTCAAGGAATCGAAAAAACGATGCATATTACGCGAGTACCGAAGACACCAAGATATGTTAAGGGCGTTATCAACTTACGAGGAGTCGTTACGCCAATTATTGACCTTCGAGATCGTTTTAATGTGAAATCATCAGTGGAAGATGACAATACACGCATTATCATTATTACACTGGATGATATGGAAGTAGGATTTATCGTAGATGCTGCGAACGATGTAATGGATATTCCGACATCTTCTATTGAACCTCAACCTGAAGTAGTGGGATCTTATGAAGAAGAATTTATATCAGGTGTTGCGAAAGTAGAAAAAAGACTGCTCATTTTATTAAATTTAGAAAAAGTTCTAAATACCTTAAAATAAGGATTGGTAAAGCAAATGCCATTTTATAATAGGATTACGTCTTTACATTTAGATGTTTTAAAGGAAATCGGCAATATAGGGGCTGCTCATGCTGCTACAGCCCTTTCTGGATTGCTAAATACGAAAATTGACATGCGAGTTCCAAAAGTACAAATGGTGTCATTTGATGAGATGATGGAATTTGCTGGAGGGGCAGAAAGTGTAGTAGCAGGAATTTATCTACGAATTGAAGGAGATGCCAAGGGGGGAATGTTTTTTATTCTTCCTGTAGAGCAAGCAAATCATTTTATTCGTAAATTGACCCATGATGATTTATTTGATTTTAAAAAGGAAAATGTTTCAGAATTGGGTTTATCAGCTATGCAGGAGCTTGGAAACATATTATCAGGTTCTTATTTATCTGCATTATCAGATTTTACGGGACTAAAAATTTATCCGACTCCACCTGCTTTAGCTGTTGATATGTTTGGAGCAATTATTAGTTTTGGACTTGTTGAAGTTTCGCAAATTGGTGATCATGTAATAGTAATTGATACGACAATCTATGAAGAACATATGGGCGACTTAGAAACGGTAAGAGGGCATTTTTTCTTACTCCCAGATCCAGATTCATTTGAAACCATTTTTAAAGCTTTAGGTGTCTCTTAAAATGCTAATAAGTGATACTCAAGTAGTAAAAGTAGGAATTGCCCAAATGGCTATTGCAATATCACCAAATTCAATTAGAACTTCAGGTTTAGGATCATGTGTAGGTGTCGTTATTTATGATGAATCAAAGAAAATGGCTGGTTTAGTTCATGTTATGCTTCCAGAGTCAAAATTAGGTCGTGGAGATTCGATAAATGAAGCAAAGTTTGCCGATACAGGAATACCTGCTATGGTGAATCAACTGAAACAAAAAGGGGCCCAATTATATAAATTGAAAGCAAAAATTGCTGGAGGGGCCCAAATGTTCCAATTTGCCTCTAATAGTGACTCTATGCGAATTGGGCCTAGAAATGTGGAAGCAGTTAAACAACAATTAAAAAGTCTATCAATACCAATCGTTTCAGAGGATGTTGGTGGAAGTAGTGGTAGAACAATAGAGTTTGACACTACGACTTCTATTTTACATATACGTACAGTAAACCAAGGAGTGAAAGAAATCTAATGGTAGGCTCATTTTTATACAATTGTTGGGCAGCAGTTATTGCTTTTACAATCTATTTTTTTATGACGTTCCAATCATTAAATACACCAACAAGTATTATTGTTAAATCATTTGTTTTTGCGATTGTTGTATTTTTTGTAACATATTTGGTACGATTTATCATTGCATTTGTTATGAAGAATCCTTCAGAGGAATTGGAGCAAGAACAAGGAACTGATGAAAATGAGAATGCTCAATCTAAAAGTGAAACTGCTGAGGAATTAGAGAAAGAAAAAACTGATGAGAAAATTACTGAAGATCAAGCAGAAAAATTAGCGAAATCTGTCAAAACAATGTTGGAAAATGACGAATAATTTCGAAAGGGAGCTGAATTTAGCTCCCTTTATTAATAGTGATTTGATATAATTAATTTGAATTAGAAAATACAACGAGGAGGTCTCGATGATGCAACCAACTTCAAAAGAAGAACAACAGCTTTGGCAAAGATGGGTAGCTGAACGTGATCCTCGTGCGGGAGATTTGTTAATAAAAAAATATACGCCACTCGTCTCTTATCACGTTCAACGCATTAGTACAGGTTTACCCAAAAATGTATCTAGAGATGAATTGACAAGCCTTGGCATGATGGGATTATTTGATGCACTTAACAAATTTGATCTATCGAGAGATCTAAAGTTTGATACATATGCTTCTTTTCGTGTTCGAGGCGCAATAATCGATGGACTTCGAAAGGAAGATTGGCTACCTCGCTCTGCTAGAGAAAAAGCCAAAAAATTAGAATCGCAAATTGAAATGTTAGAACAACAATTACAACGTCATGTTACACCAGAAGAAGTTGCAAAGGCATTAGACGTAGATACAGATGATATTTATCAAACTATGCAAGAACATTTTATGTCTAACGTTCTATCAATGGATGAATATTCTTCGGAACAAGATGATTCAGAGGGAAAATCTTTTGTCATCAGAGACGATCAAATTCGGACGCCAGAACAGGAAGTTGTACAAGCTGAATTATTAGAAGATTTAGTTGAATGTATAAAAGATTTAAACGAAAAAGAACAGCAGGTGCTAAGTTTATTTTATACAGAGGAGTTAACGTTAACTGAAATTGGAGAACTATTAAATTTGTCTACATCTCGAATTTCTCAAATCCATTCAAAGGCACTTTTTAAATTAAGAAATCTATTGTCAGCAGAAATGGAGAATGTATAGTTTTAACGTGAGCATCCATATAACCGTGTAAGCTAGTAAAGCACTTTGAAAGCAGTAAAGTCCGAAGTCGATTTCACAGGAGGCAAATTTATGAGCTTAAAAGGTGTGGAATTGCAAATAGCCTTACCAAAAACTTTTGAGGCAGGAAAATTAGCAGAACAACAACAACAAAATGTGAATGCCGGTCAGGAATTCGCTAATAATGCGTTACAAAAACAACTAGAGAAAAACAGAACAACTGTTTTGAAATCTGATAAATCTGCTCAAATAAGCGAAGAAGATCCCTCAAATAAAAAAGAAAATGACAATCAGCATGAACATAAGAAAGAACAGAAATCTTCTCCGCTTGAGCAGGCACAACACCCTTTTAAAGGACATTTTGTCGATTTTAGCGGATAGGAGTTATCATGGTAGCAACGATATTATTATTTTTATTTATAGGACAAGTATTAAGCTTTTATTTCATCATTTTATTGTATACTAAACTATCTAAATTGAAGGATGTAGAAAAAAGTCAATCTAGATTGAAAGACGAAATGGACAATGCTATAGGGGTTTATTTAGCAGAAATGCGTGATGAAAATGACCGCTTAATTAAAGAACTAACAATGATGAATAAAAAATACGAAAAAGAAGAAAATGTAAACGATGGTAAAGAACATAAAGACTATATAAAAACAACTTTTAATATGCCTCGAAATATGGTAGCTAAAGCTTATCAAAATAGTCCTAATTCAACGGTAGCAGCTACTACTACAGAAAATGAACCTGCTGCTGATAAAGAGAAAACAAATTCCACTACAGCATCATTGACAGTAGAACAGCAAATTCAAGAATTATATCGTAATGGTAAAGATATTGAAGAAATTGCTAAATTAATGCAAAAAGGAAAGACTGAAATTGAATTATTATTAAAATTTCAGCATTAAAGTAGTTGCAGAGGACAAGGCGTTGTGATATATTATCAAATGGTGTTACATTACACACGTATTCTGATGCAAGGAGAAGGTGCTCTTAGTTGAGTTGCTCCTACAGATGACGAATGCGGAGGACAAAAAACCATATCAGGAGGAAATACAAATGTCAGTAATTTCAATGAAACAATTACTAGAAGCTGGTGTACATTTCGGTCACCAAACTCGCCGTTGGAACCCAAAAATGAAAAAATACATTTTTGTTGAACGTAACGGTATCTACATTATCGATTTACAAAAAACAGTTAAAAAATTAGAAGAAGCTTACGACTTCATGCGTCAAGTTGGCGAAGATGGTGGTAAAGTTCTTTTCGTTGGTACTAAAAAACAAGCTCAAGAAGCTATTCAAGAAGAAGCAGAACGCTCAGGTAACTACTTCATCAACCAACGTTGGTTAGGTGGTACTCTTACAAACTTCGGTACAATTCAAAAACGTGTTGCACGTATGAAAGAAATCGAAAAAATGGAAGAAGACGGAACTTTTGAAGTTCTACCTAAAAAAGAAGTTGTTCAACTTAAAAAACAACACGAACGTCTTGTTAAATTCTTAGGCGGTATCCGTGACATGCATGATCTACCAGACGTAATGTTTGTTGTAGACCCTCGCAAAGAACGTATTGCAGTAGCAGAAGCTCGCAAACTTAACATTCCATTAGTAGCAATGGTTGATACAAACTGTGACCCAGATGAAATCGACTACGTTATTCCATCAAATGACGATGCTATTCGTGCTGTAAAATTAATAACTTCTAAAATGGCAGATGCTTTAATCGAATCTAAACAAGGTGAAGAAGAAGCAACAGTTCCAGCTGAAGAGGTTGCAGCTGAGTAATTTCTGATTAGAAACAGGTGATAAGCGGCTAAACCCTCTTATCACCTTTTTTTGAGAATAATTAATTTCATATAGTATTTAAAGGAGGAACTATCAATGGCAGTAACTGCAAAAATGGTTAAAGAATTACGTGAAAAAACTGGTGCTGGTATGATGGATTGTAAAAAAGCATTAGTAAAAACTGATGGAGATATGGAAGCAGCAGTAGATTTCCTACGTGAAAAAGGTTTAGCTGCAGCTGGTAAAAAAGCTGACCGTATCGCAGCAGAAGGTACAACATTCATCGAAGTGAAAGGTAATGACGCAGTACTTTTAGAAGTAAATGCTGAAACTGACTTCGTTGCTAAAAACGAAGGTTTCCAAACTTTAGTTAAAGAATTAGCAGATCACCTATTAGCTTCAAAACCAGCTACATTAGAAGAAGCTTTAGAATCTAAAATGGACAATGGTGCGAAAGTTTCTGAACATATTTCTTCAGCAATCGCAACAATTGGTGAAAAAATCACTCTTCGTCGTTTTACTGTAGCTTCAAAAACTGATGCTGATGCATTTGGTTCTTACCTTCACATGGGTGGACGTATTGGTGTACTAGCTGTAGTTGAAGGTACTACTGATGAAGAAGTTGCTAAAGATGTTGCAATGCACATCGCAGCTTTAAACCCTAAATATATCGCTCACGATCAAGTTTCTGAAGAAGAAGTTGCTCACGAACGTAAAGTTTTAACTGAACAAGCATTAAACGAAGGCAAACCAGAAAACATTGTTGCTAAAATGGTTGAAGGTCGTCTACGTAAATACTTCGAAGAAATTTGTGTTCTTGACCAAGCATTTGTTAAAAACCCAGATCAAAAAGTTGGCGACTATGTTAAAGCAGCAGGCGCTAAACTTACTTCATTCGTACGTTATGAAGTAGGCGAAGGTATTGAAAAACGTGAAGATAACTTTGCTGAAGAAGTTATGAGCCAAGTTAAAGGTAAATAATAGAGATTTATTGAATATTTATATATAAAATGTAGGGAGCACAACTTTTCGTGTTCCCTCTTTTTAAAGAAAAAAGCATGATGGAGGTTCCAATGAGTATGCCACAGTACAAAAGAGTAGTCATTAAGCTGAGTGGAGAAGCACTTGCTGGAGAAGAAGGCTTTGGCTTATCACCTAAAATTGTAAAATCAGTAGCAGAACAAGTTAAAGAAGTTGTTGACCTAGGAGTTGAAGTAGCGCTAGTTGTCGGCGGTGGTAACATTTGGAGAGGTAAAATTGGTGCTGAAATGGGTATGGAACGCGCTAACGCGGACTATATGGGCATGTTAGCAACAGTGATGAATGCATTAGCTCTTCAAGATTCACTTGAAAATTTAGGTGTACCAACTCGTGTTCAATCATCAATCGTTATGACACAAGTTGCTGAACCTTATATTCGAAGAAAAGCAGTACGTCATCTTGAGAAAAAACGTGTTGTAATCTTCGCAGCTGGTACAGGTAACCCATACTTCTCTACAGATACAACAGCAGCTTTACGTGCAGCTGAAATCAATGCAGATGTCATATTAATGGCTAAAAATAACGTAGATGGCGTATACTCTGCAGACCCTAAAACTAATGCAGATGCAGTAAAATATGATAATCTAACATACTTAGAAGTAATTCAACAAGGATTACAGGTTATGGATTCAACAGCATCCACATTATGTATGGATAATGATATTCCATTAATCGTATTCTCAATTACAGAAAACGGTAATATTAAACGCGCCGTATTAGGCGAAACTATCGGAACAGTAGTTAGGAGGAATTCATAATGTCACAAGAAATTATGAAAAAAGCTGAAGAAAAAATGACGAAAGCAATTCAAGCATTTACTCGCGCATTAGCATCTATTCGTGCTGGCCGAGCAAATGCATCATTACTAGATCATGTTAGTGTCGATTACTATGGCGCACCAACACCAATCAATCAATTGGCTGGTATCTCTATTCCAGAAGCTCGTCTTTTAGTAATCCAACCATACGACAAAACAATTTTAGGCGATATTGAAAAAGCATTACTTAAATCAGATATCGGTATTACACCAACAAATGATGGTAATGTTATTCGCTTAACTATTCCTGCACTAACTGAAGAACGTCGTAAAGAACTTGTTAAGCAAGTGAAAAAAGAAGCAGAAGAAGCAAAAGTTGTTGTACGTAATGTACGTCGCGATACTAATGATGAATATAAAAAATTAGAAAAAGCTGGCGAAATTACAGAAGACGATTTACGTGGATTTTCAGATGATATCCAAAAACTAACTGACGCTAATATTGTTAAACTTGATCAAATTGCAAAAGAAAAAGAAAACGAAATTATGTCTGTTTAATTTTTAGATAGTACATTGAAAAGACTTTCTGTATAGAAAGTTGTCCGATTATTCGACTACTAAAGGTAAAATGTCTTGGTGAAAGAGTTGATTGGACCATACTATTTAAAGCCTGAAATTAATTGCGATTAGTCGTAATTATTTTTTAGAACCTTGTGTTTTGTAAGACGTCCTATAACTACAGGGACGTCTTTTTTATTAAGAATAAGGAAAAAAGTTCTTCTTTTTGATATGATATTAGGGAGTATATGTTCCGATTTGTTAGTTAGTGGAGGATTCTAAATGTTAGATAAACTCGGATGGAGAAAATCAGATAAACTAGACCAATCAGTGCAAAAACAAATTGAAAAAATTGGTAAACAACAAGTGCCCAACCATATTGCAATTATTATGGATGGTAACGGACGTTGGGCAAAGCAACGTGCCCTTCCGCGATTTGTCGGTCATAGGGAAGGTATGCATAATATCCGCCGAATTACAATTGCTGCAAATGCAATTGGGATAAAGGCCATTACACTTTATGCTTTTTCGACAGAGAATTGGAAGCGACCATCTACTGAGGTAGAATTTTTGATGCGTTTACCGGAAGAGTTTTTGGCAGACTTTTTACCAGAGCTGATGGAATTGAATATTCGTGTCGAAATGATTGGTGAAATGGATGGCTTACCTCAAAGTACAAGCCGTGCAGTTCAAAATGCAATTGAAAAGACCAAAGATAATTCAGGAATGGTGTTGAATTTTGCCTTTAATTACGGAAGTCGCCGAGAGATGGTACTTGCTGTGCAACAGATTGCTGAAATGGTTCAAGATGGATTGCTAGAACCGACTGCAATAACAGAAGAAACAATTTCAGAAAAACTAATGACTTCAAAAATTGGAGACCCAGATTTGCTTATCCGCACAAGTGGCGAATTTCGATTAAGTAATTTCTTATTATGGCAGCTTGCTTATACAGAGTTTTGGTTTACGAATGTACACTGGCCAGAGTTTAAAGCTGAACAATTATATGAGGCAGTAATCGATTATCAAAAGCGCAATCGCCGATTTGGGGGATTGAAAGGAGAATAAGAAAGAGTGAAACAGCGTATCATTACGGCAGTTATTGCCGCTGCACTGTTTATTCCATTCGTTATCTATGGACAATTACCATTTACCATTTTGATATATGCAATGGCAGCAGTAGGGTTATTTGAAGTGTTGAAAATGAGAGGGATTTCGTTATTTTCGGTGCCAGGAATCATTTCATTATTATCATTATTTATAATATTAATGCCGAATAGTTGGTCAGAACAGATTCAGGATATTACGAAATATTCTAGAATTGAGTATCTATTTATATGTGCAATATTATTGCTTATATATACTGTTTTAGTGAAAAATAAATTTACATTTGATGATGTAGGTTTCTTATTAGCAAGTGCTCTATATGTAGGGATTGGTTTTCACTTCTTTATCGCTACAAGAGAGGAAGGCTTAGCGTATGTTGTATACGCTTTAGTGATAGTATGGACAACCGATTCAGGAGCATATTTCATTGGTCGAAAACTAGGGAGAAATAAATTGTGGCCCGAAATTTCACCTAAAAAGACGATTGAAGGATTTGTTGGAGGAATTGTAGTTGCATTAATCTCAGCAATTATATTCCAATGGATTGCTAATTTGGATATATCATGGATTGCTTTAATTGTAGTATCAATTGTGGCTTCAATATTTGGACAATTAGGCGATTTAGTAGAATCAGCTATTAAACGTCATTATGGTGTAAAAGATTCTGGAAAAATACTTCCAGGTCATGGTGGGATATTAGATCGTTTTGATAGTCTATTATTTGTATTACCATTACTTTACTTTTTGCACTTTATTGGATAAGGGAGATCTTTTAAATGAAATTAATTAGCTTACTTGGAGCAACAGGCTCTATTGGCTTACAAACATTAGATATTGTTAGAGACCACTCAGATGAGTTTGCAATCGTAGCATTTGCAGCTGGTAAAAATATCGAAAGAACAAAGGAAATTATTCGAGAATTTAAACCTAAGTTAGTATCTGTGCAATTAGAAGAAGATGCACATAATCTATCTAAAGAGTTCCCACAAATCGATTTTACTTTTGGTTCTAAGGGATTAGTGGATGTAGCTACTTTTAGCGAGTCAAATGTTTTGTTAAATGCAGTTCTAGGAAGTATTGGTCTTGAAGCAACATTAGCAGCGATTCGTAAAAAGAAAGCTATTGCCATTGCAAATAAAGAAACTCTTGTGACTGCTGGACATTTAGTCATGAGTGAAGCAAAAAAATACGGAGCACCGATTTTACCAGTTGATAGTGAACATTCAGCTCTTTGGCAATCAATGCAAGGTGAAAATCGTAAATCCATATCTCGTTTAATCTTAACTGCTTCAGGTGGTAGTTTCCGCGACAAAACACGTGAGGATTTAAAAAATGTCACCATTAAAGAAGCATTAAATCATCCAAACTGGTCTATGGGTGCTAAAATTACCATTGACTCTGCAACTTTGATGAATAAAGGGTTAGAAGTCATTGAGGCAGCAGTATTATATGATATGCCTTATGATAAAATAGATGTTTTAATCCATAGAGAAAGCATTATTCACTCTATGGTTGAATATCATGATACAAGTATAATGGCTCAACTAGGAACGCCGGATATGCGTACACCTATTCAATATGCACTTAGCTATCCTGAAAGATTACCACGATCTACTGCGGAAAGATTAGATTTAGCAAAAATAGGCCAATTACATTTTGAACATGTAGATTTAAAACGTTTCCGTTGTTTAGATTTTGCTTATCATGCAGGAAGAATGGGTGGTACAATTTTAACGGTGATGAATGCAGCAAATGAAGCTGCAGTCGGTGCTTTTTTGCAAGAAAAAATTAAATTCCTTGAAATTGAGGACATTATCGAAAAAATGATGAACGATCACGTCAATATTCAGCACCCAGATTTAGAAACTATTTTGCATGTTGATAAAGAAACGAGAAAAACAGTCCAAAGCATGCTAAAATAGCAGTAGTGTCATTTTATAATGCTTGAGAAGGTGGGGTTACATGCAATCTATCATTGCATTTATCGTAGTATTCGGTTCCATCGTATTTTTCCATGAACTAGGTCACTTCATCTTTGCAAAACGTTCAGGTATATTAGTGAGAGAATTTGCTATTGGTATGGGTCCTAAAATATTAGGGATTAACAAAGGCGAAACACTATATACGATACGTTTATTGCCATTGGGAGGCTATGTTCGCATGGCAGGAGACGATGCTGATGTGGTTGAGCTTCAACCCGGGTATCGAATCGGAATGTTGTTAAACAATCAAAACGAAGTTACAAAAATTGTTTTAAATCAAAATAAGCAATTACCTGATATGCTTTTTTTAGAAGTAGAAAAGGCAGACCTTCAGAAAGATTTATGGATTGAAGGATATGACGAGGATGAAAAACTTGTCCGTTACAGCATAGCTCGCAATGCAGTTATTGAAGAGAATGGTAGTGAATTAATAATTGCGCCATATGACAGACAGTTTAATTCGAAATCTGTTGGAAAACGCGCAATGACTATTTTTGCAGGTCCATTATTTAACTTTATCCTTTCAATCATTGTGTTTATCGTCATAGCTTTCATGACTGGAGTACCAACATATGAACCGGTTATTGCGGGAGTTGTAAAAGATAGTCCTGCATCAACTGCTGGATTAGCAAAAGGCGATTTAGTAACTGCAATCAATGGTAAATCGATTGAAACATGGCAGGAACTATCAGATGCTATTCAAAAAAATCCTGAAAAAGAGTTAACACTGAACATTAACCGAGATGGTGATAGTGATACTGTAAAAGTAACGCCAACAAAGAAGAAAATTGATGGACAAACTATAGGACAAATTGGTGTTCAATATCAAAGTCCCGTTGAAAAAAGTCCATTGAAGGCTATCTCATTTGGTTTTACCGAAACATATAATTGGATTATTAAAATCTTTACAATTCTTGGTGCTTTAATCACTGGCGGATTTACAATTGATGCATTATCTGGTCCTGTTGGTATTTATAAGGCAACTGAAGAAGTTGCAAAATACGGTGTGATCAATATTATGAATTGGGCGGCAGTATTAAGTATTAACTTAGGAATAATGAATCTATTACCATTACCAGCATTGGATGGTGGTCGATTATTATTCTTTGGATTCGAGGCTGTTCGTGGTAAACCAGTTGATCGCCAAAAAGAAGGAATGGTTCATTTTGTTGGAATTGTCCTTTTAATGCTTCTCATGATTGCAGTAACATGGAATGATATCCAACGTTTCTTCTTTTAATCTAAAAAATTTAATATAGCTCAAAGTGAGGTTTTTATAATGAAACAAAGCAAAACATTTATCCCTACTTTGCGCGAAGTACCTGCTGATGCAGACGTTAAGTCTCATCAGCTCTTATTACGTGCAGGTTTTATCCGTCAAAATACAAGTGGTGTATATTCATACTTACCTCTAGGTATAAAAGTGTTACAAAAAATAGAACAAATTGTTCGTGAAGAAATGGATGCAGCTGGAGCTGTTGAATTACTAATGCCATCATTGCAACAAGCAGAATTATGGCAAGAATCCGGACGTTGGGAAGCCTATGGTCCAGAGTTAATGCGATTATCTGATCGCCATGACCGTCAATTTGCGCTTGGTCCAACACACGAAGAAGTTATTACATCATTAGTACGTGATGAGATTAAATCTTATAAAAAATTACCATTAACTTTATATCAAATTCAAACTAAATTCCGAGATGAAAAACGTCCTCGTTTTGGCTTATTACGTGGTCGTGAATTTGTGATGAAAGATGCTTATTCTTTCCATGCGAGTGTAGAAAGCTTAGATGAAACATACCAAGCTATGGTAAAAGCATATAATAACATCTTTACTCGTCTTGGCTTAAAATTCCGTGCAGTTATTGCAGATTCTGGTTCAATTGGTGGTACTGATACACATGAATTTATGGTGTTATCAGAAATTGGTGAAGATACAATTGCGTATTCTGATGAAACAGACTATGCAGCTAATATCGAAATGGCTGAAGTAAACGTAGATTATACTCATTCAGGTGAAGAAATGAAAGCACTTGAAAAGGTAGCTACACCAGATCAAAAATCAATTGACGAAATTACTGATTTCCTAAATGTGAAAGCTGAACAATGCATTAAAACATTAGTATTTAATGTTGATGATGAATTAGTTGTTGTGCTTGCACGTGGTGATCATGAAATCAATGATATTAAACTAAAACATGCACTAAATGCAGAATCTGTTGAATTAGCTGAAGATGATGCTATTTTCAAATTACTAAATAGCCATGTAGGCTCACTTGGTCCAGTGAAACTACCAGTTAATGTGAAAGTAATAGCTGACAATGCTATTAAATCAATTCGCAATGGTGTATGCGGTGCAAACGAAGATGGTTATCATTATGTAAATGTTAACCCTGGAAGAGACTTTGCTATTGACCGATATGAAGATTTAAGATTTGTACAAGTTGGTGATCCAACTCCAGACGGCAAAGGAACGATTAAATTTGCAGAAGGTATTGAAGTTGGACATGTCTTCAAATTAGGCACTAAATATAGTGAATCTATGAAAGCAACTTACTTAGATGAAAATGGTCGTGCAAAACCATTTATCATGGGATGTTATGGAATTGGTGTTTCTCGTGTAATGGCAGCAGTTGCAGAGCAATTCCAAGATAGCTACGGATTTGCTTGGCCAAAACAAATAGCACCATATGATATTCATTTAATCTCTGTCAATGAAAAAGACGAAGCTCAAAAAGGCTTAACAGAAGATTTATACAAACTACTACAATCATATCGCTATGAAGTTTTATATGATGATCGTAAAGAACGTGCAGGCGTTAAATTTGCAGATGCCGATTTAATCGGTTTACCAGTTCGAGTAACAGTTGGTAAAAAAGCTTCTGAAGGAATTGTTGAAGTGAAATTCCGACAAACAGGAGAAACTTTTGAATGGGCGAAAGAAGAACTAGTTGATCGTTTAAATAACTTTTTTCACGCTGAATAATATTTGCGATTAAAACAAGTTCTTTTAGAGGAGAAAGTACATTTGTGCTTTCTTTTCTTTATTTAAAAAAGTAAAAGAAGAAGCTTGTTAAAATAGAAAATTTAAGAAAGTAGGTGGAAAGATGGCAAACGAACAAGATTCAAAACTAAAATTTCAGCTTTTATTACAACAAATCAACATGACTGAAGATGTATATATGCCCTTTTTTACAGATGCTGAAATGACACGCATGACTGTACACAAAAAGGATCGTGTTTGGCGCTTTTCATTGAAATTACAAAATATATTACCTTTTAGAGTATTTCAAGATTTTCAAATGAGGTTAGATGCGGCATTTTCACGAATTGCAAGTGTATTTGTTGATATAGAAACTATTCAACAAGACATATCTGAACAGCTAATCTCTGATTATTGGCTCAAGATTGTTGAGGATATTGAAGAAATGTCCCCACCATTAAGAGAAGAGTTAGCAAAACAATTCCCACAATGGAACGGTCAAAAACTAATGCTGAATTGTCAACAAGATTTTCAAATGAGGACATTGAAGACGAAATATGCTGAAGTTATTTCAAATGCTTATAAACAATTTGGTTTTCCGTATATGGCTGTTGACTTTCAATTAAAAGAAATAACAGAAGACTTAGCTGCCCAACAACAAGCATTCCTCGAACAACGCCGAAAAGAAGAAGCTGAATTTGCACAGCAAGCAGTAATGGATATGCAAAAACGAGAACAGGAAAAACAAGAGCATACAGATTTAGATGAAATAGCAAATCGTCCATTCCAATTGGGGATTCCTATCAAACCAGATGAAGCCTTGATGGAAATTCATCAAATCCAAGATGAAGAACGTCGTGTTGTCATTGAAGGGTTTGTATTTGATGCTGAAGTGAAAGAGTTAAGAAGTGGACGTTCATTATTAACGCTCAAATTAACTGACTACACGGACTCTATTTTAGTCAAAATGTTTTCTCGAGATAAAGAAGATGCAGCACTTATGCAAATGGCTAAAAAGGGTATGTGGGTAAAAGTACGTGGTTCTGTTCAAAATGATACTTTTGTACGCGATCTTATCGTAATGGCACAAGATATAATGGAGATTAAACCAACAGTCAAACTGGACAAAGCTCCTGATGATGAAAAACGTGTGGAGCTACATCTACATTCACCAATGAGTCAAATGGATGCTGTATCATCTGTCGATTCTCTTGTAGGTCAAGCGGCTAAATGGGGACACCCAGCAATAGCCATTACCGATCATGCTGCCGTCCAATCCTTCCCAGATGCATATAATGCAGGCAAAAAACATGGGATAAAAATTATTTATGGTGTAGAAGCAAACTTGGTTAACGATGGAGTGCCAATTGCTTATGATGATCAACATCGATTACTTGAAGAAGATACATTTGTCGTATTCGACGTGGAAACAACAGGATTATCAGCAGCATATGATACGATTATTGAACTTGCAGCAGTAAAGATTAAGAACGGAGAAGTTATTGATACATTTGAAAGTTTTGCTAATCCGCATCATCCACTCTCTGCAACTACAATAGAATTAACGAGCATAACGGATGATATGGTCAAAGATGCTCCAGAAGTAGTCGATATGATTGCGAAATTCCATGATTTTATTGGCGATAGTATTGTTGTAGCGCATAACGCAACGTTTGATATTGGTTTCTTATATGAGGCATATAAAAAAGCAGGAATAGATAGTTTTCATCATCCTGTTATTGATACACTTGAACTTGCCCGTTTTTTACATCCGGAGATGAAAAATCACCGTTTAAATACTTTATGTAAAAAGTTCAATATTGATTTAACTCAACATCACCGTGCCATTTATGATACTGAAGCGACAGGTTATCTATTATTGCATTTATTAAAAGAAGCCGATGAACACGATATAAAATATCATGATGATTTTAATAAGCATATAGGTGGAGGAGATGCTTATAAAAGAGCTCGTCCAACACACTGTACTATTTTAGCTATTGATAATGATGGTTTAAAGAACTTGTTTAAGTTAGTAAGTGAATCACATGTATCAACTTTTTACAGAGTACCTCGGATTAAACGTTCCTCTTTACAAAAATATCGACAAGGATTATTAGTGGGAACAGCTTGTGATAAAGGTGAGTTTTTCACGGCAGTTATGCAAAAGTCGATGGATGAAGCAATGGAAGTTGCTAAATTCTATGATTATTTAGAAGTACATCCAAAAGACGTTTATGCACCATTAATTGAGGCTGAGTTGATCAGAGATGAATGGAATTTAGAAGATATCATTCGAAAAATCGTGAAAATCGGAAAGAAATTGGACAAACCAGTTGTTGCAACAGGAAATGTACACTATTTAAGTGAAAATGATGCGATATTCCGCAAGATCCTACTACGTTCACAAGGTGGGGCTAATCCATTAAATCGCTACGAACTACCAAAAGTTCACTTAAGAACAACAGACGAAATGCTCCAAGATTTTGCGTTTTTAGGTGATGATATAGCGAAAGAAATCGTTGTTACTAATACACAAAAAATAGCCAACATGATTGGTGACGTGGTACCAGTAAAAGACAAATTATATACACCTCGTATTCAAGGGGCAGAAGAAACTGTTCGTGAAATGAGTTATAATATGGCTCATCAAATTTACGGACCTAATCTTCCAGAAATTGTAGAAGCGCGTCTTGAAAAAGAACTAGGATCAATTATTGGACATGGTTTCTCAGTTATTTATTTAATCGCACATAAGCTTGTAAAAAAATCGTTAAGTGATGGTTATTTGGTAGGTTCGCGTGGTTCTGTAGGTTCGTCGCTTGTTGCCACAATGATGGAAATCACAGAAGTAAACGCATTACCGCCACATTATATTTGTCCAAATTGCCAACATGTTGAATTCTTTAATGATGGTTCTGTAGGTTCAGGATTTGACTTACCTAACAAAGATTGTCCTGAATGTGGTGCACATTACAAAAAAGATGGACATGATATTCCGTTCGAAACATTCCTAGGGTTCAAAGGGGATAAAGTTCCTGATATCGACTTAAACTTTAGTGGTAGTTATCAACCTCGTGCACATAACTACACGAAAGTTTTGTTCGGAGAGGATTATGCATATCGTGCCGGAACTATAGGTACAGTTGCAGAGAAAACCGCCTATGGCTATGTAAAAGGATATGCTGCAGATCATAATATGAATCTTCGTGGTGCAGAGGTGGATCGACTTGTACAAGGTTGTACAGGCGTAAAACGAACTACTGGTCAGCATCCAGGTGGTATTATCGTTGTACCAGATTATATGGATATTTACGATTTTTCACCATTCCAATACCCAGCAGATGCACAAGATGCCGAGTGGCGAACAACACACTTCGATTTCCACTCTATTCATGATAATGTTTTAAAACTTGATATTCTTGGACATGATGACCCGACAGTAATTCGTATGCTTCTAGATTTAACAGGTATTGATCCTAAAACAATTCCAACAGACGATCCAGAAGTGATGAAAATTTTCACTGGTCCTGAATCTCTAGGAGTTACAGCTGAACAAATTAATTGTAAAACAGGTACTCTTGGAATACCTGAGTTTGGTACAAGATTTGTACGTCAAATGTTAGAAGAAACTAAACCATCCACTTTCTCAGAATTAGTTCAAATTTCAGGCTTATCACATGGTACGGATGTTTGGTTAGGAAATGCAAGTGAGTTAATCGAAAATGGAACTTGTGTTTTATCTGAAGTTATCGGTTGTCGTGATGATATTATGGTTTATTTAATCTATCAAGGACTTGAACCATCTTTAGCGTTTAAAATTATGGAACATGTTCGTAAAGGGAAAGGGCTAACAGAAGAAATGGAAGCAGCCATGAGAAAAGAAAGCGTTCCAGAATGGTATATTGAGTCATGTAAAAAGATAAAATATATGTTCCCGAAAGCCCATGCTGCTGCCTATGTATTAATGGCTGTTCGTATCGCATACTTTAAAGTACATTTCCCGATTGTATATTATTGTGCTTATTTTACTGTACGTGCTGATGATTTTGATTTAATAGCTATGGTCAATGGTCCACAAATGATTCGTGCGCATATTGAAGAAATTGAAGCGAAAGGTTTAGAAGCATCAACAAAAGAAAAAAGTTTGTTGACTGTTTTAGAGTTAGCGCTTGAAATGTGCGAACGTGGAATGTCATTCCAAAAGGTAGATTTGTATCGTTCTAAAGCAACTGAATTTGTAATTGATGGTCAGAGCTTAATACCACCATTTAACTCAATACCAGGTTTAGGAAATAACGTAGCATATTCGATTGTAAAAGCTAGAGAAGAAGGAGAATTCCTTTCTAAAGAAGATTTACAAATTCGAGGCCGCGTTTCAAAATCATTGATAGAGTATATGGATAAATTAGGTTGTTTAGAAGGAATGCCAGATGCTAACCAGCTATCCCTTTTCTAGGGTTAGTTGCATTTGCTACTCGATTGTGTTATTATTTAGTCAATTATTTGTTGATAGTACGACAGCAAAAGAGTGGGATTTCCCGCTCTTTTCTGTTGTTATGACAACTTAGTAAGGCAGGAGGATTGTATGAGCAAAGTTACAACTGAAGTAGAACAACTCGTAACACCAATTGTAGAAAGCTTGAATCTTGAGTTAGTTGAAGTAGAATTTGTCAAAGAAGGTCGTGATTGGTTTCTACGCGTTTATGTGGATACTCCTGAAGGAAGCATTGACATTGAACAATGCGCACAAGTAAGTGAATTATTAAGTGTTAAATTGGATGAAGTTGATCCAATTGAACAAAATTATTTTCTTGAAGTCTCCTCTCCAGGAGCAGAACGTCCACTTAAAAAAGATGCAGATTTTGAAAAGTCAATCGGTCAATTTGTGCATATTAAATCATATGAAGCCATTAATGGCATGAAAGAATTTGAAGGGTATTTAAAATCGTATACAGACCAAGGCGCTGAGCTAGCTGTACAGATTAAAACAAGAAAAATTACAGTTCTAATACCGAAAGATAAAATTGCAAAAGCTCGCTTAGCAATCGATTTTTCAGCAGAACGTTAACTTTAGGAGTGAAATAGTCAATGAGTAAGGAATTAGTCGGTGCTCTTAATGCACTTGAAGCGAAAGGTATCTCAAAAGAGGTTATCGTCGAAGCAATTGAGGCAGCACTTATTAATGCATATAAAAAGAATTATAACCAAGCAGCAAATGTCCGCGTAGACTTAAATTTAGAACGAGGTACAATGCATTTATACTCTCGTAAAGATGTTGTTGATGAAGTGGATGATGAACGTCTACAAATTTCTTTAGAAGAAGCGAAAAAAATCAACCCTAATTATGAAATAGGCGATATCGTGGAAGAAGAAGAAACACCTCGTAACTTTGGTCGTATTGCTGCTACAACTGCAAAACAAATTGTTACACAACGCTTCCGTGAAGCTGAACGTGGTATTGTGTACGAAGAATATGTAGACCGTGCAGATGACATTATTAATGGTGTTGTAGAACGCTTAGATCCTCGTAACATTTATGTAGGAATTGGTAAAATTGAAGCGGTTCTTCCTCAAAACGAACAAATTCCTGGTGAAGTATATAAACCACATGATCGTATCAAAGTTTATATTACGAAAGTTGAACGAACTTCACGTGGACCACAAGTATTTGTTTCAAGAACTCATCCAGGCTTACTACGTCGTCTATTTGAACTTGAAGTACCAGAAATCTTCGAAGGTGTTGTAGAAATCAAATCTATCGCTCGTGAAGCTGGAGATCGCTCTAAAATTTCTGTATTAGCTCATAATGAAGAAGTAGATCCAGTTGGATCATGTGTAGGTGCAAAAGGTGCACGTGTTCAAGCAATTGTCAATGAATTACACGATGAAAAGATTGATATCGTGGAATGGTCAGAAGACCCTGTTGTATTTGTAGCCAATGCGTTAAGCCCTTCTCAAGTACTAGATGTACAAGTGAACGAAGAAGAAAAGTCAACAACAGTTGTTGTACCAGATTATCAATTATCACTTGCAATTGGTAAACGCGGTCAAAATGCAAGACTTGCTGCAAAACTTACTGGTTGGAAAATCGATATTAAAAGTGAAACAGATGCTACAGAGTTAGGAATTTATCCTCGCCAAGAAGCACAAACTGATGTTTATAAAGATATCGATGAAGAAAATGATAATAACGAAGATGTAATAGTGGACTTATATAAAGACGACGAAGAATAAGAAGAGTGAAAATAATTAGTAGGATTTTATATCCTATTCATTAACTCTTAACGCCAGAAGAAAGGTGAGTTCTGATGCCGATCAATCGTAAAGTACCTTTAAGAAAATGTATCGCAACAGGAGAAATGCTTCCCAAAAAAGAAATGATTCGTGTTGTCCGTTCGAAAGAGGGAGAAGTAACAGTTGATTTAACAGGTAAAAAATCTGGCCGTGGTGCATACGTTTCAAAATCTGAAAATGCAATTAAAATGGCAAAAGAAAGAAATATCTTTGAACGTCAACTTGAAGTGAAAATTCCTGATGAAGTATTTGATGATTTATTGGCAATCGTTCGTAAGGAACAAAAGGCATGAATCAACAACAAGCAATTTTTAATTTATTGGGTTTAGCAGCTCGTGCACGAAAAATCGTTACCGGAGAAGAACAAGTTATTAAAGAAGTCCGAGGACAAAACGCAAAACTTGTGATTTTATCTACGGATGCTTCGAAAAATACACGAAAAAAAATGCAAGATAAATGTAATTCTTTTAACGTTGAGCTACATGAGTTTGCAACAAGAGATTTTCTCGGACACGCTATTGGTAGGGAGGCGAGAGTTTCCGTAGCTATTATGGACAGTGGATTTGCTAAAAAGCTGTCTGAGCTACTCAACGAAATCTAACCGGGGGTGAATGCATGACAAAATTACGAGTTCATGAATATGCGAAACAAGTAAATAAGTCAAGTAAAGAAGTTATAGAACAATTATCAAAGCTCCATATTGACGTAAAGAATCATATGTCAATGTTAGAAAAAGACGCAATAGGCAAATTGGATGGTATATTTTCAAAGAAAAAGAGTAATCATACCACTCAACAAAAAAGTGAACAAAAGGGACAGCCAGGAACTCGTCCTGTAGCAAGAAAAAATAGTCCTGCTCAAACAAAACAAATAAATACCCAAGGAAGTACCATGAATAATAATTCGACCTCAAAAGATCATTCAAAACCAAAAAATAATTCTAATAATAATAATAATAATCAAAGTCATTCGAAAAATAGTAACAATAACCAAAATCGCGGTGGACGAAACGGAAATGCTCAAGGTGGCAATCGTAACTTCAACCAAAGAAGAAAACCGGGCATTCATGGCGGACAACGTCGTAAAAACCGTCCGCAACCAGCTCCACAACCTGCAGTTAAAAAAGAATTACCAGAAAAAATTACTTTCTTTGAATCTTTATCAGTTGGCGAATTAGCAAAAAAATTAGGTCGTGAACCTTCTGAAATTATTAAAAAATTATTTATGCTTGGTGTAATGGCAACGATTAACCAAGAATTGGATCAAGATGCCATCGAACTAATTTGTGCTGATTACGGTGTTGAAGTAGAAGAAGAAGTACGTATAGATATTACAGATTTAGATACTTATTTTGAAGAAGACGAAAATGAAGACCAAGATAATCTTCAAGAACGTCCACCAGTTGTAACAATTATGGGACACGTTGACCATGGTAAAACAACATTACTTGATTCTATTCGTAATACAAAAGTAACTGAAGGAGAAGCCGGTGGTATTACACAACATATCGGTGCTTATCAAGTTGTTGTAAAAGGTAAGAAAATCACTTTCCTAGATACACCAGGACACGCAGCATTTACAACAATGCGTGCACGTGGAGCCAAAATTACAGATTTAACAATTTTAGTTGTTGCTGCTGATGATGGTGTTATGCCTCAAACAATTGAAGCGATTAACCATGCAAAAGCTGCTGAAGTTCCAATTATTGTAGCGGTAAACAAAATGGATAAACCTACTGCAAACCCTGACCGTGTTATGCAAGAATTAACTGAACATGGACTAATTCCTGAGGATTGGGGTGGCGATACAATCTTTGTACCAATTTCAGCACTTACAGGTGATGGAATCGATCAATTACTTGAAATGATTTTGCTAGTTTCTGAAGTAGGAGAACTAAAAGCAAATCCTAAACGTCGTGCATTAGGTTCAGTTATTGAGGCACAATTAGATAAAGGACGCGGTTCCGTTGCTACATTATTAGTACAAAACGGTACATTAAACGTTGGTGATCCTATTGTAGTAGGTCATACATACGGTCGTGTCCGCGCGATGGTCAATGACTTGGGTCGACGTGTAAAATCTGCTGGTCCATCAACACCAGTTGAAATTACTGGTTTAAATGAAGTGCCTCAAGCAGGCGATCGATTCGTTGTTTTTGAAGATGAAAAAACAGCTCGTCAAGTTGGTGAAGCTCGTGAATCTACTGCAATTCAAGCTCAACGTTCAGAAAAACAACGTGTAACATTAGATAACTTGTTTGAACAAATGAAACAAGGCGATATGAAAGAGTTAAATCTAATCGTAAAAGCTGATGTACAAGGTACTGTTGAAGCAATGGCAGCTTCATTGATGAAAATTGATGTAGAAGGCGTAAATGTAAAAATCATTCACACGGGTGCTGGTGCAATTACTGAATCAGATATCGCACTTGCAGCAGCTTCAAATGCAATTGTAATTGGATTCAATGTACGACCTGATATTAATGCAAAACGCGCTGCTGAAGCAGAAGGTGTAGATATTCGCCTTCACAAAATCATTTATAAAGTAATCGAAGAAATTGAATCTGCGATGAAAGGTCTACTTGATCCTGAATTCGAAGAAAAAGTAATTGGTTCTGCAGAAATTCGTGAAACATTTAAAGTTTCAAAAGTGGGTACAATTGCTGGTGGTTATGTCACTGAAGGTAAGTTAACACGTGATAGTGGCGTTCGTGTCATCCGTGATGGTATTGTTGTCTTTGAAGGGGAATTAGATTCCTTAAAACGTTTCAAGGACGATGCCAAAGAAGTGGCAAAAGGATACGAATGTGGCTTTACCGTTAAAGACTACAACGATATTAAAGTTGGAGACGAAATTGAAGCATTTATTATGGAAGAGATTAAACGCTAATGATCGTTTATGCAGAGTGTGAATTTATCATCCCTTCTGCGCATTCGCTAAAAGAGAAAAGAGCTGTATTACAACGTATGATTACTCGTACAAAACAAAAATACAATGTCTCTATAGCGGAAATTGATCATCAAGATGTTTGGCAAAGAACGCTCTTAGCACTTGTTTCTGTTGCTTCTACCCAACAAGCGGCTGAAAAAGAACTGAAACGCGCAATTGCCTTTTTAGAATCTTATCCCGAATGGCAATGTCTCAATATACATCAAGAGTTTTTATAGAAATTGAGGTGAAACGATTATGTCAATGCGCTCTAACCGTGTTGCAGAACAAATGAAAAAAGAACTTGCGGATATCATTAGCCGAAAGTTAAAAGATCCAAGAGTAGGATTTGTTACTGTAACAGACGTAGATGTGACTGGTGACTTACAACAAGCAACTGTATATATTACTTGCTTAGGTACTGAAAGAGAACGTCAAGATACTATGAAAGGTCTTGAAAAAGCAAAAGGCTTTATTCGTTCTGAAATTAGCCATCGTATTCGTTTACGAATTACACCCGAAATTTCATTTGAGTTTGACTCATCTGTTGAGTACGGTAATCGAATTGACACATTGTTACGTCAACTTAACGATTCACAAGAGCAATAATCGAAAAAGCCTGCAGATTCATTTTTTGCAGGCTTTTTCTAATATAATTATCGAAGACAACATCTCTTAAATTAGAGTGTTTAACTTTAAAGTATTTTATAAGTAAAGGTGTGAACATTCATGCAGCACGGTATTCTTCCATTATGGAAAGAACGAGGTATGACTTCTCATGATTGCGTATTTAAAATACGTAAAATCTTACATACCAAAAAAGTAGGCCATACAGGAACATTAGATCCTGGTGTTGAAGGCATATTGCCTATTTGTATAGGTAATGCTACAAGACTAGCTGAATATCTAACTGATGCTGGAAAAGAGTATGAAGCAATCATCGAGATTGGGACAACTACCACAACAGAAGATGCGGAAGGTGAAGTTGTAGAGGAAGATTCAACAGAGAAGCATATTACTCGTGAGCAACTATTAAATGCGCTAAACTCATTAACAGGGGTAATTTCTCAGACGCCGCCTATGTTTTCGGCAGTTAAAGTAAATGGACGCAAATTATATGAATATGCTCGACAAGGAGAGACAGTTGAACGTCCTACACGTCAAATAACAATCTATTCTTTACAATTACTAGATGATCGTCAAGATTATTTTGGAAAGACAATTACTTTCCCTGTTCGCATTGCTTGTAGTAAAGGAACCTATATTCGAACATTAGCTGTTCAAATAGGTGAGGCTCTAGGCTATCCTGCGCATATGGCCTCTTTAGTACGCACAAAATCTGGTACATTTACAAAAGAGGATTGTGTCACATTAGCTCAATTGCAGGAATTAATGGAAAATGGTCAGTTAAACGAATGTATTAAGCCATTAGAATATGCATTAATAGATTACCCTCAGTTTGAAATTACAGCGGAAAATCATAAGAAAATTATAAATGGTCAAGTATTACCAATGCATCCTTCTCTTGAAGAACATGATAAAATAGTTTATATGGAAAATGACAAAGCGGTTGCTGTCTATGTAAAGCATCCGGAGAAAAAGGGACTTATGAAACCAGAAAAAATGTTCCCTAAAGTTGATTAGGAGGCAGTCGCATGAAAGTTATTCAACTGATGTACCCTTATCAAATCAGTTCAGATAAAATCGAGGGCCCATATTCTTTAGCAATTGGATTCTTCGATGGGGTTCATCGTGGGCACCAAGCTGTTATTAAACAAGCAAAGAAACAAGCAGAGCAAAAAAATTTAAAATTAGCCGTTATGACGTTTGATCCACATCCATCGATTGTGTTAGGACAACGTAAGGAACAGGTATTTTATATTACGCCTTTAAAACAAAAATTAGAAATACTAGAAGAACTTGAAGTAGATACTGTGTTTGTTGTCCGATTTACTTCTGACTTTGCTAAGTTAAGTCCACAACAATTTGTTGATATATTTATTCGCAATTTAACGATTAAACATGTTACAGCAGGATTCGACTTTACATTTGGTGCAATGGGACGTGGTACGATGAAGGATTTACATGAAATGAGTAATGGAGATTACGAAGTATCTATAGTTGAAAAACAGCAACAGGATTCTGATAAGATTAGTTCAACACGTATCCGACATGCCTTAAAAGAAGGAGATATGGAGTTAGTACGTGAACTTCTTGGAAGACCTTATCAAATTCCTGGTATCGTAGTACACGGAGATAAACGTGGCCGTCAAATTGGCTTTCCAACTGCGAATGTACAAGAAGCTGAAGGAACATTCATCCCTGCTATTGGCGTATACGCTGTAAGATTACAAGTGCAAAATGAATGGCATGATGGCGTATGTAATGTAGGGTATAAACCAACATTTAAAAATCCTGATGAAAAGAATTTAACTATTGAAGTATTTATTAATAACTTTGATAAGAATATCTACGGTGAAGAAGTTAAAGTGGATTGGTATAAATATCTTCGTGGCGAGAAAAAATTTGATGGGATAGATTCATTAAAGGCACAAATTGAATTAGATAAAGAAAGTGCAATGGAATATTTAAGTCATTGCTAATTCACTTAACCAATTAAATATAGTTGCATGAGCATCATCTTTATGTTAATATTTTTAAAGTGATTTGTTTGCGCATATCACTAAACCTTTACTTGGCACATCGAATCACCAACGTGTTGCTCAGTAATTGGGGATATTTCAATTTTTAGGAGGTGAATAGGATGGCACTAACAAAAGAACGTAAAAACGAAATCATTGCTGAATTCCGTACACACGAAAGTGATACTGGTTCACCAGAAGTTCAAATCGCTGTCCTTACGGAAGAGATTAACAACTTAAACGAACATTTACGTGTTCACAAAAAAGACCACCACTCTCGTCGCGGTTTATTCAAAATGGTTGGACGTCGTCGTAACTTATTAAAATATTTACGTGAAAATGACGTACCACGTTACCGTGAAATCATTACAAAACTCGGCTTACGTCGATAAAATGCACTTTTGTGAAAGCGGGCTTGTCCCGCTTTTTCTTTATGCTTCTATAATTCCATCTATAAATACAACCTCCTAGATCCTAATAGAAGTTGAATTTAGAGAAATGTTTCGCAATGCATAATAATTTTTGATAAACTACAAGTAACTACATAACATAAATATATATGTCATTAGGTTTTCTTTTTAAGAGAGGAGTTCAATACATGGACGAAAAAAAGGTTTTTACCTATGAATGGGCAGGACGACCTTTACAAATTGAAGTTGGTCAGCTCGCAAAACAAGCTAATGGGGCGGTTATGGTTCGTTATGGAGAATCGGCTGTATTATGTAATGCAACGATGTCTAAACAACCTAAACAAGCAGATTTCTTCCCATTAACAGTTAACTATGAAGAAAAATTATATGCTGCTGGTAAAATTCCAGGAGGCTTTATCAAACGTGAAGGACGTCCTTCTGAGAAAGCAATATTAACATCTCGATTAATTGACCGTCCAATTCGTCCTCTTTTCCCGGACGGATTCCGTAACGAAGTACAAGTAATCTCTATGGTAATGTCAGCAGATGCTGATTGTAGTACTGAAATGGCAGCAATGCTTGGATCATCATTAGCGCTTATGGTATCTGACATTCCATTTGATGGACCAATTGCTGGCGTTCAAGTAGGTATGATTAATGACGAATTCATTGTGAACCCTACAGTTGAACAATGGAAAGACTCTGTCATCAATTTGACAGTTGCAGGTACAAAAGATGCGATTAATATGGTTGAAGCCGGTGCGTTAGAAGTACCAGAAGAAACTATGCTTGAAGCAATCATGTTCGGTCATGAAGAAATCAAAAAATTGATCGCATTCCAAGAAAAAGTAACTGCTGAAGCTGGTAAAGAAAAAATCGAAGTAGTTCTTCATGAATTAGATCCAGAACTAACTGCATCTATTACTTCTGAATATGAAGAAAAAATGAATGCAGCTATCCAAACTCACGAAAAACATGCTCGTGATGAAGCAATTGAAGCTGTTAAAGCAGAAGTTGTAGCGAAATTTGAAGAACAAGAAGCAGACGAAGATACTTTAAAACAAGTAAATCAAATTTTAGATAAAATGGTAAAAGAAGAAGTGCGTCGTTTAATCACAGAAGAAAAAATCCGCCCTGATGGCCGTAAATTGGATGAAATTCGTCCATTATCTTCTGAAGTAGGCTTACTACCACGTGCTCATGGTTCAGGCTTATTCACTCGTGGACAAACTCAAGCGTTATCTATTTGTACTTTAGGCGCATTAAGCGACGTACAAATTATTGATGGTCTTGGAGTTGAAGAGTCTAAACGATTCATGCACCATTATAACTTCCCACAATTCTCTGTAGGTGAAACTGGTCCAATTCGTGCACCAGGTCGTCGTGAAATTGGTCATGGTGCTCTAGGTGAACGTGCATTATCAGCAATTATTCCAGATGAAAAAGACTTCCCTTACACTATTCGTTGTGTATCTGAAGTGTTGGAATCTAATGGATCTACTTCACAAGCAAGTATTTGTGGCTCATGTCTTGCACTTATGGATGCAGGTGTTCCAATTAAAGCGCCTGTAGCTGGTATTGCAATGGGACTTGTCAAAAAAGGCGATTATTATTCAATCTTAACAGATATCCAAGGTATGGAAGATCACCTTGGTGATATGGACTTTAAAGTAGCAGGTACTGCTAAAGGTGTAACTGCACTTCAAATGGATATTAAAATTGATGGACTTTCTCGTGAAATTCTCCATGAAGCTTTAGTTCAAGCAAAACGTGGTCGTATGATTATTCTCGATTCAATGCTTGCAACACTTTCTGGCCCAAGAGAACATCTTTCAAAATATGCACCAAAAATCAAAAGTATTCATATTAATCCAGATAAAATCCGCGATGTTATCGGACCTGGTGGTAAACAAATCAATAAAATTATCGAAGAAACTGGCGTGAAGATTGATACTGAACAAGATGGTACTATTTTCATCTCATCTTCAGATGAAGAAATGATTACACGTGCAAAAGGCATCATTGAAAATATTGTTCGCGAAGCAAAAGTTGGCGAATACTATATGGGTAAAGTAAAACGTATTGAAAAATTCGGCGCATTCCTTGAAATTTTCCCAGGAAAAGACGGTTTACTTCACATTTCTGAAATTCAAGAAGAACGTACAAAAGCTGTGGAAGATGTATTGAAAATTGACGATGAATTATTAGTAAAAGTCATCGAAATCGATCGCCAAGGTCGCGTTAATTTATCTCGTAAAGCAGTGCTTAAAGAAGAAAAAGAACGTCAAGAAAAATAATAGCGGAAATATTATAGCTATCGCATCATCATTACAAAATAAAATCACGAGGTTGCCAGTAATAGAACTCTACTACTGCAGCCTCGTTTTTACATTAAGGAGGATATTACATGGTAAAAAAATATACATGTCCAAACGGTGTACGTATTTTAGTGGAAAAGTTACCCTATGTGCGTTCTGTATCAATGGGGATTTGGGTCAATGTTGGATCTGGAAACGAAAGCCCAGAAGAAAATGGGCTTACCCATTTTATCGAACATATGCTATTTAAAGGTACATATAGTAGAACAGCTAAAGAAATTGCAGAATCCTTTGATCGAATTGGAGGACAATTAAATGCTTTTACATCGAAAGAAAATACTTGCTATTATGCAGTGACGCTTGATCATCATGCTGAGGAAGCCATTACAATATTAGCAGATATGTTCTTCCATTCGAAATTTACTGATGCGGATATTGAAAAAGAACGACAAGTTATTTTTGAAGAGATGGCAATGGTGGAAGATACACCTGATGATGATGTAGATGAACGCCTCTGGAATACTATGTATCCTAATCATCCAATAGGCGCACCAATACTTGGAACAGAAGAAACGTTAGAAACATTTACGAAAGAAAAGATTGAATCTTATATGTACGAAAATTACACGCCAGATAAAGTTGTAATTTCTGTTGCGGGAAATGTATCAGATGATCTAGTCAATAAAATCATCTCTTTATTTGACCAATTTCAAAACAAAAGCCATCATTCGAAAGTTCTTAAAGCGCCACCTGTATTTAGAGCAGGGAATATAGAAAAAGAAAGTAATACAGAGCAATCACATATAGCGATTGGATTTGAAGGTTTAACAGTAAAAGATCCGGATTTAGTAAGCTTACTAGTCGTAAACAATATTTTAGGTGATACAACATCCTCTAGATTATTTCAGCAAATTCGAGAGGAGCAAGCATTAGCATACTCCATTTTCTCTTATTATTCTGCATATGAACATGCAGGTGCTTTTATGATTTATGGGGGGACTTCACCAGAAAAACTTACGGTGCTTGAGGAAACAATACTAAAAATTACAGAGAAGATGGTAAAAGACGGAGTATCACCAATCGAAATACAGTATGCTAAAGAACAGTTAGAAAGTAATTTATTATTAGGGCTCGAAACATCAAATGACTTTATGAATCGCAACGCTAAAAACGAGCTGCTTTATGGTGAAGAAAAAACTGTAGAGCAAACGTTAAAAGAGTTATATGCAGTAGATGAAGAAAGTGTAAATCGTGTGATACAAAGGCTTTTAACAAAACCATTTGCTCGATCAGTTATTCAACCAGCTAAGGGGATATAAGAATTATCTCCTTAGCTTTTTTTATGCACGGGAAAAGCTTCGACTTCATACACTGTTAATACGGGAAAAAGGAGGGATTGAATGCTCTTATCAGAGCTTGCAGAGAAAGAGTTGATTCAGATTAAAGATGGTGTACGATGTGGGTTGCTCTCAGAGACCGAATGTTTACTAAATGCGAAAACAGGGCAAATCTATGGTTTTGAATTAGTAAATAAAGGTGTTAAACTACCTTTTAAACAAAAAGAACCTAAGGCGCAATCGTTTATTCCATGGACGGAAATTTCGTTGATTGGTGAAGACCGTATCTTATTTAATAAGACGCAACCTTTAACATCGGGGTATACAAAATGAGTACAGAATCATGGCTGATATTAGGAAAGGATTTACGTTTTAAAGAGTTAGCGTTACAACTTTCGCTGGATTTCAATAATGTTATTTATAAATATACAGATCAATGGAATGATGAGATACAGCAAATAATAATGACGGAAAGGCCAGAGAGAATTGTATTGCCGATCCATGCAGTTGATTTACCTAAATTTGCTTTTGAATCATTACCAAAAGAGACAGCGATATTCGTTGGAAAAAGCAATCAAAGTTTACAGCAAGAACTTCGATATTTAGATGAGAAACATATTATCCATTATTTACAAGATGAATCTTATATATGGCTAAATGCAAGACTAACATCAGAAGGGATGCTTTGTGCTTTTTATGAACTTGAATCCGCTTCTGTTTATGGAAAATCCTTTTATATTACGGGATTTGGAAGAGTCGCTAAAATGCTCGCATTCATGTTACACAGATTAGGCGCAAATGTGCATATTTTAGCACGTTCAAATAGTCAAATTCAAGAAGCAATTGCTTATGGTTATGTTGCTTCCCAACTAATCCCTGAAAATATTAAAGAACATTATTATTTAATCAATACAATACCAAATAAATGGTTAAATGAAGATTTCCATCAACAATTAGATGAAGAAACTAAGATTTTTGATTTAGCTTCAGCACCAGGATGTCTAAATATAGAAAGTGATATCAATTATACATTATTACCAGGACTACCAGGAAAGTATTTTCCACAGGATGCAGCGGATTTATTGGCACAAGTAATCATACGAAAAAACAACGAATTAAGGGAGGGATGATATGTTAGATGGAAAACGCGTAGGACTAGGAATTACTGCATCACACTGTACTTATGCTGATGTTATACCTAAAATCACCTCGCTAACTGATTTAGGAGCAACGGTTGTACCGATTATTACGCATTCGGTACTAACGGCAGCAACACGTTTTGGAACAGGTGACGAGTGGATTGAGAAAATCGAAAAGCTAGCAGGGCATAAAGTCATTAAAAGTATAGTAGAAGCAGAACCTTTTGGACCTTCAAATCCATTAGATTGTATGGTCATAGCACCTATGACTGGGAATTCTATTAGTAAATTTGCAAATGCATCAACAGATTCGCCAGTATTGATGGCAGCAAAAGCAACATTAAGAAATGGGAGTCCTGTAGTATTAGGAATTTCGACAAATGATGCTCTTGGTTTAAATGGAGTAAATGTTATGAAATTATTAAATACAAAAAATATCTTTTTTATTCCTTTTGGTCAAGATGATCCTATTAACAAGCCGAATTCGTTGATTTCGGATTTTACACAGTTAGCTGACACAGTAAAGGCATCTTTAGAAAAGAAACAATTACAGCCTTTAATAATTCAATATACTAAATAATTTAAAAATTATATAAATATTCTATAAATTGTGATACAATAGCGCCATTATCGAAAGATTAGTTGAGGAGAGATGTATGATGACTAAAGAATATACAGTAGCAGTAGTTGGAGCTACAGGTGCAGTAGGAACAAAAATGATGGAACAACTTGCTAAGCGTAATTTTCCAGTAGGTAAGTTAAAACTATTAGCATCTAAGCGTTCTGCTGGTAAGGAACTAACATTTAATGGTCAAACATACACTATTGAAGAAGCTACTCCAGAAGCATTTGAAGGAGTAGATATTGCTTTATTTAGTGCAGGGGGAGCAGTTTCAAAGGCATTAGCACCAGCTGCAGCAGAACGTGGAGCAGTTGTTATAGATAACACAAGTGCGTTCCGTATGGATCCGGAAGTTCCTTTAGTAGTTCCAGAAGTAAACCCACAAGATATTGCCGAACATAAAGGAATTATTGCAAATCCAAACTGTTCAACAATTCAAATGGTTGCAGCCTTAGAGCCGATTCGTCAAGCGTATGGTCTAAAAAATTTAATCGTCTCTACATATCAAGCCGTATCAGGATCAGGTATAAGTGCAATAGAAGAACTAAAAGAACAAAGCTTGAAATTTGATCATCCAAAAGATGTTGAAGCACATATTCTACCTGTAAAAGGTGATAAAAAACATTATCCAATCGCTCGTAATGTTATCCCTCAAATTGACGTATTCACGGAAAACGGGTTCACCTATGAAGAGATGAAAATGATAAATGAAACAAAAAAAATTATGCACGCACAAGATCTTCCAGTTGCAGCAACTTGTGTACGTGTCCCTGTAGTAGCTGGACATTCAGAGTCTGTTTATATTGAAATCGAACAATCAGGTGTTACTACTGAAGATATTAAAAATGTTCTTCAAGGAGCGCCTGGTATCATTGTACAAGATGATATAACAGCTCAAGTATATCCAATGCCTATTTTTACGGAAGGCGAAGATGAAGTATTTGTAGGACGTATCCGAAAAGATTTAGCAAAAGATAATGCGTTCCATCTTTGGGTTGTCTCAGATAACTTGTTAAAAGGAGCAGCATTAAACTCTATTCAAATTGCCGAAAAAATGATTGAAGATGGATTAATCTAAGGAGGCAAAATAAGTGGATATTGGTAATATCGCTACTGCTATGATTACACCGTTTCGTGAAGATGGCACTATCAGCTTTGAAATGCTTTCAGATGTTATTGAACATTTAATAGCTAATGGAACGGATTGCATAGTAGTCTGTGGTACGACAGGTGAATCACCGACATTATCACATGATGAAAAGGTAGCTATATTTGATTTTACTGTTAAGAAAGTCAATAATAGAGCCACTATTATTGCAGGTACTGGAAGTAATCATACACAAGCTTCAATAGATTTAACAAAAGAGGCTGAAATTGCTGGTGTTGACGGCATTATGTTAGTTGCACCATATTACAACAAACCTAGTCAACGGGGCATGTATGAGCATTTTGCAGCTATTGCCAATTCAACAAAACTTCCTGTTATGCTATATAATATTCCGGGACGTTCAGTAGTGAATATACAAACGCAGACAATTATACAGTTAAGTAAAATTCCAAATATTCAAGTTGTTAAAGAAGCGAGCGGAAGTTTAGATCAGATGGCTGAGATTATTTCTAATACACCAAAGAATTTTCAAGTATATTCAGGTGATGATGGTTTGACTTTACCATTACTCTCCATAGGCGGAGACGGTGTTGTTTCCGTTGCCGCACATATAGTTGGAAATGATATGCAAAAAATGATCAAAGCATTTAAAGAAGGTCAGCTTGAAAAAGCAGCTACTATTCACCAAGCATTATTACCGTTAATTCGTTCATTATTTGCAACACCAAGTCCATCCACTCTTAAATATGCATTAACGAAATTAGGAATTGGCTCAGAATATGTCAGATTACCAATTGCTAAGTTAACTGATGAGGAAAAAGCAGCCTACGATTTTGCATGGCATGAATACCTGGAAAGACAAAAACAATTTTAGAAAATTTTTTTTGGAATGGGCAACTTAGCCCATTCTTTTTTTTTGTTTGTGAAAACTCACAACTATCTATATAATGGGAGTAAGTGGTTTGTGTTCGGGATTATTTTAGGAGGAAATCAAGTGGCAAAAACAAAAAATGAAGTTATTCGCGTCATTCCACTAGGTGGCGTTAGTGAAATCGGCAAAGCTATGTATGTCGTTGAAATCGATGAAGAGCTATTTGTCGTTGATAGTGGACTTATGTTTCCTGAGGATGAAATGTTAGGAATAGATTACGTTATTCCTGATATGACATACTTAGAGGAAAACAAATCTCGTGTAAAAGGTATTTTCCTTACTCATGGGCATGAAGATGCGATTGGTTCAATAGCATATCTTTTACAAAAAGTTAGTGCACCTGTATACGGTTCTAAGTTAACAATCGCATTAGCTAAAGAACATTTAAAAGATTTACCTGCACCATATCCTGTAAAATTCTTTGAAGTGACAAGTAAGAGTCGTATGAATTTCCAATCTACCTATGCGACATTCTTCCATACAACTCATAGTATTCCAGACTCATTAGGTATTGCTTTCCATACTTCAGAAGGTGCGATTGTACACACTGGAGAATTCAAATTTGACCAATCAGCACAAGGTAAATATAAACCGGATATAGCTAAAATGGCTAATTTGGGTGAAGAAGGTGTATTTATCTTAATGTCTGATTCTACTGAAGCTGAACGACCAGGATATACAATTCCTGAAATTGTCATTCGAGAAAAGTTAGCAAAAACTTTCCATAAAGCTGAAGGAAGAATTTTAGTTGCACTTTATGCATCAAACTTCATAAGAATTCAACAAGTATTTGACCAGGCTACAGCAGCTGATCGTAAAATAGCTGTTGTCGGTCGTAGTTTAGAACATGCCTTTGAAATAGGAATGCGTTTAGGATATCTTTCTGTAGATCAGGATCGAATTATTTCTGTCAACAAAATGAATGATTATCCAGATGATGAAATTGTAGCAATAATTACTGGTAACCAAGGTGAACCACTAGAAGGATTAGAAAAAATTATCCGTAAACACCACCGTGATATCCGTATTAAATCTACAGACACCGTTTTAATAACATTTACACCTTCGCCAGGTATGGAAGTTCAAATTGCAGATACGATGAATAGTCTTGCAAAGCTAGGCGCTAAAGTATTATCTGCAGATAAAAAAGTACATGTATCAGGACATGGAGCCCAAGAAGATTTGAAATTGATGTTAAATCTTATGAAGCCAAAATATTTTATCCCGATTCAAGGCGAATATCGCATGCTAATCGCTCACTCTAAATTAGCACAACAAACAGGTTTATCTAAGTCACAAATCTTTATTGCTGATAAGGGAGACATCGTCGAATATAAAGGCGGTAAAATGCGTATGAGTGGACGAGTTACTGCTGGCAATGTACTTATAGATGGAATTGGCGTTGGAGATGTTGGTAACATTGTATTACGTGATCGAAAGTTACTTAGTCAAGACGGTATATTTATCGTCGTTGTTACGATTAACCGCCAACTTAAGAAAATTGCATCAGGCCCAGAAATTTTATCACGTGGATTTGTCTATGTAAGAGAATCTGAAGAGTTATTAAGTGAATCTTCTAATTTAGTTAAAGAAGTTGTCGAAAAATATGTGAATAAAGGATCATATGAATGGACAAATATAAAACAAGAAATCCGTGACACGCTTAACTCTTATTTATTCCAAAAAACAAAGCGCCGCCCAATGATTATCCCTATTATTATGGAATATTAAAATTAAGCGGACGAAAAGGATTTCCTTACCTCTCTTTGGTAGGAAATCCTTTTTTCCTTTCAATATATAAAATATTTGATGAAAGGGATTCAATAGATTCTTTGAAGTTCTACAGAGCTATTTGATAGAACGAAAGAAAGTAGGTGGAGTCATGACAATAGCAAAAAAGGGGACAGCTAAAACAAAAAAAGCGTCAACATCAAAAGCAAAAAAGGAAACTCATCCTTTGAAGTATGAAATTATTGGGTTAATACTAATTGGATTTGCTATCATTATATTTTTTGAATACGGAATTGTTGGTAAGTCATTACAATGGTTATCCTTATTCCTCTTTGGAAACTGGGCAGTCATTGTTCCATTTCTATTGGTGGTAAGCGCTCTATTATTAATGGTCAAAAGAACAGTACCGAGTCTGAAAAATCGACTAATTATAGGGATTTTATTAATAACTGGTGGTTTAACTTTGTTTAGCCATATTGCATTGTTTGAACAGTTGTACAAGGGAAATGCTATTCAAAGTAATTCTGTATTAAAAGAAACTTGGCGGATTTTAATCACCAGTGATGGAATTGTAAAGCATAGCCATGCGTTAGGCGGAGGGATAATAGGCGCTTTATTATTCGCTTGTTTTTACGCTTTATTTGATTCTGCAGGAGCCAATATTGCAGGTTGGTTAATGGTGTTAATAGGTATTGTATTGATTACCGGAAAAGCGCTTCTTCCGTATTTAGCTAGTAAATGGCCAACAATCAAAAAAATAATTTTACAAATGAGAGAAGAATCTAATAATACGGTAAGTCGACGCAAAGAAGCCAAGAAGAAAAAGAATGAGAAAAAAGAAAATACACGTAAAAATAGGAAAAAAGCGAAATCTGAAACCAGTATTCCTGATGAAGAGCATCAAGCAGCAACTGCAGTCGACTCAGTTATAGAAGAACGAAGAGAACCAATTATCTCAGCATTCTCACAAAGAGTTCAACAAGAAGTTGTAGACTCAGAACCTACAAGCTCTCATGAACAAGAGGAAACTGCGCAACCAGTAGAATCGTCATCGATACTTACATCTGATGTAATCGAAAACGAATCCTATCAATTACCGTCTATGAATAATTTAAAACTTCCACCACATACTGACCAAAGTGGTGAGTTTGAGTTAATACAGGGAAATGCACGTAAATTGGAGCAAACTTTTCAATCATTTGGTGTCAAAGCAACTGTAACACAAGTTCATCTTGGTCCAGCAGTAACTGAATATGAAGTTTTACCTGATCGAGGTGTTAAAGTTAGCAAAATCGTTGGATTACAAGATGATTTAGCTTTAGCACTTGCAGCAAAAGATATTCGTATTGAAGCGCCAATTCCAGGCAAGTCTGCAGTAGGAATAGAAGTGCCAAATAAAGAAGTCGCTATTGTCAGTCTGAGGGAAGTATTAGAATCTAAACAAAATAATAGACCAGATGAAAAGCTATTAATCGGTCTAGGTAGAGATATTACTGGTGACGCGAAATTGGCAAAACTGAACAAAATGCCTCACCTACTAGTTGCTGGTTCGACTGGTAGTGGTAAATCCGTTTGTATCAATGCAATTATTATAAGCATTTTGATGAGAGCAAAGCCACATGAAGTTAAAATGATGATGATTGACCCTAAAATGGTCGAATTAAACGTCTATAATGGTATTCCTCATTTACTAGCTCCAGTTGTAACAGATGCTCGCAAAGCATCACAAGCATTGAAAAAGGTCGTTGCAGAAATGGAAAGACGGTATGATCTTTTCTCACATACAGGAACACGTAATATAGAGGGATATAACGAGCATATTGATAGATTTAATGAAGCAAATGGAGAAAAACACCCGAAAATGCCATTTATCGTAGTAATTGTAGATGAATTGGCTGATTTGATGATGGTTGCTTCAAGTGATGTAGAAGACTCGATTACAAGACTTGCACAAATGGCTCGTGCTGCAGGTATTCATTTGATCATTGCTACACAAAGACCAAGTGTTGATGTTATTACAGGTATTATTAAAGCGAATATCCCATCAAGAATCGCTTTCGCTGTTTCTTCTGCTATTGATTCTCGTACCATATTAGATATGGGTGGCGCAGAACGTTTGTTGGGTAGAGGGGACATGCTATTTTTACCTGCTGGTGAGTCGAAACCGGTACGTGTACAGGGGGCATTTGTCTCTGATCATGAAGTTGAACAAATAGTAGATTTTGTTATTGCACAACAAAAGGCACAGTATCAAGAAGAAATGATTCCTTCTGATGAAGAGGAAGTTCCAGATTTAGATGATACAGATGAATTATATGAAGATGCAGTACAATTAGTGGCTGCACAAGATACGGCTTCCGTTTCTTTCTTACAAAGAAAGCTCAAAATAGGTTACGCTAGAGCTGCTCGCATTATGGATCAAATGGAGGAAAGAGGTATTGTTGGACCTGCTGAAAAGAGTAAGCCAAGGGAAGTATTGATTGGTAAATAATTACTATATCGTTAGCTAACAAAGTATTTTATGGATAAAGAAAACACAAGGTTAAAAGGAAATTAAAGAAGACGATAAAAATTCCATTATGTGAGACTTAAGTATAATTTATCATTTATTTATTAAACTGTTATCAAAAATTACTACAAGCAATGAAAAAAAATATCTGTTTTAACACAGTTTTCGCAAAAGTTATTTATTTAAAGAAAAAAAAATGGTATAGTAGTTTCTGATTAGTAGGAATGTTTTACGTCTGATGTCTGATCTTTAATTTCTGGTGGTGGTTTGTTTGACAATAAAGTCTGATCATCGTCATCTCTATCTTCAAGTGATTGATCATTTAAAAGCAGATATAGAACAAGGTGTATATAAAGAAAATGAAAAACTGCCTTCAGAATTTGAATTATCCAAATCACTTGGAGTAAGCCGTGCAACACTTCGTGAAGCACTTAGATTGTTGGAAGAAGAAAATATCATTGTTCGAAGACATGGTGTAGGTACATTTGTAAATCCAAAACCATTATTTACGTCTGGAATTGAACAACTATCAAGTATCTCCTCTATGATTGAGGAGGCGGGAATGCAGCCTGGTACAAACTATATTAGTACGACTGAGTTGCTTCCAAAAGAAGAGGATATTAAACGTTTCCAATGTGATGAAGATGAACCTTTAATATCGATTGAACGTGTACGTACAGCAAATGGAGAACCTGTTGTGTATTGTGTGGACCAAGTACCTGCAAAATATTTGCCTAAAAACTTCTCGTCTCGACATAATTCTTCTATTTTTTCAGCATTAGAAGAGTCAGGAGATATACATGTAGCATACGCTGTTACATTTATAGATCCAATTGGCTATCACAATCAAGTATCTCCAATATTACAATGTGGGCGTGAAACAGCGCTTTTAGTTTTAAAACAGCTCCATTATGATGATAACGATCGTGTGGTGCTGTATTCACGTAACTACTTCAGAGCTGATAAATTCAGTTTCCATGTGGTTCGAAAACGTGTGTAAAAAAACACGTACTCATTCCTGCTATCGAATCTACAAATTAACTTTACTTTTTAGGGGGATTTCAAGTGAAAAAGCGTAAAATTGGTTTAGCTCTTTCTGCACTTCTAGCTTCTGGTACTTTATTAGCAGCATGTGGTAATGACGACAATGCAAGCGATACTAAAAAGGATGATAAAAAGTCATTCTCAGTAGCAATGGTAACTGATACTGGCGGTATTGATGACCGTTCATTTAACCAATCTACTTGGGAAGGGATCGAAAGATTCGGTAAAGATAATGGATTATCTAAAGGTAACAATGGTTATGATTACTTACAATCTGCATCTGAAAGTGATTACAACACTAACCTAAATAGCTTAGTTCGCCGTAATTTTGATTTAGTATTTGCAGTAGGTTACCAACTACATGATTCAGTAGTTGAAGTAGCTAAACAACAAAAAGATGCTAAAATCGCTATTATCGACTCAGTAGTTGAAGGACAAGATAATGTTGCTTCTATTATGTTCAAAGCAAATGAAGCTTCTTATTTAGCAGGTGCTGCTGCAGCATTACAATCTAAAACTGGCAAAATCGGCTTCATCGGTGGTATGGAAAGTGACATTATTGATGGATTCGAAGCTGGTTTCGTAGCAGGTGCTAAAGCTGCAAATCCAAAAGTAAAAGTTGATGTTCAATATGCAGGCTCATTTGGCGACGCTGCAAAAGGTCAAGCTATTGCAAAACGTATGTATGATTCAGGTTCTGATATCATCTTCCACGCAGCAGGTGGTACAGGTAATGGCTTATTCACTGAAGCAAAAGAACGTAAGAAAAAAGATCCGAAAGCTGATGTTTGGGTAATCGGTGTTGACCGTGACCAATACGATGAAGGTAAAGTAGATGACAAAACAAATGTTACTTTCACTTCTGTATTAAAACGTGTTGATATTGCTGCAGAAGATGTTGCAAAACAATCAAAAGATGGCAAATTCCCAGGCGGTAAAACTATTACTTTGGGCTTAAAAGATAATGGTGTTGATTTAGCAGATTCTCACGGTGTAATTACTAGTGATACACAAAAGAAAATCGATGAATACAAAGAAAAAATTATTAAAGGTGAAATTACAGTTCCTGAAAAACCAGAAAAATAAGGTTTAACCATCAGGTTTAACATCATCATAAAGACTAGCTTATGCTAGTCTTTATGATGTATTTTAGTTTCTAATTAACAGACGAAGGAATTTAAATTATAGTAAATTTTTAGAATATACCATCTTATTCACGATTATATGTAGTTGTTCTAAAATATAGTTTTGGATTAATATTCTGAAAAATTATTTGTGTATTTAAGTCCTTCTTGTGTTAATTTTTTTAACCTTTGTTAATTTATTAATGACAACCATAAATTTATAGTGTCCAAGGGAGTGAACACATTGGAATATGTGATAGAAATGCTTGGAATTCGAAAACAATTCGGGGATTTCGTAGCAAATGATAACATCACCCTTCAGCTAAAAAAAGGAGAGATTCATGCACTATTAGGAGAAAATGGTGCAGGGAAATCGACGTTGATGAATGTGCTCTTTGGTTTATATCAACCAGAAGCAGGCTCCATTAAAGTTCATGGCAAGGAAGTTAAGATTACTGACCCTAACAAAGCCAATGATCTTGGAATCGGAATGGTTCATCAACATTTTATGTTAGTTGAGAATTTTACGGTGACAGAAAATATCATTTTAGGTAGTGAACCTACGAAGATGGGTTCCATCAATATTCGAGATGCGGCAAAAAAAGTACAAGAACTATCTGAAAAATATGGTTTAAATGTAGATGCAAATGCTAAAATTGAAGACATTTCAGTCGGTATGCAACAACGTGTGGAAATTTTAAAAACATTATACCGAGGCGCTGAAATTTTAATCTTCGACGAACCTACAGCATCACTAACACCTCAAGAAATTACAGAATTGATGCAGATTATGAAACGTCTTATTGATGAAGGCAAATCTATCATTTTAATTACTCACAAATTAAAAGAAATTATGGAAGTTTCAGATCGCGTTACAATAATACGCAAAGGTAAAGGGATAGGTACAGTTGTAACTGCTGATACAAATCCAGATCAGCTTGCCGAAATGATGGTTGGAAGACAAGTTGTATTTAAGACTGAAAAAGTGGAAGCAAAACCGACTGATGTTGTATTAAATATCCAAAATTTAACTGTTGCAGACAATCGTGGTGTCGACAAGGTTAAAAATTTAAATCTTACCGTTCGAGCTGGAGAAATTGTTGGGATTGCTGGGATAGACGGAAATGGTCAGTCAGAGCTAATCGAAGCAATTACTGGTCTTCGCAAGGTGAAAAAAGGAACAATCACTTTAAAAGGTAAGAATATAACTGGTTTCAAACCTCGTAAAATTACAGAGGCAGGAATCGGTCATATTCCTCAGGATCGACATAAGCATGGACTTGTACTCGATTTTCCTATTAGCCATAATATAGTTTTACAAACGTACTATCAAAAACCTATTTCTAAGGCAGGTATTATAGATTATAAGAAAGTAAATGATTTTGCAAAAAAAATTATTCATGAATATGATGTGCGTACACCAGGCGAGATGACACTTGCACGTGCATTGTCAGGTGGTAACCAACAAAAAGCAATTATCGGTCGTGAAATTGAGCGAGACCCAGAATTATTAATAGCAGCATTGCCAACGCGTGGTTTAGATGTAGGGGCGATTGAATTTATTCATAAACGTCTTATTGAACAACGGGATAAAGGAAAAGCAGTGTTATTAATATCATTTGAATTAGATGAAGTGATGAATGTATCAGACAGTATTGCTGTCATCCATGATGGGTCAATTATTGATAGAGTGCTACCGCACGAAACATCAGAACAAGAACTCGGTTTATTAATGGCTGGACAAAAATTACATCAAGATTCAAAAAAGGTAGGTGACGAATAGTGTCTAAACGATTGACAAATATTCTAGTCCCTCTTATCTCAATTTTATTGGGTATTATTGTTGGAGCAATTGTAATGGCTATTAGTGGATTTAGCCCAGTAGATGGTTATATTGCATTATGGAATGGTGTTTTTGGTAACACCTATAATATTGGTGAAACAATTCGTCAAATTACGCCATATGTATTTGCTGGTTTGGCAGTAGCTTTTGCATTCCGCACAGGTTTATTTAATATTGGTGTGGAAGGACAGTTAATGGTAGGTTGGTTAGCAGCTGCATATGTTGGTTATGCATTTGATCTTCCTAAGATTGTTCATATCCCACTAGCATTATTAGCAGCAGCAGTTGCTGGGGGATTATGGGCATTTATCCCAGGCTTATTGAAAGCAAAATTACAAGTTCATGAAGTAATCGTGACGATTATGATGAACTATATCGCATTACATGTTGTAAATGCAACTATTGCAACGTTATCTGATGGCGAAAAAACAGAGAAAATCCATGAGACTGCTTCATTACGCTCGCCATTTTTAGAATCTATTACAGACTACTCCCGTTTGCATTGGGGTTTTATCATTGCAATTTTAGCAGTTATTATCATGTGGTTCATATTAGAAAAGACAACTCGCGGTTACGAACTAAAATCTGTTGGATTTAACCAACATGCATCAGAGTATGCGGGTATGAATGTTAGCAAAAATATTATTCTAGCAATGGTGATTTCAGGTATTTTCGCTGGTCTTGGCGGCGCGATGGAAGCGTTAGGTACTTTCGGTAATATCTCGAAGATGACGGCGTTTACTGGTATCGGTTTTGATGGAATCGCAGTAGCTTTACTTGGTGCTAACCAACCATTTGGTGTATTGCTTGGAGCAATGCTTTTTGGTTCATTAAAAAATGGTGGTCTAAATATGCCAAATGAAGCAGGGATTCCAGTAGAAATTGTATCAATCGTTATCGCATTGATAATTTTCTTTGTTGCTTCAGGTTATATCATTCGAGTAGCACTTGAACGTATAAGTAAGAAAAAAAAGGAGGAAAAATAACATGAGTTTTTTAGAAGTGTTATATTTCATTATTCCTTCTGCTATCTTCTATGCGGCTCCATTAATTATGACTGCAATAGGCGGGGTATTCACGGAACGATCAGGTGTAGTTAATATCGGACTAGAAGGCGTAATGATTATAGGAGCCTTCAGTAGTATCGTTTTTAACTTAACATTTGCAGATACTTTTGGTGGACTTACACCTTGGATTGGTTTAGTTATAGCAATGGTAATCGGAATTGTATTTTCTTTAATTCTAGCTGTTGCAGCTGTGTCATTCCGAGCAGATCAAACGGTTGCTGGTGTCGCTCTAAACATGTTGGGACTAGCTGTAGCAGTGTTTAGTGTAAAAATGATCTATGACAAAGGTCAAACAGATTCTATAGCAGAACGTTTTTCACGATTTGATATCCCAGTCTTGAAAGACATTCCAATTTTAGGGAAAATGTTCTTCACAGATGTTTATGGTACGTCTATTTTGGCGATTGTTGTTGCGTTTATAGCTTGGTACATTATTTACAAAACACCATTTGGTTTGCGTTTACGAGCTGTAGGGGAACATCCAATGGCTGCAGATACAATGGGTGTTAACGTTACGAAAATGCGTTATGTAGCTGTTATGATTTCTGGTGCACTTGGTGGTATTGGCGGTGCAATTTATGCACAAGCAATTGCAGGTAACTTTAGTCAGAGTACTATTAGCGGACAAGGTTTCATTGCCATTGCAGCAATGATTTTTGGGAAATGGCATCCACTTGGTGCTCTAGGTGCAGCATTATTCTTTGGATTAGCACAATCATTGAGTATTGCTGGTGCTTCTATTCCTGTGATCAAAGATGTTCCTGAAGTGATATTGTTAATCTTACCTTATCTTTTAACAATCTTTGCTTTAGCTGGATTTATCGGTAAAGCAAGAGCACCAAAAGCATCAGGTGAACCTTATATTAAAGGTAAACGATAATCTTTCAATTCATGTGCAATCACTAATTATTATGAAAAGGCCGAGCCAACTTCTCGGCCTTTTTTGTTATGTCTAAAGGGCCATGCATTGACTTGCTTTTACTTTAGTTGCAATTTTATTCAATTGACATGTATAGTTGGGGTAATGGTTTGTTATATTAAGTAGATAGGAGGGGTTTGAATGTTTAACACTATAGAAGTAGCTAAAGACGTTCATATTCATACAAGAGTAACTGATCAATTTAAAACAGTGAATTTTTCACTGAAATTTAGAAGACCTTTAGAGGTAGAGGAGGCAGCGGAAAGAACTGTTTTAACAAATGTATTGCAACACAGTAATGCCAAATTCCCATCTACTGCTAGTATGCGTATGTATTTAGATGATTTATATGGAACAGTTTTGTATTTAGATACAAGTAAAAAAGGAAACGAACATGTTGTCATTTTAAATGTTGAAACGGTAAATGACCAATACTTAAAACAAGGTGATGTACTAGGTAAAGTATTAGATTTAATGCATACAGTACTATTTGAGCCGAATTTAGAAGGTGGAACTTTTAAAGAGAATATCGTTTCTCGTGAGAAAGAAATGGTCAAGGAACGTATTCAATCTATATTTGATGATAAATCACGCTATGCACAAAATCGCTTAACAAAAATTTTAGCGCCAAATCACCCAGCATCTATTTCTGCTAATGGTACAATTCCAGCTATTGAAGCGATTACACCTCAATCACTTACTGATACATATCACCGTATGCTTACAGAAGATGCGATTGATATTTACGTAGTGGGAGATATAGATGAAGATAAAATGGTAGAGGATCTAAAAAAAGCACTACCATTTGGAAAGCGAGAAACAACATTTAAACTAAAAGATTTACCAAAAATTGAACCAACTGATGATTATGTGAAAGAAAAGCAAGATATGCGACAAGGAAAACTGCATATTGGCTATTCAATACCGGTATTTTTCAAAGATGCAGATTTTCCAAAAATGCAAATCTTTAATGGTATTTTTGGAGGATATCCACATTCTAAATTGTTTATGAATGTTCGTGAAAAAGAAAGTATGGCGTATTATTGTTCAAGTTCATATTCTGCACAATATGGTTTAGTTTATGTAACGTCTGGAATTGATGCTATAAATGAGCAGAAAGTGATTCAATTGATTGATGACCAATTAGCCTCTATGCAAAATGGCGAAATAACAGATTTGGAACTGACACAAACAAAAGCAATGCTTCAAAACCAATTAAAAGAAGCATTAGATTCTGCACGTGGTCAAATTGAAATATATGACCAATATAAAGATTTGGATGAAGATTTCAATGTAGAAGATTGGCAAAAGAAATGGCAGGCTGTAACGAAAGAAGACGTTGTGGCTATGGCTAAACAAATGCACAAAGAAACCGTCTATTTCTTGAGTGGAATGGAGGACGAAAAATAATGGAAACAATTCGCTTTGATCAACTAGATGAAACATTATATTATGAAAAGCTTGAAAATGGGTTAGACGTCTACATTTTGCCGAAAAAAGGATTCTCAAAAACATTTGTCACATTTACAACTAAGTATGGATCTGTAGACCGTTCTTTTGTTCCGCTTGGTGAACAACAAGCAATTACAGTTCCAGATGGCATAGCACACTTTTTAGAACATAAAATGTTTGAAAAAGAGGATGGAGATGTATTCCAAAAGTTTAGTGAGTATGGTGCATCAGCAAATGCCTTTACTTCATTTACAAGAACTGCTTATCTATTTTCTTCAACGAATCATATTTATGAAAGTACTGAGACATTATTAAATTTTGTACAGGAACCTTATTTTACAGAAAAAACCGTCAACAAAGAAAAAGGGATTATTGGTCAAGAAATTACGATGTATGACGATCAACCTGATTGGCGTTTATATTTTGGCACTATCGAAAATATGTTTAAAGAACATCCTGTAAAAATTGATATTGCAGGAACTGTCGAATCGATAGATAAAATTACGGCAGAACATTTATATACTTGCTATCATACTTTCTATCATCCTTCAAACATGTTGCTATTTGCAATTGGCTCATTAGAACCTGAAAAAATGATGCAAGTTATTCGTGAAAACCAAGATAAGAAAGAATTTGCAAAGCCTACTCCGATTAAGCGGATTGAAGTAGATGAACCATCTGAAGTTGCTATACCTGAACGTACATTGAATATGGATGTTTCGAAAGCAAAAGTTTCTGTAGGACTTAAAGCAAAGGAAACAAATCTATCAGGACGAGAAATGTTAAAACATGAGCTTGCAATTAGTTTGACATTGGATATCTTATTTGGAAGATCCTCAGATTTTTATACAAAAGTGTATGAAGAAGGTTTAATCGATGAATCTTACTCTTACGATTTTTCTTTAGAACATGGATTTGGCTTTGCAATGATAGGTTCAGATACACATCAACCTGACAAATTGATACAAGCTATAAAAGAGCAATTGAAGAAAACAGAAGAGAAATGGCCATTTGGTGAAGAGGAATTGGAACGTGTAAAACGCCGTAGAATAGGCTTTAATTTAAGAGCTCTTAACTCCATTGAATATATAGCAAATCAATTTACACGTTATAAATTCAATGATATGAACCTGTTTGACTCTGTTTCGGCAATTGAAGAACTAACTTTAGCTGACGTCCAACAAGCTTTTAAATCTCTGCAAGGAGAATCTCAACAAACAGTCTTTAAAATTTTACCACTAGCCAATAATACTAAAAACAATTCAAAGGCAGAAGGTAAAAAAGCATAATGAAAAAATTTGCATTAGTATTAGGCGCTTCCGGAGCAATCGGAAGTGCCATTTGTCGTGAACTAGCGGAAAATGGTTGGTCACTCTATTTGCAGTACAATCACCATAGTGAAGTTGTGCAAAGTTTACTTGAAGAAATGATGCAGTCTTATCCGGAACAAGAATTCATGATTATTCAGGCAGATTTAACATCCGAATCAGCAGCAACTACGATTGTACAGTCTGTGTTTTCATTAGAAGCAATTGTCATAGCTAGTGGTCAAGCGCTTTATAAACTAGTGGAAGATACAACTGTTAAAGAAATGACTGAACTTTGGAAAGTACATGTTCAGACACCTATACAAATTATTGGTATGTTGTCAGCAAAATTAAGACAACATCAAGTAAGTTATATTACAATGATTGGTTCTATATGGGGTGAAGCAGGTGGAGCGGGAGAAACACTATATTCTACCGTTAAAGGAGCCATTCACTCTTTTGTGAAAGCTTATGCAAAAGAGGTATCTTTTAATGGAATCCGTGTAAATGCAATTGCTCCGGGATTAATCGATACAAAAATGAATGGACATTTAAATGACGAAGAAATGCGTGAACTCTTGGCTGAAATTCCATTAGAACGTGCTGGATCTCCTGAAGAAGTAGCACACCTAGTAGCCTTTTTACAATCTGGAAAGGCTGATTATATAACAGGACAAATCTTGAGAATTAACGGCGGCTGGTACATATAACAACTGATTTTACACATACTTATTGTGTAAAGGAGGGGTTCTATGCCTATTTTAGAAAATTGGCAACAATGGACATCGTTTTTAGGGCAAAATGTGGCTCAAGCTGAACAATCTGGTATGACAAATCAAGTAATTCAAAAAGCAGCGGTACAAATTGGTGAATACTTAGCCAACAATGTTGATCCGAAAAATGAACAAGAACGTGTACTTTCTGATTTATGGGGCGTTGCTTCTGAAAATGAGAAAGAAGCATTGGCGAATTGTGTCGTTAAATTAGTTCAAAATAAAAATTTGCAGTAAAAACTTATTTAATATAAGAGTTAAAATAAATTGTCTTTATAAAAGTCTCGGGAATGATTAAAAGTGTTTTTTAAACTTTTAATGCATCCCGTTTCTTTTTCCCTTTTCATCTATAGAAAAATCAGCTATTATGGAACATATATATGTTTTATGCGTTTTATAATAGAAGGGATCGTTGTATGTGAGAGAATGGTATTTTGAATATGAAATACAAATCAATCGCCCCGGATTATTAGGTGATATCGCATCATTATTAGGTATGCTTAGGGTTAATATAGTTACGATAAATGGTGTCGACCAAATTCGAAGAGGTATGCTTCTACGAGCTGAAAAAGAGGAACAAATTGAACGATTTAGAAGTATTGTTTCGACAATGGAAATGATTAAAGTCACCAAATTTCGACAACCTACTACAAGAGATCGTTTAGCTATTCGACACGGCAGATATATTCAACGAGAAGCAGATGAAAAAAAGACATTTCGCTTTGTGCGAGATGAACTAGGGATTCTTGTCGATTTTATGGCTGAAATTTATAAAAAAGAAGGTCGTAAGTTAATAGGAATTCGTGGAATGCCTCGAGTTGGAAAAACGGAATCAATTGTTGCTGCAAGTGTTTGTGCAAATAAGCGCTGGTTATTTTTATCATCAACTATGATTAAACAAACAGTGCGCAATAGACTACTTGGAGATGAATTTAATAGTAATAACGTATTTATATTAGATGGTGTTGTTACTAGACGTTCATCGGACGAGCGACATCAACAATTAGTTCGTGAAATTATGCAATTGCCAGCGATTATCGTGATTGAGCACCCTGATATGTTTGTGCAGCATTCCGAATATACAATAGATGACTTTGATTATATTATCGAATTAAGACATCATCCAGATGAAGAAATTACATACGAAGTATTAGAGCGAAATAATAGCTTTTTACAAGATTCGGATGGTTTCGGTGGTTTTGGAGGATTTAATTTTTAACAGGTAGGTGTTTACAATTGACAGAATTAGGAGCTCGTTTAAAGGAAGCGAGAGTGTCAAAAGGCTATAGTCTGGATGATTTACAAGAAATTACCAAAATTCAAAAGCGCTATTTATCAGCTATTGAAGAAGGTAATTATAGTATTATGCCAGGAACATTTTATGTTCGTGCATTTATTAAGCAATATGCGGAAGCAGTAGGACTAGATAGTAATGAATTATTAGAAACGTTTAAATCGGAAATTCCGGCCAATAATACAGTGCAAAATGTAACTGCAACAACTAACATTCAACAGCCACAACAACGTAGAACTTTAGCAAAAAAGACAGCTAAGAAAAGTTCTGATTGGATGCCAAAAATCATTGTTGCCTTATTTATCATCATTATTATTGCTGCAATTTGGTTTTTAAAACAACATAATTCAAGCAGTGAAGTTGTGGATGAGCCTAAACAAGAAGATGTTAAGGTAGAATCAACAAACGTCAAGACAAATAGTAATAAGGATAAAGAAGCTACTAAAACGGAAACTAGCGCAAAAGAAAAAACAACCGATAAAACTGATTCACCAGAAGAAAAAACTAAACAAAAAATTTCGAAAGGTGTTTTAGAAAATGATAGTGTAACAACTACTTATACTCTTACAGGCGCGAAAGACTTTAAGGTGAAAGTAAAAGTTATGGGTAGTACATGGGTTGGTATTCAAGATGAAACAGGTAAAGAGATCTCAAGTGAATCTGACTCATTTAAGGCTGATCAAATGTATAGTGATGGTGACGAGATTGACGTAGATGCAACAGGTAAGAAAAGCGTTCGTGTTAGACTTGGAGCTTCAGCTAATGGTACAGTATATGTAAATGATGAAAAGATAAAATTTGCAGCAACTCCTGCAGAACGTTATACTCAAAATATCGTTATTAAATTTGAGGAAGAAAAGTAGTCATCTGAACAGGATGACTTTTTCCTTTGTTAAGAAAGGTGAAACAAATGAATATTCCTAATAGAATCACAGTCTCTCGAATTTGTTTAATACCTATTTTCGTATTGATGATGGTGTTAGACTTTGGCTGGGGTAATATGTCTATATTAGGTGCTACATTACCAGTTGAACATTTTGTAGGTGCTTTGATATTTATCATCGCTTCTGTAACAGACTGGATTGATGGACATTATGCACGAAAGTACAATTTAGTTACAAACCTAGGGAAGTTTTTAGATCCATTAGCAGATAAATTGCTAGTTTCATCTGCTTTCATTTTATTAGTAGAAATGGGCGCTTCACCAGCATGGGTCATTATCATTATTATTAGCCGTGAATTTGCTGTAACAGGCTTACGTTTAATTTGTGCGGAACAAGGTGAAGTTGTAGCCGCTAACCAACTCGGCAAAATTAAGACATGGACACAAATCATTGCAATTGCATCCTTATTAATGGATAACATTATCTTTGCAATGAGGGGTATTCCATTCGGAACAATTATGCTATATGTAGCATTATTCTTTACAGTTTGGTCAGGTGTTGATTACTTCTGGTTAAACCGCAAAATTTTATTAGAATCAAAATAAAGTAATATTGGCTCATTTTGCATGACGAAAGATAATATTTTCGTTTCGCAACCACTTTTGTGGCGTTTGATTTATTCAAACGAATGAGCCATTTTTTTCTACACAAAAGGGGGAATAATTGATGAATGCGGAAATTGTTGCTGTAGGATCAGAATTGTTGTTGGGGCAAATTGTCAATACAAATGCGCGCTTTATTTCGAGTCAATTATCAGAATTGGGTATTAATGTTTATTATAATACGGTTGTGGGGGATAATGCAGCACGTTTAAAAGAAGTGATTCAAATTGCGGAATCCCGTTCAGACCTACTTATCTTTTCTGGTGGCTTAGGACCTACTAAGGATGATTTAACGAAAGAAACAATTGCAAAACACTTGAATGTAGATCTCGTAGAAGACGAAGAGGCGATGAAATCTATTGAAGATTTCTTTGCAAAACAAAATCGAATTATGACTGATAATAACCGCAAACAAGCTTTAGTTTTAAAGGGAAGCCAAGTATTGACTAACAAGAACGGAATGGCTCCGGGTATGATTTATGACGTTCATAACAAAATATATATGTTGTTACCAGGACCACCAAAAGAGATTGAGCCAATGTTTCAATTCGAAGCAAAACCAAAGCTTGCAGAGCGCCTACATGAAGATAACAAAATAGTATCACATGTACTGCGTTTTTATGGCATTGGTGAAGCAGAATTGGAAGTGCGTATACAAGATTTGTTAGATGAACAATCAAATCCAACAATTGCGCCTCTTGCATCTGATGGTGAAGTAACATTGCGTATTACTGCAAAGGCTGAAAATGAAGAAAAAGCTTGGTTATTGATCAATAAAACTAAAAATGAAATCATAGAGCGAGTTGGAGATTATCTGTACGGGGAAGATGATGATTCTTTATCAAGCAAAGCAGCAGAAATGCTCATTGCGAATAATTTAACAATTTCAGCAGCAGAAAGTTTAACAGCTGGATTATTCCAATCAGAGCTTGCTGCAAATCCGGGAATTAGCCAATCATTATTAGGTGGGATGGTAACCTATACAGAACAGGTTAAACAAGAGCAATTAGGAATGCCAAAAGAAATTTTAGAAAACTATGGTGTTGTAAGTGCTGAATGTGCTGGAGAAATGGCACGACTTGTTAAAGGAAAATTTAGCACGGATATCGGTGTAGGTTTAACAGGTGCTGCAGGACCTGAAGCTCATGGCGATCAACCTGCAGGAACAGTGTGGATTGGTATTGCGATTGACCAAGACCCACCTCTTACTTACAAATTACAATTGACGGGTATGCGTAATACAAATCGCCTACGTGCTGTTAAATTTGCATTCCATTATTTAATCCATCTGTTAGCAGAAAAAGGATATGTCAAAAAATAAATTCGATATTAAAAAGACTATTAAAATATGTATTTCGTGAATTTTTAAGTAATCATTATTAAATAGTAATTTAATTTTGACGAATAAACGTTCGCTTTTTTCTTGTGTTTTTCTCAAAAAAGAAGTATAGTAGAAACAGAAATATAAGACAACTCATTTTAAAGGAGGAACTAGATTGGACGAACGTAAAGCGGCATTGGATATGGCCCTTAAGCAAATTGAAAAGCAATTTGGTAAAGGGTCTGTTATGAAATTAGGAGAACAGGCAGACCGTAGAGTTTCTACATCTTCAAGTGGTTCTTTAGCGCTTGATACAGCACTTGGAGTTGGTGGTTACCCTCGTGGTCGTGTCATTGAAATATATGGACCTGAAAGTTCAGGTAAAACTACTGTAGCATTACATGCAATTGCAGAAGTACAAGCAAATGGAGGACAAGCAGCATTCATAGATGCTGAACATGCCCTTGATCCTGTTTATGCTTCTAAACTTGGCGTCAATATTGATGAATTATTATTATCTCAACCAGATACTGGTGAACAAGCTTTAGAAATTGCAGAAGCATTAGTACGAAGTGGAGCGATTGATATTATTATTATCGACTCAGTTGCTGCACTCGTTCCAAAGGCAGAAATAGAAGGCGAAATGGGTGATTCCCATATGGGTCTTCAAGCACGCTTAATGTCACAAGCTTTACGAAAACTATCAGGGATTATTAATAAGTCAAATACGATCGCAATCTTTATCAACCAAGTCCGTGAGAAAATTGGTGTTATGTTTGGTAACCCTGAAACTACTCCTGGTGGACGTGCACTAAAATTCTATGCATCTGTACGTTTAGAAGTTCGTCGTGCAGAAACCATTAAACAAGGTAACGAAATGGTTGGTAACCGTACAAAGATTAAAGTTGTGAAAAACAAAGTAGCACCGCCATTTAAAACTGCAGAAGTGGATATCATGTATGGTGAAGGGATTTCAAAAGAAGGCGAAATTCTTGATATCGGTGTAGAAAAGGATATTGTACAAAAAAGCGGATCTTGGTATGGCTATGATGATGAACGCCTAGGTCAAGGACGTGAAAATGCAAAACAATTCTTAAAAGAAAATCCTGAAATTAGAGAAGAAATAGCTCAGAAAATCCGTGTTGCATCAGGTATTGCTGAAAATGGAGAGATTACAGACGCTAACTTAGAAGACTCTGAAGTTGATCCAACATTATTTGATGAAGAATAGATTTTTCTAAAGGTCCTTCAAATTTGAAGGACCTTTTTTAGAAAGAAAATCTTTATGCACTCCTTTAAGTTTGATAATTTAAAATTTTCGTTACATTTTTAATTGATTTAAATAACAACTTTATGCTACATAAAGATTCAAAAGTTGATACAGATAGATTAGAATACATCCAAAAACTGTGAATCCTTGACAGGTCAATATATCAACTATACAATTAAATTGTATTATTTCTAAAATTGAAATGAAATTGGCACTATATTGAATGATCAATGTAAAGCCGACTGAAACAGAGTATGAAAACAGCAAGAGGAGGTATTTGTATGATGGAAATCATCTTCTCCGCTTTGCTAGCAATTATCGTCGGTGCCGCTGTTATCTATTTCGTCATGAAAAAAGTGAATGAATCAAAAGTGAACGGTGCAAAGAGTGCTGCAGAACTTATTATTGAAGAAGGTAAGAGAGAAGCAGAAGCTCTTAAGAAAGAAGCACTACTTGAAGCAAAAGATGAAACTCACAAACTTCGAACTGAAGCAGAAAATGACATCCGTGAACGCCGGTCTGAAATTATTAAACAAGAGAATCGGTTATTGCAAAGAGAAGAAAATCTTGATCGCAAGGATGACGCTCTGAATAAGAGAGAAACAGGATTAGAGCGTAAGGAAGAAGCTCTAACTGAAAGACAACAGCATATTGTACAGATGGAAAGCAAAGTGGAAGAACTTGTTGCTAAACAACAATCCGAAATTGAACGCATTTCAGCATTATCTCGTGATGAAGCAAAAGCAATTATTCTTAAACAAGTAGAAAGCGAGTTATCAACTGATATTGCCGTAATGACAAAAGAAGCTGAAACACGTGCAAAAGAGGGTGCTGATAAAAAAGCAAGGGAAGTTTTATCACTTGCCATTCAACGCTTTGCAGCAGACCACGTTGCAGAAACGACTGTATCTGTCGTTAACTTACCAAACGATGAGATGAAAGGTCGAATTATAGGACGTGAAGGACGTAATATCCGCACACTTGAAACATTAACTGGTATCGATTTAATAATCGATGATACGCCAGAAGCAGTTATCCTATCAGGATTTGACCCTATTAGACGCGAAACTGCTCGTCTTACATTAGAAAAACTTGTACAAGATGGTCGTATCCACCCAGCTCGTATTGAAGAAATGGTGGAAAAATCTCGTCGAGAAATAGACGAACAAATCCGCGAAACTGGGGAACAAACTACATTTGAAGTTGGAATTCATAATTTACACCCAGACTTAATGAAAATTCTTGGTAGAATGAAGTATCGGACAAGTTATGGTCAAAATGTCTTAAAACACTCTATAGAAGTTGCTCATTTAGCAGGACTATTGGCAGCTGAATTAGGTGAAGATGTAACTTTAGCAAAACGCGCAGGCTTACTCCATGATATAGGTAAAGCCATCGATCATGAAGTAGAAGGTAGTCATGTTGAGATTGGTGTAGAATTAGCAACAAAATATCATGAGCATCCTGTAGTTATTAACAGTATTGCTTCGCATCATGGTGATACAGAACCAACATCTGTTATAGCAGTTTTAGTAGCTGCTGCCGATGCGTTATCAGCAGCAAGACCGGGTGCACGTAGTGAAACATTAGAAAATTATATTCGTCGATTGGAAAAATTGGAAGAAATTTCAGAATCTTATGAAGGCGTAGAAAAGTCATATGCTATTCAAGCAGGACGTGAGATTCGTATTATAGTACGTCCAGATCAAATTGACGACTTAGCTTCACATCGCTTAGCCCGTGATATTCGTAAACAAATTGAAGATGAGCTAGATTATCCAGGGCATATTAAAGTTACAGTTATTCGAGAGACTCGTGCTGTTGAATATGCTAAGTAGAATTTAGTACTTCAAGTTTTGTATATTTAAAAGCCAAAATCAATGATTTTGTATATTTATATAATTTAATGGACAAAAGGCTTCTTAGTACTACGGTCGAGAAGCCTTTTGTTATGGAAATGAGTGGATGAAATGAAAGTACTATTTATTGGAGACATCGTAGGGGATATTGGCTTAGATGCAGTTGAATCATACTTACCTCGCCTAAAAAGAAAATATAATGTAGATGTTGTTATAGCAAATGGTGAAAATGCAGCTGCAGGTAGAGGTATAACTAAAGGAATTTATCAAGATTTACTTATGATGGGCGTAGATGTAATAACAATGGGAAACCATACATGGGACCAAAAAGAAATTTTCGACTTTATTGATGATGCAGATTATTTAATTCGACCAGCTAATTTTTCGGATGAAGCACCAGGTAAAGGAATGGTATCTGTCACAAAAAATAACGAAACGATAACAGTCATTAATTTGCATGGTCGAACATTTTTACCGCCTCATGGAGATCCATTCGCTAAAGCAGAAGAATTAGTAGAGGAAGCAAAAAAAATATCTCCGCTTGTTTTCATAGACTTTCATGCAGAAACAACTAGTGAAAAAATTGCATTAGGATGGAATTTAGACGGAAAAGCTTCAGCAGTAGTTGGTACACATACTCATGTTCAAACAGCTGATGCTCGTATTTTCCCAGGGGGAACTGCATTTATTTCTGATGTAGGTATGACAGGACCGTACGATGAAGTACTGGGCATGAACAAAGATAAAGTTATATATCGTTTTAAAACAAATATGCCAACACGATTTGAAGTACCAAAACAAGGCAGAGAAGTATTTAGTGGCTTTTATGTTGAACTTGATAACAAATCTGGTAAAGCTAAATACTTTGAACGTATTTATATAAATGCTGATTATCCTTTCGTTCCTTAAACTAGTCTATTTTATGCAGGGTGAGCATACAATGCTTCATGGACAATCAAAATGTCCCCGATTTTTCAAACTAAGGGAGGAATAGTTGTGGATTCATTGAAAGTATCGTCTCGCTCCAACCCAAATTCCGTAGCAGGTGCATTAGTGGCAGTGATTAGAGAGCAAGGATATGCAGAGATGCAAGCAGTTGGGGCAGGTGCCCTCAATCAGGCTGTGAAAGCAATCGCAATTGCGAGAGGCTTTGTAGCTCCGAGTGGTACTGATTTAACATGTTCACCAGCATTTACGGATATTTTAATAGCTGGTGAAGATCGTACAGCATTAAAATTGCTCGTCGAAAAAAAAGGACGATAGTAAATAATAAAAGAGAAGGCGGCTTGCTCTGATTTGAAGAGCACTGGATTGCCTGAGTCGAAAGCTCCTTTATTCTTTCGAATGAGGGAGCAAATTGACACGAGGTGCAAGCCGCTAAATTGTGAAAAATTTTATAGTAAGAATGATCATTACTTAAAAAGCGCATTCATAAATACACTTAATGTGAATTCTCATTGGTTCAAAATGATGAAAAATATTACATGATAAAATTGAATTAAATAATAAATAAAAATACCGGATAATTACTTCGGTATTTTTTTCTGTTTTTGATTAAAAATAATACATAAAAAGAAAGTAGTTTATTGAAAATTTATGAACGGACTTTTCCGTCAAAGGTCTGATTTTAGGAGAAATCATTTAATAACAATAGTTTCATCTGCATGTTCGTGATAAACTTATGAAGGATAAAAAGCTTATACGTGATATATTAAGGAGATGTTGATCGATGTTACATCAGCTTTCTTGGAAAGTCGGTGGGCAACAAGGGGAAGGTATTGAAAGTACTGGAGAAATTTTCTCTACAGCGATGAACCGTTTAGGTTACCACTTATATGGTTATCGTCACTTTTCTTCCCGCATTAAAGGTGGCCATACGAATAATAAAATTAACGTACGTACGTCAACTGTACATACGATTCCAGATGACTTAGATATTTTGGTAGCATTTGACCAAGAAACAATCGAGGTTAACTATAAAGAACTAACAAAAGATGGTGTTATTTTAGCAGATGCTAAATTTAAACCTGTAAAACCTGAAGATTGCCTAGCAGAACTATATATTGTTCCATTTACTGAAATTGCAACTGAACTAGGAACTTCACTTATGAAAAACATGGTTGCAATAGGTGCAACAGCAGCCCTTATGAACCTTAAAGATGAAGTTTTCCAAAGTGTTGTTAACGAAATCTTTGGCCGTAAAGGTGAAGCAGTAGTTCAAAAGAATATGGAAGCAATTGCAAAAGGTCATCAAATGATGAATGAGTTATTAAAGGAACAAGTTGGTAAATTTGAACTTGAACCTGGCGATGGTAAACACAGATTATTTATGATTGGTAACGAAGCAATTGCTCTAGGTGCATTAGCTGCAGGCTCTCGTATAATGAGTGCATACCCTATTACACCAGCTTCTGAAATTATGGAATACCTAATTAAAAAGTTACCTAAATTTGGTGGTACTGTGATTCAAACAGAAGATGAAATTGCAGCTGCTACTATGGCCATTGGTGCTAGCTACGGTGGTGTACGTGCATTTACAGCATCTGCAGGTCCTGGTTTATCATTAATGATGGAAGCGCTTGGCTTAGCAGGAATGACAGAAACACCACTTGTTGTTGTAGATACACAACGTGGTGGTCCATCAACTGGTCTTCCAACAAAACAAGAACAATCTGACTTAATGGCTATGTTGTATGGTACACATGGTGAAATTCCAAAAGTCGTTATTGCACCGTCAACTGGTGAAGAAGCGTTTTACGATATGATTCAAGCATTCAATATTGCAGACGAATTACAACTACCAGTAATTGTTCTTTCAGATTTACAACTTTCACTTGGTAAACAAACAGTAGAACCGTTCGATTACTCTAAAATCAAGATTAACCGTGGTAAATTAAACTTGGATGAACTTCCAGAATTAGAAGATAAACAATACTTCAAACGATATGAAGTAACGGAAGATGGTATTTCTACACGTGTAGTTCCTGGTCAAAAATATGGTATTCACCATGTTACAGGGGTAGAACATAACGAAGAAGGAAAACCTTCTGAAGCAGCTGGAAATCGTAAGAAACAAATGGACAAACGTTTCCGTAAATTACAATATGTTCATTTTGATACACCGGTATTTACTGATGCACCAAACGAAGAGGCTGATGTTCTTTTAGTAGGTTTTGGTTCTACCAAAGGTGCAATTGAAGAAATTCGCCCAATGCTAGATGCTGAAGGTATTAAAACAAATCATGCACATATTCGATTGATCCATCCATTCCCTGTTGAAGAAATGAAACCATTAATCGATCATGCTAAAAAAGTTATTGTTGTTGAAAATAATGCAACTGGCCAATTAGCTAATATTATGAAATTGAACATGGGACACCACGATAAAATTATAAACTTAACAAAATATGACGGTACACCATTCCTACCATTGGAATTACTTGGCCGCGTAAAGGAGTTGCTAACTGATGGTAACATTTAAGGATTTTCGTAATACAGTTAAACCTAACTGGTGCCCAGGATGTGGTGATTTTTCAGTGCAAGCAGCAATTCAACGTGCTGCAGCAAATCTTGACATTCAACCACATGAACTAGCAGTAGTTTCAGGCATAGGTTGTTCAGGTCGTTTATCAGGCTATATCAATTCATATGGCTTACACGGTATCCACGGTCGTGCATTACCAATCGCACAAGGATTAAAAATGGCAAATCGTGATTTAAACGTTATTGCTACAGGTGGTGACGGAGATGGCTTTGCAATCGGTATGGGACATACAATCCATTCAATCCGACGCAACATCGATATCACTTATGTCGTGATGGATAACCAAATCTACGGATTAACAAAAGGTCAAACATCACCTCGTTCAGCTGCTGGCTTTGTCACAAAATCAACACCAGGTGGTGCAATTGAACCATCATTAAAACCATTAGAAGTAGCACTTTCTTCTGGAGCTACATTTGTTGCACAAAGTTTCTCAACAGACTTGAAAGAACTAACAGCAATTATTGAAGCAGGTATGAAGCATAAGGGATTCTCATTTATCAATGTATTTAGCCCGTGCGTAACTTACAATAAAGTGAACACATATGATTGGTTCAAAGAACATATTACAAAACTTTCAAGTATTGAAGGCTACGATTCATCAAATCGTGCAGAAGCGATGAAAACAGTAATGGAACACGAAGGTCTTGTTACTGGAATCATTTATCAAAATGATGATGAACTTTCTTACCAAGAAAAAGTAATTGGATATCATGAAGAACCATTAAATAAAGCTGATATCATGATTAAAGAAGAAGAACTAAATGAACTAATGAAAGAATTTATCTAGTTTAAATTCCGTTAGCAAAAAAATCACTCATTCATGAAAATGATTGAGTGATTTTTTCTTTTTAAGAATTATTTTGAACGAAAGAAAACGTTAATTCCTAAATTTAATTTATATATGTAAATAGATATGCCTTCTTTTATGAATTTACCATTAATATGTACATTCCTTAACAATTCATGCTAATTCTTGTGAGAATAGTATATCTTTCAGTATAATATAGTAATGGGTACTCGAACGAAAGGGGTTTACCGATGAATGAAGAACAACGACTTGCCAGTCAGCAAGTAAATACAAAATCTACGTCAACAGCAGAGAAAGACTATAGTAAGTACTTTCAATCTGTTTATGCTGCGCCATCTTTAAAAGATGCAAAGAGACGTGGGAAAGAAGAAGTGCAATACCATAAGGATTTTAAAATCGATGAAAAGTTCCGTGGAATGGGAACAGGACGCAAATTTTTAATTCGCACATATGGTTGCCAAATGAATGAACATGATACGGAAGTGATGGCAGGTATTTTCATCCAGCTTGGATATGAGCCAACAGAAGATGTAAAGGAAGCCAACGTAATCTTAATGAATACATGTGCCATTCGTGAAAATGCTGAAAATAGAGTTTTCGGTGAACTAGGACATTTAAAACCTTTAAAACGTGAAAATCCCGATTTATTAATTGGTGTTTGTGGTTGTATGTCACAAGAAGAAGCAGTTGTAAAGAAAATATTAAAAACATATGACCAAGTAGATATGATTTTCGGAACACATAATATTCACCGTTTGCCAGAAATTTTAAATGAAGCATACTTATCTAAAGAAATGGTAGTTGAAGTATGGTCTAAAGAAGGAGACATCATTGAAAACCTTCCTAAAGTACGAAAAGGTCATACAAAAGCATGGGTTAACATTATGTATGGATGCGACAAATTTTGTACGTATTGTATCGTGCCATATACACGCGGAAAAGAACGAAGTCGATTACCAGAAGATATTATCCAGGAAGTTCGTAGTCTAGCAGCTCAAGGTTACAAAGAAATTACTTTACTAGGTCAAAATGTTAATGCTTATGGTAAAGACTTTGAAAATCGTAATTATCGACTTGGTGATTTAATGGATGAATTACGTCTAATAGATATTCCACGTATTCGTTTTACAACAAGTCATCCGAGAGACTTTGATGATCATTTAATCGAAGTACTAGCGAAAAAAGGTAATCTAGTAGAGCATATACACTTACCAGTACAATCTGGATCTAGTGATATGTTGAAAATTATGGCACGTAAATATACACGTGAAAGTTATTTAGAACTTGTCAAAAAAATTCGAAAAGCTATGCCAGATGTAGCACTTACAACGGATATTATTGTAGGCTTCCCAAATGAAACAGAAGAACAGTTTGAGGAAACACTTTCTTTATATAAAGAAGTGGGATTTGAAATGGCTTATACCTATGTATATTCTCCACGTGAAGGTACACCGGCTGCCAAGATGAAAGATAATGTACCACTTGAAGTGAAAAAGGATAGGCTTCAACGATTAAACAAAGTAGTAAATGAATATTGTGCCGAAGCTTTAAAGAAATATGATGGTCAAATTGTTGAAGTATTAGTTGAGGGTGAAAGTAAAAAGAACCCAGAAGTATTAGCTGGATATACAAGAAAAAATAAACTCGTTAACTTTGTAGCACCGAAAGAAGTCATTGGAGAACTTGTAAAAGTTAAAATAACTGATGCAAAAACATGGTCTTTACAAGGTGAATTTATCGAAGTAGTATCGAGTCAAGAGGTGAAAGCATAATGACAGGAAAACTATACACAAAAGATGATATTATTGAAAAAGCTCATGAAATTGCACATATGATTGCAAATACTGAAGAAGTTGAATTTTTTAAACGTGCAGAAGCACAAATAAACGAAAATCAATTTGTTCGAGAAAAAATCGCAAGTTTAAAAAGTTTACAAAAGCAAGCGGTGAATTTCCAACATTACGGAAAAGAAAAAGCGCTAAAATTGATCGAAGAGAAAATTGAAAAAATCGAAAAAGAAATCGATGCTCTTCCAATAGTGGTTGAATTTAAACAATCTCAAGGTGACGTTAATGATTTATTGCAACTAGTAGCAAATTCTATTGCTAACAATGTGACAGATGAAATTGTCGAATCAACTGGTGGCGATGTTTTACGTGGTGAAACAGGCTCTAAAGTTCGCAATTCTGAGCCTGGAAGTTGTTCATAAAAATAAATTTTTATAGATTTATAAATACAAGAAAAGGATGCCGATACAATAGGCATCCTTTTTTTCGCCAAAGGCCATATTCATGTCTCAAAATAAATTGATTTTTTATAGCTTTCGACATTTTCTTAACGAATTAGGCACCCACTAGGCTAATAGCGCATATGATGTGGTGAACGGGAGATAAAGGAGGAATCATGCTGAGACAGTTACGTCATATTGTGACCAAAGCAGTGATTGCAAAGGGAAAAAAGAGAACAGAATCTTGTGAAACATTACGTCCACCAAATAGTCCATCAAGTATTTTAGGTTGCTGGGTGATCAATCATACTTACTCCGCTAAGAAGAATGGAAAATTTGTAGAAGTATCAGGCAAGTGTGAGATCAATGTATGGTATGCATATAATAACCATTGTAAAACAGCGGTATTTTCTGAAACGATTCCTTATCGTGATCGTATCAAGCTCCATTATCGCGATGACGAGTCTTCAGGAAAAGAAGAAGTTCATATTCGCGTATTACAACAACCAAATTGTATTGAAGCAGTAATTGGACCAGATGGTGAAACTTTTGTGGTTACTATTGAAAGAGAGTTATTAGCGGAAGTGGTTGGGGAAACAACAATTTGTATCAGTATTCACCCAATGGAGTATGAAGAAGATTGGAACTTTGAAGATGAAAGTTCATCATCCAGTTCTTCAAAATCGCCAAAATCTCACAAATCATCCGGCTCATCTAGTTCGAGCTCATCCAGTTCATCATCAGATTTATCTGATTTAGAATCATCATCATTTCATAGATAAACAACTTTAGGGGCTATCCGTAAAATAGGATTGCCCCTATATTTTATGGAGAATGTTTTATTTCAGTACATTTTTTAAAAAGAAAAATTTTTCAAGAAAGAATTAGATAATGAAAAAACAACTCAAAATTACGTTCAAAAGTAAACGCCAAAAAGTAAGAGTAAATCAAATGTATTATAACAGTATCTATAAATAAAATTTTTTTCTTAAAAAATATTGATTTAGAAAAATTTTTTTCGTATAATTGAATCTATGAAAATGCTTACATAAATTGTAGAGTACAGGGGAGGATAAAATGGACGCATATTTATTAATTATCACATTATTAGCGATAGTTATTGTTATAGTCGGTGTATCAGTTTTTAAATGGCACGCATTTATTAGTCTACTTATTGCTAGTCTTTTCCTAGCGATTTTTAGCGGCATGAAACTTGATGAAATTGTTCAAGCATATGAAACAGGTGTGGGCGGAACTCTTGGACACCTAATTGGAATCATTGCCTTAGGTGCGATTTTAGGTAAGATGCTAGCAGAATCTGGAGCTGGTTTGAAAATTGCCAATTTCTTTATTAAAGTATGCGGTGAAAAGAAACTACCATGGGCAATGTTCTTCTCAGGATTTGTTATTGGTATTCCTGTATTTTTCGAAGTCGGAATATTAATCTTACTGCCACTTGTTATCTCTATTCAAAAAGCTTCAAAGAAAAATATATTATTAATTGGATTACCAGCTATCGCTGGATTATCAATTGTTCATGGTTTAGTACCTCCACATCCAGGTGCTGTGGCTGCAATTGGTATCTACGGTGCTAATTTAGGTAAAGTGTTGCTTTATTCATTAATTATTGCAATTCCTGCAGGTATTATCGGAGGACCTCTTTATGCAAAATATATTAGTAAACGAGTAGCCCCCGAAGAAGAACCAGAATTTGTGCATGTAGAAGAAAAAAACGATGATCAAATGCCTGGTACTTTTATTTCATTCTTCTCCATTTTACTTCCTGTACTTTTAATGGTTTTGGGAACAATGGCTCCATATATGCATGTTGGCAAAACTATTAAAGATGCATTTACATTTATCGGTAGTCCGATTATAGCACTACTTATTTCAGTCTTTTCAGCTTATTATTTCCTAGGTTATAGACTTGGACAAGATAAAAAAGCTATTAAGAAGTTTACAGAGGATTGTTTAGTACCGGTAGGCTCCATTGTATTAATCATTGGTGCTGGTAGTGGATTTAAACAAGTTCTTATTGACAGTGGTGTTGGCGAAACAATTGGACACTTAGCAGAAAATTTATCGGTTTCTCCGCTAGTATTAGCATTTGTAATTGCAGGAATGATAAGAATTGCTACAGGATCAGCAACAGTGGCATTAACAACTGCTGCTGGCATCGTTTCACCAATTATTGCGAATATGACAAATGTTAATTTAGAATTATTAGTAATTGTTACAGGAGCTGGCTCATTAATGTTCTCACATGTTAATGATGCTGGATTCTGGATGGTGAAAGAGTATTTAGGATTATCTATTAAAGAGACTTTTAAAACTTGGACAGCTTTAGAAACAATTCTTTCATTTGTAGCATTTGCTTGTGCGTTAATTATTAATGCAGTCATTTAAGTTATTAGAAAAATAGAATGGAAGAATGAAAAAGGAGAAGATTGTGTATAACACAATATCTTCTCCTTTTTTTCTTAAATACGGGTTTGTGAAATAGCCTGGCGCATTTTTTTTAGTGCAGGGTTGGCGATGTCTTTTCGTCGGACCATCGTGTTAACATATAGAGCATCAATGATACTTAGTTGTCCAATTCTTGAAGATAAGGCTTCTGATCGATATTCAGTCTCTTCTGAACTTGTATAAAGTGCAACTTGCGCTAATTGACTAATCGGTGATTTTGGAAATCCTGTAATGGCGATTACAGAAGCGCCATTTTCTTTTGCAGTTTTAGCAATTTGAAGTGTATCTCGATTACGGCCGGAATGTGAGATTACGATAGCTAAATCGTCTTTTGATAATTGAGATGCGGACATTAGTTGGAAATGTGAATCTATAAAAGCAAAACATTTAACACCTGTTCTAATAAATTTATGGTAAGCATCCATAGCGATTACGGAAGAACCACCTGTACCATAAAAATAAATATGTTTTGCTTGATTCATTAACTTTACTGTTTTATTAATAGAAGTTTCATCTAAAATATGCATTGTATTTTCAAGTGTTTGTATATTTGATTTGAAAATTTTTTCGAAGATTGTTTTTTCATTATCTTGATCTGATATTTCCTCATGAATTTGTTGGATTGGGGTAATTACTTCAGAGGCTAATGCAATTTTCATTGCTTGGTAGCCTTTAAAACCTAAGCGCTTACAAAAGCGGAAAACCGTTGCATCTGCAATATTTAAATCAGCAGATACTTCATTAATAGTCTTATTAATGATACGTGAGGGATCTTCTTGAATATAATCTGCAATTTTCTTTTCCTTTTCGCTTAAGCGAGGATAAAGAGAATTGATTTTTTTTATAGTATTTTGAGTCATAAAGGAAGTCCTTTCAAATAATGATAGTACCTGTAGTATAGCATATTCAAAAATAAGAAAAAAATTTTCTTCATTTGTTTTAACAAATGAAATTATTTTTAGTATAATTAGATTAAGACTTGTTAAAAAAGAGGAGCGTTTAAGATGAATATTGGTTTAGTTGGATTAGGGAAAATGGGATATAATCTTGGATTAAATTTAATGAAACATCAACATACAGTATCAGCTTTTGATGTTAATGAGGAGGCAGCAAAAAACTTTACAGCTGAAGGTGGAAATACTTTTTCATCGTTACAAGAATTAGTTAATGCTCTTCCAAAACCTCGTGTCATATGGTTAATGGTACCAGCTGGTGAGATTACAATTAGTACAATTGAACAATTAAAGGGAATGCTTGAAGCGGGAGATATTTTAATTGATGGAGGAAATTCGCATTACAAAGAAGCTATTAGTTTTGCAGAAGATTTAAAGCAAAAAGGCATCTTTTTCATGGATATCGGTACTAGTGGAGGCACTTCAGGAGCTTTAAATGGAGCTTGTATGATGATTGGTGGAGAAGAACAAGCATTTAAGGTAATCGAACCATTTATCAAAGACATTTGTGTAGATAAAGGATACTTATATGCGGGCAAAACAGGAAGTGGTCATTTCTTAAAAATGATTCATAATGGAATTGAATATGGTATGATGCAAGCAATTGCAGAAGGATTCGAAGTGCTTGAAAAAAGTCCATTTGACTATGACTATGAAAAAGTAGCTGAAATGTGGAACCATGGATCTGTTATTCGTTCTTGGTTAATGGAACTAACACAAAATGCTTTTTCTAAAGATCCAAAACTTGATGAAATTAAAGGGGTTATGCATTCTTCTGGTGAAGGAAAGTGGACAGTTGAAACAGCTCTAGAGTTAAAAGCACCTGTACCTGTGACAACACTTGCTTTAATGATGCGTTATCGCTCTTTAGAAGAAGACACATTTACTGGGAAAGTAGTGGCAGCACTCCGTAACGAATTTGGTGGTCATGCTGTTGAAAAGAAATAATTAAATTAAGATTTATAAGGGTTAGGAAAAAACTAACTTGGAAAAATGAAAAGCATCGAAAATTTTACGATCAGTGAAATTTTCGGTGCTTTGTTTTTAGTCTGAGTTTTAGCATGAAAAATCCGAACTAGAACTTTTAATATATATTCACATAAGTGTGGTATTAAGATTCAATTAAAAAGGATATCGCTAATTCCAATTTGGATATCTTTAAATTAATCCTTATTTTACCCATTTTTCTTGGAATTTCGTAATATCCTGATACTCTTGCTCAAGTAAACGTGAAATTCGAATAAAGATAGGGATTAGTTCAATATATATATTAACATTTTCTTCAATAGGATTGTGTATATGAGTAGAACCGACCCATTCAGATATGATTGAGAAGTCATCAATTTCACCTAATGCATACATACCAAGTACAATTGCACCAAGACATGAACTTTCAAAGCTTTCTGGAACTGAAACTTCTTGATTGAATATATCAGCCATCATTTGACGCCAAAGTTCAGAACGTGCAAATCCACCTGTAGCTTGAATTTTGTTCGGTATCCCAATAACTTCTTGTAAGGCGATAAAAACAGTATAGAGATTGAAAATAACCCCTTCCAATACTGCACGAATCATATGTTCTTTCTTATGATGTAAACCTAATCCAAAAAACGATCCACGAGCATTGGCATTCCATAATGGAGCGCGTTCTCCTGCTAAATAAGGATGGAATAATAAGCCATCTGATCCCGGTTTTACATTTGATGCAATGCGAGTTAAAACATCATAAGCATCGATACCTAAGCGTTTAGCAGTTTCCACTTCGGAAGCGGCCAATTCATCTCGTACCCATCTAAAAGTCATACCACCATTATTTACCGGGCCACCAACTACCCAATGTTTGTCGGTAAGCACATAGCAGAAAATACGCCCTTTTGGATCTGTTATAGGGTGATCGGTTACTGTACGTATAGCACCACTTGTGCCAATTGTTACGGCGACCACACCAGGATCTATCGCATTAACCCCTAGGTTTGATAGGACTCCATCATTTGCACCAATCACAAAAGGAATGTTTGAAGGAATTCCAATTTCCTCTACGATTTCTTCCTTTAATCCATCTAAAAAATACGTAGTTGGAACAAGCTCAGAAAATTGGTCGGACGAAATCCCGGCTACTTCTAAAGCGGTTTCATCCCAATCGTTATTCTTAAGGTTGAACATTCCAGTAGCAGAAGCTATAGAGTGATCTACAAGATATCGACCGAAAAAGTCATGGAATACATATTCCTTCATACTAATAAATTTAAATGTTTTTTGGAAAATCTCTGGTTTTTCATGTTGTAACCAAGTAATTTTACAAAGTGGAGACATTGGATGAATAGGGGTTCCAGTACGTCTATAAATTTCATGACCATTCATTTCATTTTTGATTTTTTCTGACCAATCTGTCGCACGAGTATCTGCCCAAGTGATGCAATTTGTCAAAGGTTTACCGTTTTTATCAATAGCAATAACACTATGCATGGCTGCACTAAACGAAACAAGTCTTAATGTATTTACATCAATCTTACTTTTTTGAATAGCTACGCGAATAGCTTCTTTGACGGCAACTAAAATTTCATCAGGGTCTTGTTCTGCAACATTTGGGGTAGGACTGTACAATGGATAGCCAGCATGATGCATGCTGATAACTTGCCCTTTGTTACCAAAAAGTACTGCCTTCGTGCAAGTAGTACCTATATCAACGCCTAAATAATAAGCCATTTTTCCCATTGCTAGATTAATCTCCTTTATATAAAACATGAATATCGAAAATATTTTCTTTTGGATATTATATTTCAGAAAAAATATTTCCTACTATACTATATTACTGGACTTAAAGAATTAATAAAAGGAATTCGGATGAAATAATATAATAGTCATCTATTTGACAAAGTTTCATAAATAATTTGTATTTATTTATTTTTTTCTACAAAAGAGACTTCTCAAAATACAATCTATCATACATTATAAAACGATTTTTCGACATTGATTTGTTATAATAAAGATATGATATAGGAACATAAGAGAGGGAATATAATGGCTTACACTCCAATGGTGCAACAATATTTACAAGTAAAAGCAGATTATCAAGATGCTTTTTTATTTTTCCGTTTAGGAGATTTTTATGAAATGTTCTTTGATGATGCTTTAAAGGCATCACAACTTTTAGAAATAACATTGACAAGTAGAGATGCAGGAATGAAAGAACGCATCCCAATGTGTGGGGTACCTTACCATTCAGCACAAAATTATATCGAAACACTTGTTCAAAAGGGCTATAAAGTAGCAATTTGTGAACAAACAGAAGACCCGAAATTGGCGAAAGGTGTTGTAAAACGAGAAGTTATTCAACTAATTACACCTGGGACAATAATGGAAGGTAAAGCGATTGAAGGAAAATCTAATCACTTTATCGCCTCTGCTACAAAACTAAAAGAAAGTGAGTTTGCATTTTGTTATCTGGATTTGTCAACAGGAGAATCGACGACTACATTTGTAGAAGGAGATAAAAAAGATTTAATCCAACAACTGCAGGCGTTTAATATTCGTGAATTAGTAGTTAAAAATGATCTATATGAAGAAATACAAGAATTAGCTGAAACTTATTCAATTGTACTTTCTCTTGAAAATGAAGGAATGACAGAAGAAAATAGCTTTGTCTATTTGAAACAAGCTCCACAAGAATTACATGAAGCTTGTCGAATTTTACTTCACTATATTGAACGTACACAAATGCGCTCACTCTCACATATTCAACCTTTTTCCTATCATGAAGTGAAAAATTACTTGAATATTGATACAAACTCTAAACGTAATTTAGAACTGATTCAATCATTACGTGGAGAACAAAAAGGGACTTTACTATGGCTGCTTGATGAAACTGCAACAGCAATGGGCGGAAGAAAATTAAAACAATGGCTACATCAACCATTAGCGAATCGCAATGCAATTGAAAAACGTTTAAATATTGTAACAGATTTGTTAGAAGAATATTTTATACGCACTGAACTACAAGAATTACTTAAAAACGTCTACGACTTAGAACGCTTAGCAGGACGGGTAGCTTTTGGTAGTGTTGGTGGTCGTGATTTAGCTCAATTACGTGAATCATTACGACAAGTTCCAGCTATAAAAGAGCTACTATTAAATTCAAAAAAAGACTATTTAGTACCACTCGGTCAAGCTTTAGATTTATGTGATGATGTAGAAAGCTATTTAAGTAACGCAATTACGGATCATCCGCCTATTTCTATAAAAGAGGGGGATGTGATTCGTGAAGGTTTCAATGAAAAACTTGATGAATTACGCTATGCTTCACGAAACGGAAAAGACTGGATTGCACAACTAGAGCGAAAAGAACGAGAAGTAACAGGCATCAAAAACTTGAAAATAGGTTATAACCGAATATTTGGATACTATATCGAAGTAACGAAGTCTAACATTGGCTTAGTTGACCTTACGAGATATGAACGCAAACAAACTTTAGCAAATGCTGAACGTTATATTACAGGAGAGCTAAAAGAAAAAGAAGCTATTATTTTAAATGCAGAGGAAGAAAGTCTACAACTAGAATATCAATTGTTTACAGAAATTCGTGAGTACTTAAAACAATTCATTCCTCGTCTACAAGCATTAGCATCTGATATTAGTGAGCTAGATGTATTTACTAGTTTTGCAGTCGTTACTGAGAAGTATCATTTTACAAAACCAACATTCCATGAAGGTCGTGCGCTAAAAATTATCAATGGTCGTCACCCTGTTGTGGAAAAAATGATTAATAAGAACTTATATGTACCGAATGATTGTGTGCTAGATACAGCTCAAAACATGATGCTGATTACAGGCCCGAATATGTCTGGTAAAAGTACGTATATGCGTCAAGTGGCATTAATAACAGTAATGGCGCAAATGGGCTGTTATGTACCAGCAGACGAAGCAGAGCTTCCAATCACCGATCAAATTTTCACACGAATAGGGGCTGCAGATGACTTAGCAGGTGGACAAAGTACTTTTATGGTAGAAATGTTAGAATCACAACATGCCATTACAAATGCGACAGCTAATAGCCTATTACTATTCGATGAAATCGGTCGTGGTACATCTACTTATGATGGTATGGCATTGGCACAATCTATGATGGAATATATTCATAACGAAATAGGGGCAAACACATTATTCTCAACACATTACCATGAGTTAACAGCATTAGAAAATGAGTTAGAGCGACTTCAAAATGTACATGTATCAGCAGCAGAACAAGACGGTAAAGTAGTGTTCTTGCACAAAGTTAAAAAAGGTCCTGCAGATAAAAGTTATGGTATCCATGTTGCAGAATTAGCACAATTACCAAAACCTATTATTAACCGTGCGCGAGTCTTATTGGCTGAATTTGAATCTTCAGATGTAGAACCAATTATTCGTCATAAAGAGGTTGCGGCTACAGTTTCTATCCAAAAAGAGATACCGAAAGAAGAAACTCCAAAATCTCACGAGTCAACTGTCCGTGAAGAAAATGCCACACAACTCTCTCTTTTTGAAGAGGCGGATCCGGTTAAAAAAGAAAAATTGGCGACTGAACTATCAACTGTCGAAAAAGAAGTTCTTGATCAGTTAAAACGATTAAATATATCAGGAACAACACCTATGGATGCATTACAACTTGTTTATGCGTTACAGCAATCGTTATTACAAAAATAGGAGATGCTTAATATGGGACATATTCATATAATGGATGAATTTTTGTCCAATAAAATTGCAGCAGGTGAAGTGGTTGAGCGCCCTTCCTCTGTTGTGAAAGAATTAGTCGAAAATGCAATTGATGCAGGAAGTACATCTATTGAAGTAGTATTAGAAGAAGCTGGAATGACTTCTATTCAAGTCATAGATAACGGCTGTGGTATGGACGAAGATGATGCTTTAGTATCTTTCCAACGTCATGCCACTAGTAAGATAAATAATGAACATGATTTATTTCGTATTCGAACTCTTGGCTTCCGCGGCGAAGCATTAGCGAGTATTGCCTCTGTATCGAAAGTAGATTTAATCACATCGAATGGAGAAGATGGCATAGAAGTTCATCTTGAAGGCGGTCATGTAATTGAAAAGAAACCAGGTTCTCTTCGAAAGGGTACGGATATAACAGTTTCTCAACTCTTCTTTAATACACCTGCACGTTTAAAATATATGAAAACAATTCAGACCGAACTTGGGCATACTATTGACTTGATGAATCGTTTAGCGCTTTGTTATCCGAATATCGCATTTAAACTGACACATCATGATCATGAACTTTTACAAACAAACGGGCGTGGAGATTTACGTCATGTTCTTGCAGCCATTTATGGGGTTGCAAATGCCAAAAAAATGGTTCATTTTGAAGGAGAGTCTAAAGATTATAAGATTTCTGGCTATGCAACTATACCGGAAATCACACGTGCATCCAAAAATTATATGTCCATATTTGTCAATGGACGTTGGGTTCGTCATTACACTATACAAAAGGCAATTATCGATGCTTACCATACGTTTTTACCTATTGGTAGATTCCCAATTTCAGTTATTCATATTGAAGGGGATCCATTTTTGACAGACGTCAATGTACATCCTGCAAAGCAGCAAATTCGCTTGAGTAAGGAAGCGGATTTAATGCAGCTAATTGAGCAGTCTTTGCATAAAGCTATTCGTAATTCAATGCAAGCACCTGAAATTGCCCAAAAAAAGAAAAAAGCTGCACCATCTACAGAGCAGATTAATTTCTGGAAAACGATTAATTATAATACGACGAATATGCCACAGTTCAACGAAAAACCTAAACAAGCCGAAAATTTAAGTGAACCCATTTCTTCTAATCTTCAAGATGAAATAATAAATCACCCAGAATCAGAAAAAGGTTTTACAGTAGAAGAAAGCTGGGAAGAAATTAAAGAGTCGCAAGGGATCAATAAAATAAGCGAAGAAACGCAAGATATTTGGTCAACAAATTCAAAGGATGAAGAAATTGAAGAAATCGTCCCAACTGAAACACCTAAAGATCCATTTCCAGAACTTGAAATTGTAGGGCAAATTCATGGGACTTATATTGTTGCACAAAGTGAAGATGGCTTTTATTTAATTGATCAGCATGCTGCACAAGAACGTATAAAATATGAATATTTTAAAGAGAAGGTCGGAGAGGTAAATGCTGATGAGCGTCAAACACTTTTATTGCCATTAACTTTCCACTATTCTGCTGACGAAGCATTAACATTAAAGGAAAACAAAAAAGCTTTAGAAGAAGTAGGCGTTTATCTTGAAGAATTCGGTCAAAACTCATTTGTAGTACGTGAATATCCAACATGGTTTCCAAAAGACTTTGAATCAGAAATTATTGAAGAATTAATCGAACAGGTCTTAAAAGAACGTAAAACGGATATAAAAAAACTTCGAGAAGCAGCTGCTATAATGATGAGTTGTAAACGTTCGATAAAAGCAAATCACTATTTAGATAAGACTCAAATGGAAAGATTATTACAAGATTTAAAAACAAGGGTAAATCCATTTACTTGTCCACATGGTAGACCAGTAATTGTTCATTTTAGAACGTATGAAATTGAAAAAATGTTTAAACGTGTAATGTAATGAGTAAAGGTCAGAGGAGGATTCAAAATGTTTTCAGCTGCAAAGAGAGATCAAGTTATTCAAACTTTAAATGATTATTCATTTGATGTTTTAGTTGTTGGTGGAGGTATTACCGGTGCTGGTATAGCGCTAGATGCAGTATCTCGAGGGTTATCAGTAGCATTAGTAGATATGCAAGATTTTGCTGCAGGTACATCTAGTCGATCTACAAAACTAGTGCATGGAGGTTTACGTTATTTAAAACAATTGCAAGTTGATGTTGTAAAAGAAACAGGTAGAGAAAGAGAAATTGTTTATGAGAATGGTGTGCATATTACTACACCACAATGGATGTTATTACCTTTTTATAAAGGTGGCACATTTGGACCTTTGTCAACATCAATTGGATTGAAAATGTATGATAATTTAGCTGGAGTCAAAAAAACTGAAAGACGTAAAATGTTAAATTCTAAGGAAACATTGCTAAAAGAGCCGTTATTAAAACAGCAAGACCTTAAAGGTGGCGGCTATTATGTTGAATACCGCACAGATGATGCCCGATTAACAATTGAAGTATTGAAAAAAGCGGTCGAACTTGGTGCAATATGCTTAAACTATGCTAAAGTCGAAGAATTTGAATATGAAGATCAAAAAGTAGTCGGTGCAGTTGTACGTGATCAAATTTCTCAAAAAACTTGGACCATTCAAGCGAATGCAGTCGTCAATGCGACTGGGCCGTGGGTTGATACAATTCGTCAAAAAGATACGATTAATAACAACAAAAAATTACGCTTAACAAAAGGCGTTCATATTGTAATAGATCAATCAATATTCCCATTACAACAATCCGTCTATTTTGATACACCTGATAAACGAATGGTTTTTGCGATTCCTCGTGATGGAAAAGCGTATGTCGGAACAACGGATACTTTTTATGAAGATAACCCGCTTAAACCTATTGCCACAGATGAAGATATTGAATATTTAGTTGATACAATCCACTACATGTTCCCTGACGTTCAAGTTTCTAAACAAGATATTGAATCATGTTGGGCTGGTGTGCGCCCTCTTATTTATGAAGAAGGGAAAGACCCATCCGAAATATCAAGAAAGGATGAGGTATGGGAATCGCCATCAGGACTACTAACAATTGCTGGAGGTAAGTTAACTGGTTATCGTAAAATGGCTGAAAAAATTGTTAATCAGATTGTAAAACGCAAGCTATTTAAAAAAGCGGGACCCTGTATAACCGCAGAATTGGCCCTTTCAGGAGCTAAAGGTATTAATTCTCAAAATTTTGATGCGTATGTACAATATAAGGCTCAAGAAGGTACTCGCTATGGATTATCTTTGGAAGAAGGATATCAATTAGTACGTAAATATGGCACAAATATTGACCATTTATATCGAATTATCCATACACTAAACGTTCATGAAAAAACAACTCAATTACCATTAGATTTACATGCACAGCTAATTTATGCAATGCAATACGAAATGGCTTATACACCAGCAGATTTCTTTGTACGACGTTCTTCAAGAATGTTCTTTGATATAGACAGTGTAAAAAAATATAAAGACGCTGTTATTCAACTAATGAGCAAATATTTACACTATGTACCAGGGGAAGAACAACAATATCGCAAAGAATTAGAAGAATTATTATTCGATGCAACACATTTTGCAAATGAATAATCCTATGCATACAAACGATATTAAAATGGTTGGAGAAAAAATAATGTTACAACAAGAGTTAGATGTGATTGCAATAGTAGGACCGACAGCTGTTGGGAAAACTGCACTAAGTATTGAACTTGCTAAGGTCATTAACGGGGAAATTATCAATGGTGATTCAATGCAGGTTTATAAAGATTTGAATATTGGTACAGCGAAAATTACAAATGAAGAAATGGAAGGAATTCCTCACCATTTATTAGATATAAAGGAACCAACAGAATCTTTTTCAGTTGCAGACTATCAAAAGTTAGTCCGCGCAAAAATTGACGAGATAAAGGCAAAGGGTAAATTTCCAATCATTATTGGTGGAACGGGACTTTATATTCAATCTGTTTTATTTGATTATCGTTTTACAGAGGAAAAAGTTGATCAAACAATTCGAGATAATTATTACAAAGAATTAGCAGAAATAGGACCAGAGGCGATGCACCAAAAACTTGCTGCAATTGATCCTAAAACAGCAGCTACTATTCACCCAAATAATACTCGGCGTGTTATTCGTGCGTTAGAAATGGCAGAACATAGTGGAATTCAAAAATCAGATGAAAATCAACATCTAGGAGATCGACCGCTATATAAACATCGAATCATTGGTCTAAATATGGACCGCGAACGCTTATATGAGCGTATTAACAAAAGAGTTGATCTAATGATGGAAAAGGGATTATTAGAAGAAGTTAAAGGATTATATAATAGAGGAATAAGAGATGTTCAATCTATAAAAGCAATTGGATATAAAGAGATTTATGCTTATTTAGAAGGCAACGTATCATTGCAAGAAGCTATTGAACAACTAAAACAAAATTCACGTCGATATGCGAAAAGACAACTCACATATTTCCGTAATAAGATGAATATTGAATGGTATGACGCACAATTGGGTACAATAAAAATAATTGATAATATTTTACAAAAATAAAGGGAATTCACTAAAAAAAGCGAATATACAATACTATTATTAGCTTAAGGGGGATCTTCATGAAGTCAATGAATTTGCAAGATATGTATTTAAACCAATTGCGTAAAAACGGTATATTTGTTACCGTCTTCTTATTAAATGGATTTCAGTTAAAAGGGACAATTCGTTCATACGACAATTTCACTGTATTACTCGAGGTAGACGGGAAACAACATTTGATTTACAAACATGCAATCTCAACGTTCGCACCATCTAAATCCGTTGATTTGCAACAACAAGAAGCTGAATAATCTGAATTATGGGTACGAAGGCGTCGTCTAGAATAGCACGCCATTCTATATGTAGAGGTTGGTAGACTTGATTCGACCATGCAAAGCAATATTTCATATTAGATATTTGTTATAGAAATGAGGGGAAGTCCCATGAGTTTTCTACTTATGGGGCTTCCCCTTTTCTAGTTGAAATAATTATTGTGAGTTTATTTGGCAAACATTGAAAGAGAAGTCACTAGCAAGATTAGAAAATCCCATATATACTTTATATATATTTAAATTGGAGGAATTCTTATGAAAACTATTACCCCTGAAGAAGTATTAGAAAAATTAGATGCCAATGAAGATTTACATATTGTAGATGTTCGTGAAGATGAGGAAGTAGCTAATGGTGTTATTCCAGGAGCGATTCATATTCCATTGGGACAAATACCCGAAAGAAAAGAAGAATTGGACAAAAATACCCCATACATCTTTGTATGTCATGCAGGGGGCCGTAGTTTTAGTGCTTGCTCGTATTTATCAGGTGAAGGCTATGACGTAACTAATATGGAAGGCGGCATGAGTGCTTGGCAAGGGGAATTAGAGTTCTAATTTTATGACTTTGCAACTTTTTGTTAAATTACCTTTTCACATATTATAGGGAAAAATGCTCTTCTCCATAAAATGGAGGAAGAGCATTTTTTCTTTCCAAATTTGTTGAGATATTTGTAAATCATAAGGGTAGGGTTAGCGAAGAGTACGTATAGTTGACGTTTAAGAAAGAATTGATAAGATTAAAGAGGACTTAATTTAGAAATGGAGTCGATAAAAATGGCATATATGTCCAACTTAACAGAAGAAACAATGGCCCTAGCCAAAAAAATAGAGGAGAAAGTGAAACCTTACTTTGATAAGGCAGATGAAATGGCGTTTTACAACCAACAAAAAGTACTCTCTGCTTTTCGAAATAATAATGTAAGTGAAAGTCACTTCTATCCATCAACTGGCTATGGTTATGATGATGAAGGACGTGATACATTAGAACGTGTATATGCCGAAACATTTGGGGCAGAGGCTGCTATTGTAAGACCACAAATTATTTCAGGTACACATGCGATTACGCTTAGTCTTTTCGGTGTTCTCCGTCCAGGGGATGAACTTATCTATATTACGGGGAAACCATATGATACATTACAATCCATAGTTGATGGTGGAGATAAAGACACAGGTTCGTTAAAAGACTTTAATATAAGTTACCAACATGTTGATTTAATTGACGACCGAGATGTTGATTGGGAAAAAGTTAAAAAAGTAGTATCAGCTAAAACAAAAGTGATTGCCATTCAACGTTCAAAAGGTTATGCAACACGCCCTTCATTTACCATTGATCAAATTGCAGATATGATCAAAAATATTCGTGCGATTAAAGAAGATGTCATCATATTCGTAGATAATTGTTATGGTGAGTTTGTCGATGCTGTAGAACCAACAGAACTTGGTGCCGATTTAATGGCAGGTTCCTTGATCAAAAATCCTGGCGGTGGCCTTGCAAAAGTTGGTGGCTACATCGCAGGTAAAGCAAAATATGTAGAACAATGCTCATATCGTATGACATCACCAGGGATTGGAGCAGAAGCCGGCCCTTCTTTAAATGCTCTACTTGACATGTATCAAGGATTCTTCTTATCACCTCATGTAGTGGCACAAGCATTAAAAGGAGCCATCTTTACTGCGGCTACATTAGAAGAGATTGGTATGAAACCATCACCACGTTATGATGCAAAACGTACAGATTTAATACAATCTGTCTCATTTAATACACCAGAACAAATGATTCAATTCTGTCAATCTATTCAAGCAAATTCACCAGTCAATGCTCAATTTGCTCCCCAACCAGCACCAATGCCTGGTTACGAAGATGATGTAATTATGGCAGCAGGTACATTCGTACAAGGTGCAAGCATTGAATTGTCAGCTGATGGTCCAATTCGTCCTCCATATACAGCATATGTACAAGGTGGACTAACATATGAACATGTAAAATATGCAATACTAAATGCAGTACAAAATTTACAAAAGTAATAAAAAACTAAATATTATAGGACATTATTTGATATTTGGAATTTAAAAGGACAACTGAAATTGGAGAAGCAATCCTCCAATTTCAGTTGTCCATAATTGTGTAATGAATTACTATTATTCAGAAAAATTCGAAAATTTAGAAAGTCACATCACTTGTATTTAAAAAAGCTTGGAAACTCATTGTTGACGGGCTTTTTTTAATAGTTTAAAATGTATGTAACTAATTCTCACATGGTGTTGACAAGAATACTAACATCGTGTATCATAAATCTTGTGAAAGGTAAGGTGAAGGAAATGAGTAAAGAAATACGTAAGACCATGCCTTTGCTACCAATCAGTATAGTGATGCAACTAACTGATTTAACTGCTCGACAAATTCGTTATTACGAAGAACATGAGCTTATCACACCTGCTAGAACAGAAGGCAATCGCCGAATGTTTTCATTAAACGATGTTGATGTTTTATTAGAGATTAAAGATTTACTTGATCAAGGCATTAACATGGCAGGTATTAAAAAAGTCTTCGCAATGAAGAATGAGCCAGTAGTGGCAAACCCAAAAACAGATATAACAGATGATGATTTAAGACGTATTCTAAGAGAAGAAATGCAACAAGCACAAAGAATGCAAAAAAGTTCTATTAGACAAGGTGATTTATCTCGATTCTTCTTATAAATGAATCGAGTCATATAAAATTTTCATATATAAATAGGAGAGTGATTAGTGTGGGTAAATACACAAAAGATGATATTCGTAAACTTGTAGAAGAAAAAGACGTAAAATTTATTCGATTACAATTCACTGATATCTTAGGTACTATCAAAAACGTTGAAGTTCCAGTTAGCCAATTGGAAAAAACACTTGATAATAAAATGATGTTCGATGGTTCTTCTATCGAAGGTTTCGTACGAATTGAAGAATCAGATATGTACTTATATCCTGACTTAGATACTTTTATCGTTTTCCCATGGACTGTAGATAAAGGTGCAGTATGTCGATTCATTTGTGATGTATACCGTCCAGATGGCACTCCTTTTGAAGGTGACCCACGTAACAACTTACGTCGAGTTCTTAAACGTATGCAAGATATGGGCTTCACAAGCTTTAACTTAGGACCTGAACCAGAATTCTTCCTATTCAAATTAGATGAAGCAGGCGAACCAACTCTTGAACTAAATGACCACGGTGGTTACTTCGATTTAGCTCCAACAGACCTTGGTGAAAACTGCCGACGTGATATCGTATTAGAACTTGAAGAAATGGGCTTTGAAATCGAAGCTTCTCACCATGAAGTTGCTCCTGGTCAACACGAAATCGACTTCAAATATGCAAATGCTGTTGAAGCATGTGATAATATCCAAACATTCAAATTGGTTGTTAAAACAATCGCTCGTAAACATGGTTTACATGCGACATTCATGCCAAAACCTTTATTTGGTGTAAATGGTTCAGGTATGCACTGTAACGTTTCACTATTCAAAGGTAAAGAAAATGCATTCTATGATGAATCTGCAGATTTACAACTAAGTGAAACTGCTTTCCAATTCATGGCTGGCGTATTAAAACATGTAAAAGGTTTCACTGCTGTAACAAACCCAACAGTAAACTCTTACAAACGTTTAGTACCAGGTTATGAAGCTCCTTGCTACGTTGCATGGTCAGCTCAAAACCGTTCACCATTAATCCGTATCCCAGCTTCTCGTGGTCTATCTACTCGTATCGAAGTACGCTCAGTTGACCCAGCTGCTAACCCATACTTAGCTATGGCTGTTATCCTTGAAGCAGGTTTAAATGGTATCGAACAACAACTTACACCACCACCAGCAGTAGACCGTAACATCTATGTTATGAATGCTGAAGAACGCGTAGAAGCAGGTATCGGTAACTTACCAGCTAACTTAAATGACGCACTTGCTGCACTTGCAGAAGATAAAGTAATCCAAGAAGCTCTTGGTGCTCATATCTACGCAAACTTCCGTGAAGCAAAAGAAATCGAATTTGATATGTTCCGTACACAAGTACACCAATGGGAACGCGATCAATACATGAAAATGTATTAAGAATATTTAAAAGCGTTGGGGCTTTGAGCCTCAACGCTTTTTCTTTTTACCATGAATTTTGATTCGTGATAAGCAAAATTGAATGTTACCGCATTTTTTTACCACGGAATTTTTACAATTAATTATTTCGTTGCTTTTGCATATATTCATTAGCGTTATATCATAGATGATACTTAAAGCTAAAGAAAAGAACTTTAGAGAAATAGTTTAGTATACAATATGTTTTTCTAATATTAGACAAATGATTATTTATAGTATATAATTAAATTAATAAAGTCCTTTATAGGAAAAAAGTAGAATTCGCATATTACAAAGAGTAATCGTGTTTGTTCGGTACTTTTTGTAATATGTGAATTTTTTTCTTTTAAAAAGCTTATATATTAATAAATTTATAATGGAGGTCATTTAAATGACACAAGGTACAGTAAAATGGTTTAACGCAGACAAAGGTTTCGGTTTCATCGAAGTTGAAGGCGGAGAAGACGTATTCGCTCACTTCTCAGCAATCCAAGGAGAAGGTTTCAAATCTTTAGAAGAAGGCCAAAAAGTTGAATTCGAAGTTGAACNAGAAGGTTTCAAATCTTTAGAAGAAGGCCAAAAAGTTGAATTCGAAGTTGAACAAGGCCAACGCGGACCACAAGCTGCAAACATTGTAAAACTTTAATTTTTTAAAATTAGTTAGTTTTAGAAGTATCTAAAAAAGAGAAACCTTCAATTAGGTTTCTCTTTTTTAATTAGTTAGACTCCAGCGTTTGTTTTTTTATGCTTTGCACAATTTGTGCAAGGTTTTTTTATTAAGAGCAATATTTAGCTTTATTAGCTTCACTGATTTGATCTAACTAAAAAAGCATTCAAATCTATCAAATTAGGAATAGATTCGAATGCTTTTTCATATGGTTTACTAGTTAACGTTTCTATATAAGCCTACTACTTTACCGAGTACAGAAACATTCTCTACAATAATTGGATCCATCGAAGAGTTTTCAGGTTGAAGACGGAAATAACCTTCTTCTTTATAGAATCGTTTTACGGTAGCTTCATTTTCTTCGGTCATGGCAACTATAATATCACCATTATTCGCAGAAGCTTGTTGTTTCACAATGACATAGTCGCCATCTAAAATGCCAGCTTCAATCATAGATTCACCCATAATTTCAAGCATAAAAATATTGTCATCGGAAGTTCCGTAAGAATCTGGAATAGGGAAGTATTCTTCAATATTTTCGATAGCAGTAATTGGCATACCTGCTGTTACTTTACCAACTAGAGGAACATGAATAACACCTTGTTTTGAAATGTTGTCTTGGTCCAAAATTTCAATAGCACGAGGTTTTGTTGGATCCCGACGAATAAGGCCTTTGCTTTCAAGTCTATTTAAATGTCCGTGAACTGTAGAGCTTGATGCTAAACCAACAGCTTCACCAATTTCTCGGACGGAAGGTGGGTATCCTTTTGTACGAACTTCTTCTTTGATAAATTCTAGAATATCTTCTTGTCTTTTCGATACTTTTTTCAATCCAATCACCTCTTATCTTAGTATTCTGCTAATTATTAAAATTAGTATAGCATTACCGAACAAATAGTGCAAACATAAGTTCGAAAACATATTTGACAAAAACAAACGTTCGTATTATATTGAGAACATACATTCCGAACAAATATTCGATGAAAGGAAGATTTATATGAATTGGATTAAAAGAAATCAAAATACAACATTACTTCTTGTTTTTGCGTTTATTGCTATGATCATTTTACTTATAACTTATAGAGATACAACAACATATACAAATATTAAAGTACATGAAGGAGATACACTTTGGTCTTTGGCTAACCAGCACAAAGGCGATTTATCTAACGAAGAATGGGTTCGTCTAGTAAAAAGTGAGAACAATATAATTGACGATAAAATTATTGCTGGTCATACTTTAGTTATTCCTGAAAATAAACAAACTAAGATGACAGAAAAAAGGATAGAATTGGCGAGTGACAAAAAATGATGAATGAAAAAGCAGTAATATACTGTCGGGTAAGCACAGAAAAAGAAACCCAAGACACTTCAATCGAGAGACAAGAAATTGAATTAAAATCCTTCGCAAAAGAAAAAGGATATGAAGTAGTGGAAGTGTTTACTGATAGACATAGTGGGTATGATATTGAGAGAGAAGGCTTATTAGATTTATTGGAATATATGAAGGAATATAACATTCCAACCTTATTTGTTCAGGATGAAACACGTTTAGGACGTGGTAATGGACGAATGGCAGTTTTGCATTTATTGAAAAAGATGAATGTTGATATATTCACTTTAAGTGATTCTGGAAATCTGAAGTTAAATGAAATGGACACGATGCTCCTTGAAATATTAGCACTAGTTGAAGAGTATCAGCGGAAACTACATAATGCTAAAATACGTCGAGGCATGAGAAGAGCTGTAGAAAATGGCTATAGACCAGAAAATAATTTGAAAGACCGTGGCAACCCTGAAGGAAGAGAAAGAATTGATGCACCTATTGAGCAAATCGTCAATTTAAGACAAACAGGAATGACCTTTGAAGAAATAACAGCTACTTTAAAAGGATTAGGTTTTCAAATAAGCAAAGCTACAGTTCATAGGCGTTTTAAAGAATATGAAGAAAACCTTGAACAAATAAAATGATAAATTATAAAAGCAGCAGAATTTCTATTTATAGAAGTCTGCTGCTTTTATGGCTAAAATACTTTCTTCATATAAAATCATTAATCCATATTTCAATTCGTCCAAAGATGCATACGCATAGGATAAACGTATATGGGTTGAATCTTCTGTGTCATAAATATACCCCGGATTGACCAATACATTTCTTTTCAAAACCTTCAAAAATAATTCTCTTGTAACAATTGGTTTATTGTATTTAAGCCAAATATAGAACCCGCCCTTTGGACTTTCCCAAGTAGCAATTGAATGGAAGTACTCAGACAGTATAGATATCATAAAATTAGCACGCGATTTTAACTGTGACTTCAATTCAACCAAATGTTTTTGATATAACCCTGAAGTTAACCAATAGGTTACAATTTTCTGCGAAATTGCGCTTGATCCATAATCCATTTGCATTTTTATATCTGTTAATCTTTTTATAACAGGAGTAGGGCCAATAATCCATCCAATTCTTAATCCAGGGCTTAACGTTTTTGAAACGCTACTGATATAAATCACTTGTCCAGAAGAATCAAAAGATTTTATAGAATGACTGTCAGTCTCAAATAACAAGTCAGCGTAAACATCATCTTCTAAAATTGGTATTTGGAGTGATGTACATATTTCATAAAATCGTTTCTTTTCTTCAGTAGACCAAACTTTTCCTGTTGGATTATCCAGAGTTGGTACAGTATAGTAAATAGTTTGACGATGCTTTTTCAATGAATATAGTGTTGTTGAGAGAGCGGCATCGCGTTTGATCGATTTCATTTGGATACCATATGATTGAAATGGATGAATAGAATTTAGATACGAAATGGGTTCTTGGAAAACAATCGACCCTGGTTCAAAGAGACTCACTGCCATTAGCTGGAGAGCTTGTAGTGCACCTGAAACAATAAGAATATTGTCAGGTGTAGTTGCAATACCTCTCTTTTTTACATGTTGGCAGACGGCAATGCGTAATTCTTCGTGCCCCTGTGGCGAAGAATAACCTATATCCTTTCCAGTTAGTGAAAGATTCTGAAGTGATTCTAACAGTTCCTTTGTTGGTAATAAGTTAGGAGAAATTTCCCCTGTTCCTAATCGAATGATGGAATCTTCCTGTTCATATTCATTTATTAATTGGATCGTACGATAATTAGGTTTATGAATGCTTTCGTCAATATACCTTTGCCAATTAGGTTGCTGCTTCTTCGCTAATAGATTCCAAGAATTATTCGCAACAAATACGCCTGCTCCCCTTTTAGCTTCTATAATACCATCTGCTTTTAATTCATCTAAAGCCTGTTGAATCGTGCTTCTATTAACTTCAAATTGTAAAGCAAGCTGTCGTTGAGTAGGGAGTTTTGTTCCTACCACCCAATTACCGGTATTAATTTGATTCGTAATCCAATTTATAATTTGATGGTGTAAACTACTCGATGAGTTGCGATTTGGTTTCCACAAAAACGTCAATCCCCTTTCGAAAATTGGGTGGGTAAAATCCCAACCAATTGGACCTTTTATAATTTATATAACATAGTACGATAGTAGAAAGAAAGGGTGTTGAACGATGCAAGCATTTGTACACGGAATCATTTTAGCATTCGGATTAATTTTACCATTAGGCGTTCAAAATATTTTTGTTTTTTCACAAGGTGTTACACAACCAAATATATATAAGGCTTTACCTGCAACTCTAGCTGCAGCACTTTGTGATACATTATTAATTTTTTTAGCAGTTTTTGGCCTATCCATCATTGTTTTGCAATTTGAATGGATTCGATTGATCCTATTGATCAGTGGCATACTTTTTTTATGTTATATGGGAAAGGTTATATGGAGTTCGGTGGGAGTGACTAACCTAGAGGAGGGACGAGCTCTTCCGATAAAACAGCAAATCCTTTTTGCATTATCTGTTTCTTTGCTAAATCCCCATGCGCTTCTTGATACGGTAGGTGTGATAGGGACAAGCGCATTAAAATACAAGGGGATAGATCAAATTCTGTTTGCAACCGCTAGTGTTGGAGTTTCTTGGGTATGGTTTTTTAGTTTAACAATCACAGGAGCCTATTTAAAAAAATTACATATTTCAGGGAAAGTATTTATTGTTTTCAACAAACTATCTGCATTGTTTATATGGGGAACTGCTATTTATCTATTGATAAATTTAGATTGATTTTTTTGTTATTAATAAGATATTATAATAAATTCATATAATTTGTGAATATATGAAGCTTTAAGCTTGCGCTTGAAGCTTTTTTTTCATACCTTTAAATTAATGTATTTATGAAAGGTGTGTTTTACTTGTTACCAAAAGAGAAAATTCAACGTATAAATTATTTATCAAAAAAATCCAAAGAATCAGGTTTAACTGTCGAAGAAGCAAAAGAACAAACTGCTCTTCGTAAAGAATATTTAGATGCGTTCCGTTCTTCGATGCGAAAAACAATTGAAAATGTTCGCGTATTCGATCCGAATGGCGATGAAGTGACACCGGAAAAAGTAAAAGCAATCCAAAAAAGAAACAAACCATTAAATTAACAAAACAAATGCTCAAAAAGCATTGTTTTATCTTATAATGTTGACTACACTTAAATTGAATTAAATTTTGCTTTTAGAAAGGATGTCTATTCATGACTGTACAAGCAGATCAGCTTGCAATTAATACAATCCGTACTTTATCTATCGATGCAATTGAAAAAGCAAACTCTGGTCATCCAGGTCTTCCAATGGGTGCAGCTCCAATGGCTTATACACTTTGGACAAAACAATTACACCACAATCCTAAAAACCCTAAATGGTTTAACCGTGATCGATTTGTGTTATCAGCAGGACATGGTTCAATGTTATTATATAGCTTACTACATTTAGGTGGTTATGATTTACCAATGGAAGAGATTAAAAACTTCCGTCAATGGGGTTCATTAACACCAGGACACCCAGAATATGGCCATACTGTTGGCGTAGAAGCAACTACTGGTCCACTTGGACAAGGTATTTCAATGGCAGTCGGAATGGCAATGGCAGAAGCACATTTAGCTGGCGTCTACAATAAACCAAACAATGATATTATCAATCACTATACATTTGCACTTTGTGGCGATGGAGACTTGATGGAAGGTGTCTCTGCAGAAGCAGCTTCACTTGCAGGTCATTTACAATTAGAAAAACTAATTGTTCTTTATGATAGTAATGACATCTCTTTAGATGGAGATTTAAATAAATCATTCTCAGATAATACAGCAGAACGCTTTAAAGCATATGGTTGGAATTATTTGAGAGTAGAAGATGGTAATGACATTGAAGCGATTAACGCTGCAATCGAACAAGCAAAAGCACATAAAGGTCAACCAACTTTAATCGAAGTAAAAACTGTAATTGGATTTGGTTCACCGAACAAATCTGGTAAATCAGCTTCACATGGTTCACCACTTGGTACGGACGAAGTAGTCTTAACTAAACAAGCTTACGAATGGGAAAATGATGACTTCTTTGTTCCTGAAGAAGTGTATGAAACATTTAAGCAAGCAGCAAAAGTACAAGGAGAAGATGCAGAATCAGCTTGGAATGCACAATTCTCATCTTATAAAGAAGAGTATCCTGATCTAGCTTCTCAATTAGAACAAGCTATCTCTGGTAAACTTCCAGCTGATTTTGATGCTGAAATCCCAACTTTTGAAGTAGGTAAGTCAATTGCGACTCGTTCTTCTTCTGGAGAAGTGATCAATGCATTAGCTAAGAAAATCCCTGCATTCTTCGGGGGAAGTGCTGACCTAGCTGGTTCTAATAAAACAACTATTAAAGGTGCTGGAGATTTCTCAGCAACTGATCGCGAAGGACGTAATATTTGGTTTGGTGTGCGTGAGTTTGCAATGGGTGCAGCCCTTAATGGTATGGCATTACATGGCGGAGTGAATGTCTTTGGGGGTACATTCTTCGTATTCTCTGATTATGTACGTCCAGCAGTTCGACTTGCAGCTCTTATGGGTCTACCAGTAACTTATGTCTTTACACATGACTCTATTGCAGTTGGAGAAGATGGACCAACACATGAACCTATCGAACAACTAGCTGCTTTACGTGCAATGCCAAATCTATCTGTTATTCGCCCAGCAGATGCAAATGAATCAGCAGCAGCATGGAAACTTGCCGTTTCATCTGAAAATCGCCCAACAGCATTAGTATTGTCACGTCAAAACTTACCAGTTCTTGATGTTGATGTACAAACTGTTTACGAAGGTGTAGCAAAAGGTGCTTATGTTGTAGCAAAAGCTAAAAAAGAGGTGGCAGATGCACTTCTTCTTGCAACAGGTTCAGAAGTACAATTGGCAGTTCAAGCTAAAGCAGAACTTGCAAAAGAAGGAATCGACGTAACAGTTGTATCTATGCCAGACTTTGCACGCTTTGAAGAACAAGACAAAGCATACAAAGAAAGCGTATTGCCAAAAACAGTCAAAAAACGTTTAGCAATTGAAATGGCTTCATCATTTGGTTGGCATAAATACACTGGATTTGAAGGAGACGTCCTTGCTATTGATCGTTTTGGTGCAAGTGCTCCTGGTGAAACAGTCATGAAAGAATACGGCTTTACAGTCGAAAATGTTGTCGCAAAAACGAAAGCATTATTAACGAAATAACCACTTTAAAAAATGTTGTTATTTAAAGCATATTTCATTTGAATGAGAGAACTTTTTCGGAATGGTAATCGATTTCGACGAAAGATTTACAACAAAGAATTTAAAGTATTTTAAAAAGTAGAGGTGATTAGCCTCTACTTTTTGTTTTTTGACAAAGAAAGTGGATTATTTACAGTTCAAATTGACAAAATATTTGATATGTTCAAGGTATAATTACTTGAAAGAACGGAAAGGAGTGGCAATAGATGCGTGTTTACTCAATCTTTCATGTCAAAAAAAAGCATCAGTCATTTGTGTACGGGAGAGAACGATTATTATTCGAATTGATCAATGATTTAAAGTCTGAAGAAAACACTTTTTATCCTTCACAAGAATTAGCTTATTTATGTGAGCTATTGCCAGTAGAAGAGATTGAAGAATTTATAGGGCAATATTTGACCAATAATTTTTCGACTATTGAAATGAAAAATCATGAAATATTTTTGGCAAATGAGTTTAAAGGAGATCTACATATTGAAATTCAGCCATATTATATGGTCGTAACTTGTGTAGGATCACGAATGCTAGAATTAGATTTGTTTGCAACATTATCGAAATTTAGTACAGGTTTTATCGGTTTTAACAAAAATGAAATGGAATGCGGATGGTTAAAACCGCCTAAATTTTCAGTGCTGGCAAATTAAATTTAAAAATTTAGTTATTCCATGTACCCGTTAAATGTAGGATAAATCCGATAAATAGTAGTATCGGGATAGTTTTTATTGTATAATCCTCTTTGGAGATATTTTTCTCGTATGCGAATTTTAGAGGAGGAACACAAGTGAATACTGCATTAGCGATTACTTTAATAGTAGTAGCATTAATCGTAGGATTAGTTGGAGGATTCTTTATCGCTCGTCAATATATGATGAAGTATTTAAAAGAAAATCCACCTATTAACGAACAAATGTTACGTATGATGATGACTCAAATGGGACGTAAACCATCTGAAAAACAAATCAAACAAATGATGAATCAAATGAATAAATTAAGCAATAAATAAAAAAATAGCACTCAGATGAGTGCTATTTTTTATCTAGGTTTAAAATGTATTCTTGAAGGAAACTTCTTACCGTTTCCTCATATTCTTGAGGGTTCTTATTAAAAGATTGGGCATGCTCACCTTCTTCAAATAACTTTAAAGTCTTGGGACCATTCTTCAATCGATATAATTCAATTGTCATACCTGGTAAGATAAAGTCATCTGGTAGACTGTGAATAAAAAGAACAGGTTTTTTAATATTCGTTACTGCAGTGCGTGGTGCAATATTTTTTAACCAATAACCTTCACGTAAACGTAAAAATAGGTCAGCTAGTCTTACAGCCAATGTACTTCTAAATGGTGTTTGTTTTGTAAGAAGGTAGTAAAGCTGTTCTGAAAAGTCTGAGTAAGGGCAATCAGCAATATAAAAATCAGCTTCATCTTCTAAAGTGCCCGCGTATAATAATGTTGTTGCAGCACCCATAGATTCACCATGAACACCAATTACTGCGTTGTTATCAAGTTGCTCTTTTATGTGGTGTAAAACTGCTTGTAAGTCAAATTTCTCATAATAACCGTAACTTGTTGTTTCGCCCCCTGTTTCTCCATGCCTCCTATGATCATAAACTACCGTATTAAAACCGAGACGTTCAAATAATCGTACATACTTTATAGAATTTACCTTGTTTTCAGTTACGCCATGACATACAATCATTGTATTTGAAGTATTTAATGGTTTAAAGTAAATACCTTTTATCGTATATCCATTAGGTGAATCGATATTCAAGTATTCTTTTTCTACCGTAGCGTACCACTTTTCATCGTATCGTAATGCCTTTTTTTCACGTTCTAATATAAAATTATCGTCTTTTTTCTTAATATATATAATTCTACTTGTGATAATATATCCAATTATTGTGACAATCGCTCCTACAATTCCTGTAAATAGACCAAAAATCCAAACAAATCGTTTCTTCATACGCATCACCACTTTCTATCTTTGTTGATATAATTTATACTGCGCACTTGAAATTTCCTCTTTTAAAAAGGGTTGCAAATGTTTTAAGGATTTACATACTTTTTGTATATCTATTCCTGTTTGAATACCCATTTGTTCAAGCATAAAGACTACATCTTCTGTAGCTACATTGCCTGTTGCACCTTTAGCAAAAGGACAACCACCTAACCCTCCTGCCGAGCTATCAAATCGATTGATACCAGCTTGAAGTGATGCGAAAATATTAGCTAAGGCCATTTGACGAGTATCATGAAAATGAGCCGTTAATAATACGTTGGGTAATTCTTGTTTTAGTAAGGAAAAAAGAGAATAGCTTTCTACTGGGTTCGCCATTCCGATTGTATCTGCAACACTTAATTCATCGACACCTAAATCTACAAATTGTCTACAAAGTGCTAAAGTATCTTCCGGAAAAATCCCGCCTTCGTATGGACAATAAAATGCTGTAGAAATACATGCACGAACAAAGACGCCCTCTTTTTTTAAGTCTTTGATAATAGGAGTTAAAGTATTCATCGATTCAAGTGTCGTTTGATTTATATTCTTTTTGTTGAATGTATTACTTACTCCAACGAAAACTGCTATTGCCTTGGAATTTAAAGAAAGAGCTTTTTGAATTCCTATCTCATTTGGAGCCAATACATACTGTTTTCCTATTTTATTTACATTCATCACGATATCTGTATGATCTGCCATTTGAGGTACCCATTTAGGCGAAACAAAAGAAGTGATTTCCATTTCTTTAATACCAGCATCTTGTAGGCTATGGATAAAATTGAGTTTTTGAATAGTGGGGATGATATGTTGTGTATTTTGAAGGCCATCTCTAGGACCAACTTCAATAATTGTTACTTGATTAGGTAAGTTTAACATAAACAGCATTCCTTTCTATACTTATAGTGGGTTAGATGAAAAGGTGAAAGCCGATTTAAGAAAAAATGTTTTTACTATATCCTATGATTAAAGTTTGTTAACTATTGATAAGTGTATGATTCAGTATTAAAATTGAGGAAAATATATCATATGGAGCATGTTTCGTTTATGTTATGTAGGGGAGAAGAATGGTATGGCAAAGAAAAAGAGAAAACAAATAAACCAAAATCAGTCAAATTTAGTCGATAAAGAAGAAAAAGTAACTCTTCAAGATCAGCTCAATGGTGATGTATTAGCTAAGTTGAAGCTTGCAAAAAAAGAATTAGTTGCAAAAGAACAAAAACAACAAGAAGAAAAAGCAGCACAGCTTGCATTTGAGAAAAAACAAATCGAAAAAAATAAATCATTTGCAGAGTTACTTGAAGAATACGGAGATAAAGGCTCTAAATTTTGATGAATTACAAGAATGCGTTAGGAGAATAATTCTCGCTAACGCATTTTCATTTTTTAGTCTCGATGAGAAGTGTAGAAATCAGGTTTTGTTAAGCTGATTATTTCTTCAATATTATCAATAGATTCCATAGCTTCATACGCATGAATTGTAGAAGATAGTTGTTCCTTTGTACTTGCACCAACGACTGCAGAAGCAATTGCAGTGTGGTTTAAAATTGTTTTAAGTGAAGCTGCAAGTATTAAAGGTGTAGCTTGAGAGAGTTTAGTTAAAGTATTTTGAAGCTCATCTTTAGAATAAGATAGATACCCATCCGTATTTATTAGCCGTTTTTGCCACTCATTTGTTAACAATCCTTTTGCGATTGAGCCTCTAGTAACAATGGATGCACCATTTTCTTGGATAAAATCAAGCCATTCTTCGGGTCTTCTATCAAGTAAACTATATTGCATCATAACTGAGATAGCATTACTTGCAGGTAAAAAACGTTTCAAGACATTTGGCCTAATAGAAGAAATGCCATATTCTCGAATCAATCCTTCTTGTTTTAGTTCTTCAAAAGCTTCTATTACTTCGTCCCAATGATCATCAATAGTCCCACCATGCAGTTGGTATACATCGATATAATCAGTTTGTAAGCGATGTAAACTATCTTTAATCCCAGTCTTTATATGAGCCTTTGATGCATCCCAATGCCATGAATTGCCTTGCTTATCCCACACATTCCCAACCTTTGTTGCTAAAACAATATCTTTTCTCTTTTCTTTAATAAGTTGTCCAACAATTTCTTCATTCAAACCGTGATTATATAGATCAGCTGTATCAAAATAATTGATACCAAAATCAAGTGCTTCATCGATAATATAGGAAGCATCTTGTAAGTTTGTTGGTAGGGACATGCACCCTAAACTTATTTCGGAAATATGTAAATCGCTAGAACCTAATTGACGAGTTTTCAAATCATATTCCTCCTTTTTAATAATGGTACAATGATTTATAGAAAAAGAACAATAAAGGTGGATAAAAATATGAATAAATTTGAAGAAACAACGATTTCTACAGAGAAAATTTTTGAAGGACGTGTCATTAAAGTACAAGTAGATGAAGTAACTTTGCCAAATGGAAAAAAATCTACAAGAGAATTAGTGAAACATCCTGGAGCTGTTGCAATTATTCCAATAACGAGCGAAGGGAAAATTGTAATGGTAGAACAATTTCGTAAACCACTCGAACGTAGCATTATTGAAATTCCAGCAGGCAAACTAGAACCAGGCGAAAAGCCAGCATTCACCGCAACAAGAGAATTGGAAGAAGAGACTGGTTATGGTGCTTCGCATTTAGAAAAGATTTACTCATTTGCGACATCACCAGGATTTTCTGATGAAGTTATTCATTTATTTGTTGCACGAGATTTATTTAAAATAGCACAACCTGCGAGTTTAGATGAAGATGAATTTGTAGAAATTATGGAAGTTTCAATTGAAGAAGCTGAAAGATTAGTGGAAGAAGAAAGAATTTTCGATGCTAAAACAATCCTAGCAATTATGTGGGCAAAAAATAATCTATTAAAATAAGGTATTTTTAAGAATGATGAGCATAGGTTGTACTATTAGAAAGTAGGTGACCTATTGAATCGTTCCTCGCAAATAACTTATTTTTTCCTAATTATCTCAATTGGATTTATCGGTGGTATTATCGCATTTAAATTATCAACTCCATCTCAAAATGAATGGTTAATATCTATCATGGATCCACGATTATTGTTGGAAGGTAAGCCAGCAATTTGGCAATCACTTTGGCCGGCATTTACTCCGTATGTATTTTTAGTGCTACTTGCTACGCATCAATGGTTTAGACATGCTACTAGATTAGTTGTGGTATGTAAAAGTGCCTTCTTTGGCTTCTGTTCAGCGTATTTAATAGCTACCCAAAATGCATTTTGGAATTATGCTCTTTGGTGGTTTCCAGTACAATTTTTGTATACTTGTTTATTATTATTGTTTTCAATTGTACTTGTTCCAAAACCATTTTATAATAGTCGAAAAAAGGGTATACATTGGAAGAGAATTATCGTAATAAGTGTTATGACCATGATAATTTTACTCATAGAATTAGTCATAATACATTTTATGTTTTAAAATTTGATTATTAGATGATAATGATTATCAATAAATAGTCATTATAAGAATTTGGTCGCTTAATCTTGTAATGAGAAATACATCTTTGGTATAATGGTAGAAGTTTAGGGGGGCGTCGTATGGAGAGCCGAATTGATCGAATAAAAAAACAATTACATGGTGCTAGCTATAAACTGACGCCGCAACGAGAAGCGACGGTTAGAGTACTTTTAGAAAATGAGGAAGATCATTTAAGTGCTGAAGATGTTTATCTTTTAGTGAAAGAAAAAGCACCAGAAATCGGTCTAGCGACTGTATATCGTACATTAGAGTTACTAACAGAACTAAAAATTGTCGACAAAATAAATTTTGGTGATGGAGTATCTCGTTATGATTTACGACAAGAGGGAGCAGCTCACTTTCATCATCACCTCGTATGTATCGAATGCGGCGCTGTTGATGAAATTCAGGAAGATTTACTTGAAGATGTGGAAGCGGTTGTCGAAAAACGATGGAATTTCCAAATCAAAGATCACCGTTTAACATTTCATGGTATTTGTTGGCGTTGCAATGAAAAGCACGCTGCAGAAGACAAAAACAAAGAGTAAACATACGGAAAAGTTAATAGCAAGTAAGTAAAGGATGGCGGAGGTGCTGTCCTTTTTTATTTTCACTTTACTATTTCAATGATTTATGAAAAGTTTAAGTGGGGAGAATAGAAAACTGATTTGATGTACAGAAAAGTCATCAATAAAATCTAAAGCTTGGTTGTTTTTGGCTTAATGGAGGAATGAAAGCTGTGAAACAAGAAATACAAGATATGATTGCAGATTACATACATTTTTTACGGGTTGAACGTCAACTATCTACAAATACATTGCAATCTTATGAGAGAGATATTAGAGACTATACACAGAATATATTCGACATCCAACAACTTGAAACATTTGATGATGTTGAGCGTTATCATATATTGCAGCATTTACAAACGTTGCGCAATAAAGGAATATCTGCTCGTACAGTTTCAAGGCATATTTCAGCAATTCGCTCTTTCCATCAATTTTTGCTTCGAGAAAAAAGATGTAGTAACGATCCAACGATTCATATTGATATGCCGAAAATTGAACAAAAATTACCAAGAGTATTATCAATTGAAGAAATAGATAGACTAATTGCAGCTACAAATGTAGCCAAACCACAAGGTGTTCGTGATCGTGCAATGTTAGAATTACTTTACGCAACAGGTATGCGTGTAAGTGAATGCATTGCTTTAAATTTAGAAGATATTCATTTAACAATGGGTTTTGTACGTGTCTTCGGAAAAGGTGGTAAGGAGAGAATTATTCCTCTAGGCGGTACTGCAATTGACGCATGTACAAAATATCTAAATACTGCACGTTTTCAATTGGAGAATCCTAAATTACGAACAGAAGCATTATTTATAAACCAAAGAGGAAAAAGGCTAACTAGACAAGGATGTTGGAAATTATTGAAGGGCTATGCGGAAAAGGCTGGTATAGAAAAAGAACTAACACCACATATTTTAAGACACTCTTTTGCTACGCATTTAATCGAAAATGGTGCAGATTTAAGAGCTGTTCAAGAAATGTTAGGGCATGCTGATATTGCAACAACTCAAATTTATACACATATTAGTAAAACTAGATTATCTGAAGTTTATAAACAATTCCATCCTAGAGCATAGTTTTTACATTAGTCAGATGTCTGACCTTTATTTTTTTGAAGAATTTGATAGAATGAATGTATAAATGAGGAGGATAAATTGATGAACACAAAACCTTTTAAACGTATTCACTTAATCGTTATGGATTCTGTTGGAATAGGTGAAGCACCAGATGCTGCAAAATTTAATGATGTAGGTGCTGATACACTTGGACATATCGCACATGAAATGAAAGGGCTAACAATGCCGAATATGGAACGCTTAGGTTATACAAATATTCGTGGTTTACTTGGCCTTAAAGATCTTGAAGGGATGAAATCTGTAGAAAAACCTGCAGCTTATTATGGTTATATGCAAGAAGCTTCAGTTGGTAAAGATACAATGACTGGACACTGGGAAATAATGGGTCTCAATATTAATAAACCATTTAAAGTCTACCCAGAAGGTTTCCCACAATCATTGATCGATGAATTAGAAGAACGCACTGGACGTAAAGTTTTATGTAATAAACCTGCTTCTGGTACGCAAGTTATCGAAGATTTCGGTAAAGAACATATGGAAACAGGTGCTATTATTGTTTATACATCTGCTGACCCTGTTCTTCAAATCGCAGCTCATGAAGATGTTGTACCATTAGACGAATTGTATAGAATTTGTGAAATTGCTCGTGAAATAACTTTAAAACCTGAATATTTAGTGGGTCGTGTAATTGCTCGTCCTTTCGTAGGAACACCTGGAAACTTTACTCGTACTTCAAATCGTCATGACTATGCTTTAAAACCATTTGGACGTACTGTTATGAATGAAATGAAAGATGCAGGCCTAGATGTAATCGCATTAGGTAAAATCTCTGATATATACAACGGTGAAGGAGTAACTGAGGCTATTCGTACGAAAGACAATTCGGATGGTATGGATCAATTAGTGAATGTGATGAAAAAAGACTTCCATGGTTTATCATTCTTGAATCTTGTTGATTTTGATGCAAAATATGGTCACCGCCGAAATCCAATCGGATACGGAGAAGCGCTTGAAGAATTTGATCGCCGTCTTCCTGAAGCATTAGAGCTAATGGGAGAAGATGATTTACTTTTGATCACTGCTGACCATGGTAATGACCCAACTTTCCCTGGTACAGATCACACACGTGAATTTGTTCCATTAATCGCATATTCTCCACGCTTTAAAGAAGGCAATGTATTACCAAAAATGAGTACATTTGCATCTTTAGGTGCGACTGTTGCAGATAACTTCAATGTAAAATTACCAGAATACGGTGAAAGTTTTTTGCAAACTTTAAAATAAGTTAGGGGGGATTTATCATGAGAATGGTAGATATTATTGAAAAAAAACGAGATGGTTTTGAACTGACTACCGAAGAAATCCGCTTCTTCATAGAAGGTTATACAAAAGGAGAAATTCCTGATTATCAAGCAAGTAGTTTAGCAATGGCCATCTACTTCCAAGACATGACAGATAAAGAACGTGCGGATTTAACAATGGCTATGGTTGAATCAGGAGATCAAATTGACCTATCTGGTATAGATGGTATAAAAGTAGATAAACACTCTACTGGTGGTGTTGGTGATACGACTACACTTGTATTAGGACCTTTAGTTGCAGCAGTAGGTGTACCCGTTGCAAAAATGAGTGGACGTGGTTTAGGTCATACAGGTGGTACAATCGATAAATTGGAATCGATTGAAGGCTTCCATGTAGAGCTTACGACAGAACAATTCATGCAACAAGTGAATGACATCAAGTTAGCTGTAATTGGACAATCTGGTAACTTAACACCTGCGGATAAAAAATTATATGCTCTACGTGATGTTACAGGAACTGTCCCAAGTATCCCACTAATTGCAAGTTCTATTATGAGTAAAAAAATTGCAGCAGGTGCTGATGCAATCGTTCTAGATGTTAAAACTGGTGACGGAGCGTTTATGAAAACCGTTGAAGATTCTAAAAAGTTAGCTCATGCAATGGTTCAAATCGGTAAGAACGTTGGACGTAATACAATGGCAATTATCTCTGACATGAACCAACCACTAGGATACGCTATTGGGAATGCTTTAGAAATGAAAGAAGCAATTGATACTTTATGCGGCAAAGGACCTGAAGATTTAACAGAGCTTTGCTTAACATTAGGTTCACAAATGGTCGTTCTTGGTGGTCATGCACAAACAATCGAAGAAGCTCGTAAACAACTTGAAGAAGTAATTGCTAATGGTGCAGCTCTTGACGTTTTCAAAAAGTTCATCAAAGGTCAAGGTGGAAACCCTGCGGTAGTAGACGATCCTTCATTGCTACCTCAAGCCCAATATATGATTGAAGTACCTGCTAAAGAATCAGGCTTTGTCAGTCATATTGTTGCAGATGAAATCGGTACTGCTGCAATGTTATTAGGCGCAGGTCGCGCAACGAAAGAATCTGAAATAGATTTAGCCGTTGGATTAGTATTACGCAAAAAGGTGGGAGACCAAGTAAAAGCTGGAGAATCTCTAGTAACCATTTATGCGAATCGTGAAGATGTTGAAGAAGTTAAAGAAAAAATCTACGCAAACATTAAATTATCTTCTGAAGCAATCACAGCACCTAAACTAATCGAAGATATTATTACAGAGTAGAAAAATTTTTTAATAGACAATATAAAAGCAGAACCACATTGATTATTTTTTAAATCAATGTGGTTTTTTCGTTTTATAGATACTTATTTCAAAGTTATAAAAGAAATTCAGTTAATGCATCTTTATGTTTACTAGATAATTTTACTAATTCAAATTCTCCCGCACTGATTAAACTTTTAAGAGTTTTCATTTCGCTCCAGGCTAAGTCATAAAGTTGCTGATCTATCACTCCAGTTGATAAGGCCTCTTCAAGTTCATTAGCATCTTTTTCAATTATTTCCCCCGATGGCAATAAAATAATATCTAAAAATAAGTCATCCATCCAAGGTCTCCCGTTGTCTATTCCATTACAAAGGCATATGTCTATATACCATTGAACCACATTTCCTTTAGCATCAAACATTGTAGTGACAGAATGATTTTTGTCTGACGGAAATTGTTGAAGCCACATATAGCCATTATCAACAATGCATATATCCTTTTTGCCATAAACTTTGAATAGAGGACTAGATACAGTAATTGTATGTAGCAATGTTATGTAACCTTTAAATTCTTGTGTGTCAAAAAATGATTGAGCAAATCTCCTTTGTAAAATTCGTTTCCAATCTAAACGATCTCCGTATTTTCTCTTTAACATAAAACCTCCTAATAATCCTTTATTTTACTAATTATACCTTTAAATAATGGCATTTCTATTAATAATGGCTGAAGAAATATTTTCTTCCGTTAGTCGAGTAAAGATTCTTTCTTTATAATCTTGTCGAAAACGAAAGAAATATTTTTATTTCAAATGTTTCCCATGATTAAAAGTCATTATTTAAATCCATACTAACGGATGGTAGCTGTCGTATTTTTTCTATCTTTAGCGTTTTGATTGTTAAATTGTCAGGGCATAGGATTCTTCTATTCTTGCGTAGAATAGGTTTTGAAAAGGAGGTATGTAAATGCAGCACCATATTGAAATTACTTCAGAAAAAATTGCGATTATTAGATTAGGAGGAGAGCTAGATCATCATGCAGCTCGTCATATCCGGGAAGATATTTCGCAAGCTATTTACAGTGGCTATGTACAAGATATTATTTGGAATTTAGAGGGGCTACAGTTTATGGATAGTGCAGGTGTAGGACTAATCTTGGGAAGAATGAGAGACCTACAAGTACACAATGGTCGTACTTTAATCATTAAACCTTCTTCTACAATGGAGAAAATTTTCCAATTTTCAGGATTAGGAAAATATATTTGGCATGATACAGAACAAGAAGCCATCCAAAGTTTAGGAGGTATTCTACATGGATAATGAAATGACGTTATCTTTTAGAGCGATTAGTGATAATGAGGCACTTGCTAGAATTGCAATTACAAGTTTTCTATCTATATTAGACCCTACAATTGAAGAATTATCAGAGATTAAAACTGTTGTTTCTGAGGCAGTTACGAATGCAATTATTCATGGATATGATGAAGATCCAAATGGAATTGTAACTGTTCAGGCATCTCGCAATGGGAGAGAAATAACAATTTCAATCTTAGATCAAGGCATCGGAATTGAAAATGTAACAAAAGCAATGGAACCACTATATACGACAAAACCAATGTTAGAAAGGTCAGGTATGGGCTTTACAATAATGGAAAGCTTCACAGATCAATTGACTGTGCAATCAGAACTTGGGAAAGGAACGGCTGTCACCTTTAAGAAGCAATTTCAACCAGTAGAAGAGCCGCTATATGTAAGGTGAGAACAATGACATCAAACCCGCAAGCGTCAAAAGAACTTCTAACACAGGAAAGAATGAGAGAACTTATAAAATTAGCGCAGGCAGGGGATGAAGCAGCCAGAAAAGAAATGGTAGAGGGAAATACCAGACTTGTTTGGTCTATTGTTCAACGTTTTACTTCAAGGGGTGCCGATTTAGAAGATCTTTTTCAAATTGGATGTATTGGGCTGATGAAATCTGTAGATAAATTCGATTTATCTTATCCTGTAAAATTTTCAACCTATGCTGTACCGATGATTATTGGAGAGATTCAACGATTTCTTCGTGATGATGGTATGGTCAAAGTTAGTCGTTCTATTCGTGAACTAAACTATAAAATTCGTCATGCTTCAGATGATTTTCTAAAAGAACATGAAAGACCACCTACTTTACAGGAATTGGCGACAATCTTGGAAGTGTCAATTGATGATATTACGATGGCTAGTGATGCTCTGCGTGATCCTGCATCACTTCATGAGCAAATTTTTGAAAGTGATGGCGATCCAATCAGTTTAATGGATCAAATGAAAGACGAAAGATCCGAAAAACCATTTGAGCATATTCCGTTAAAAGATATGTTGGAAAGACTAGGAAAGCGTGAGCAATCTGTCATTTATTTACGCTATTATCTTGATTGTACTCAAAGTGACATTGCTGAAAGGCTTGGTATCTCACAAGTTCAAGTTTCACGTTTAGAAAAGAGAATATTAGCACAACTTAAAATTTGGTTAACCGATCAGCAGTACGAACAATTGGTAAAGGCGGCAGAACATGAGTAGTAATAACAACAAAGAAATACAAACAATTTTCAAAAATAGTCAAGAAGCAGAAGCTTTCATGATTTCCCAATTTGGGAAAAGTGAAAGCTTCGATGTCAATATGAAGCATATTCATATTCATAATATGGATGTATTTACGATTAATATAAACGGTTTAATCGATAGTCAAAATTACACTCAATTATTGACAAATATACAGCCGACTGAAGAATATAAAAGAAATAAATTTCAATCAGGTAAAGCCAAAACAAATTCTGGTGAAAAAGAGCAAGATGAGGATCATAAAGAAGAGGAAGATAGTGAAAAAGAGAATAGCTCGCCAAATGAAGAACAAATCCAAGCAGAAGCTGAGTATTTTTTTGTTTCATTTCCATTCTTTGCATGGGAAGTACAAACATCTAAAGATAAATTACTAACTGCTATTATGAGTGGACAAGTTGCTTTTATTACACCATCTGGTATTGCTTTTACAGCAGATTTAAGAAGCTATCCTGGAAGAAATCCAGAAGAACCTGATAATGAAAAAGTAATTCGTGGTTCAAGAGATGGTTTTACTGAAAATATTGTTCAAAATACGGGCTTAATTCGTAGAAGAATTCGTGATACATCTTTACGCTTTGAGCTACATCAAGTATCAACAAGAAGTCAAATGGATGTATCACTTGTTTATTTGAAAAATCTTGTCAATAATGAACATTTGGAATTTATCAGAGAGCGTTTAAAGGATATAAAACATGATGGATTAACAATGGCAGATAAATCACTAGAAGAATGGTTGATTAAGCAAGGTTTTCATCCATTACCATTTGTGCGGTATAGTGAAAGACCAGATATTGTAGCAGCGCATATACTAGAAGGACATATCGCAATAGTAGTTGATACATCTCCATCAGTCATATTAGTCCCGGTTACAGTGTTCCACCATTTACAGCATGCAGAAGAGTATAGACAGGCACCTGCTATTGGAACAATCATTCGTTTTTTGCGATTTTTTGGCGCATTCTTAAGCTTCTTTTTATTACCACTATGGTTCTTGATTGTTAAACATCCTGAATATATACCATCTTTTATGGATTTTATTGGTATAAATAAGAAATCCTCAGTACCACTCCTCGTTCAAATATTGGCGGCAGATATTGGTATAGAATTTTTAAGGCTTGCAGCTATTCATACACCAACCCCATTATCAACAGCTATGGGATTAATAGCAGGTATCATTATAGGTCAGATTGCGATTGACGTAGGTTTGTTTTCTGCAGAGGTTGTACTTTACACAGCTGTATCAGCAATTTTTACTTTTGCAATTCCTTCGTATGAATTAAGTGTAACGATTAAGATTTTTAGGATATTATTACTGCTATTAACGGCAGCATTTGGAGTAAACGGCTTCTTTATTGGGATTTTGTTAACGGTGTTTTATATGGCTTCCTTAAAACCGATGAAGGTACCATATCTATGGCCGTTAATTCCTTTCTTCCCAGCTGCGTTTGCCCATGTGGTGATTCGTTATCCAATGACTAATGATTCACCAAGGCCATTTATCCTTGGAGCTAAGGATCGAAAACGAAACTAAGAGGCATTGCATCTATTCTTCTATCGTGTTAAAGTTCAAGATATAGAAAATTCGGTGTATTCTTGAAATTGTAAGGAAACACGATAGGAGCGATTAGATGTATTTATACGGTACTCAATCTATTACAGAAAATGACCATTTATCTATCGGTGGAGTCGATACAATAGAATTAGTAAAAGCATATGGAACACCTCTATATGTTTATGATATTGCTCTATTTAGAAAAAGAGCACGAGGTTTTATAGATACTTTCAAAAATGCTTCTGTAAAAGCTCAAGTTGCTTATGCAAGTAAAGCATTCTCGAGTATGGCAATCTATCAAGTAGCAGCACAAGAAGGATTATCGGTTGATGTTGTCTCTGGCGGTGAGTTATATACTGCTTTAAAAGCAGGATTCCCAAGCGAAAAGATTCATTTCCATGGGAATAATAAAAGTCCTCAAGAATTAGAGTTTGCATTTAAATCTAATATTGGATGTATTGTTATTGATAATTTTTATGAAATTGAATTATTAAAACAATTATCTAGTGAAAGAAAGCAGAAGATGCATGTCTTAATTCGGGTAACACCGGGTGTAGAAGCTCATACCCATGACTTTATTACAACAGGTCAATCTGATTCAAAATTTGGCTTTGATTTAAATAATGGTCAAGCTGATGAAGCTTTTAAAGCATTATATAATGATCCCTTCCTAGAATTACAAGGAATGCATTGTCATATTGGTTCGCAAATCTTTGATACAGCTGCATTTCGTCTTGCTGCAAAAAAATTGACAGATAAAATGGGCGAATGGCAGGAAGAATATCAATTCCATGCAAATGTATTAAATTTAGGCGGTGGTTTTGGAATTCGATATACAAACGAAGACGCTCCGTTAGAACCAGCTATTTATGTTGATGATATGATTCAAACAGTGAAACAAGAAGCAGATAGATTAAATATTTTAATGCCGGAGATTTGGATAGAACCTGGAAGATCACTAGTCGGTGATGCAGGCACAACCCTATATACTATCGGCTCTCAAAAAGTAGTACCAAATACGCGTAATTACTTAGCTGTTGATGGAGGAATGTCTGATAATATCAGACCTGCTCTATATGATGCGAAGTATGATGCAGTAATTGCCAACAAAATGTCACAATCTGCAACTGCTACATATACGATTGCTGGTAAACTGTGCGAATCCGGTGATAAACTAATTGAGAACATTAATCTACCAAAGGCCGAACCAAACGATATTCTTGCAACATTTTGTACAGGAGCTTATGGCTATTCCATGGCAAGTAATTATAATAGATTACCTAGACCAGCTGTTGTTTTTGTTGAAAATGGAGAACATCAGTTAGTAGTAGAACGCGAAAGTTATGAGGATCTTGTGAAGTTAGACCTTCCGTTAGCAATAGGAAGGAGGTAAGCTAAACGTGAAAAAAAGTAATATTATTCTTTTAATATCCTTGCTTATTATGGCTATTATATGGGGTGTTATTTATTGGATTTTTATAGCACCAGATTCAGTTTCTAAATAGTGGAAAAATATTTGCGCATTTTTTGCTTTTCGTGTAGGATATTCAAGGATACTTAAAGGCAAAAAAAGAGGGATCTAATATATGTTATGTCGTTATAAGAAAGCATACGAAAAAATTGCAATGGGACTCTTGTCTTTTATGCCAGAACATAAAGATGTAAAGAAGTTACAAGAGACAATTTGTATATATAATTCTGATCCGAACTGGCAACTGTTTTTATGGAAACAAGCAGAAGATTATATTGGTCTTGTTGGTGTGGAGATAAAAGATAGTGAATGGATTGTTAGACATATATCAGTGGACCCTTCTCATCGAGGAGAAGGACTTGGAGTAGAAATGATTCGACAACTTTCAGAGATGGATTTATGCTGTTCGATAGCACCAGATTCTTTAACAGAACCATTTATCCAAAAATGTCTAACGATGTTAGAAGGAGCAGACAATAAGTATTAATGTCTGCTTCTTCTTTTTTCATCCCTAGTTAAAAGAATATTAGAACGATCTCTAAGCATATGTTTATTTTGAATGAAATAGTTATCACTCGGTGGTAATAGAGATATAGAGTGCTCAACTTTTTCTTTTAAAGATTGAGAGGTTATCTCAATGTACCAGCAACTAAATAATTCATGATTCGATACATGTTCTTGAGTGAGATGGATTTTTTGTAACAAATCTTGTGTATTAATCTCTTCTAAAAACGGATTATAAACAGAAGCACTTAATGTTCGTTCAGCTTTTTTTAAAATGGTATGTGCTCCTTTAAAATTATCTCTTCGCCAGTGATAAAGACCTGTAGCTAGTTGAATCCATCCTGTAAGTGGATGCTTTTTGTCTCTTGGTGCGACTACTTTCCAATATTCCTCTAATACTTCATGACATTCAAAATAATCTTGATTGCCATTGAAATACGTAAGAAATTGGACAAATAAAGGGTGATGCATTGGATGCATTTTGCTCACCTTTCCTCTATACTAAATTTTGAAGATAAATTGTCAGGTGGTAAATTATGTCATATGAAGTTAAACTAGAGGCTTTTGAAGGTCCTCTCGATTTATTATTACATTTAATCCATCGTTTGGAAATTGATATATATGATATTCCTATGGCAGAACTTACTGCTCAGTATATGGAACATATTCAAGCGATGCAAGTTTTGGAGCTGAATGAAGCGAGTGAATATTTAGTAATGGCGGCTACATTACTAGCGATAAAAAGTAAAATGTTACTGCCTATTCATGAAGGGGAACTCGAAGATGAAGAATTTGAAATAGACGAACCTGACCCTCGTGAAGAACTTGTAGCAAGATTAATAGAATATAGAAAATTTAAAGAAGCAGCAGTAAATTTAAAAGAGATGGAAGCAACCCGTACTAAATATTTTACAAGACCTCCTGCAGATTTATCTGCTTATTTACCGGATGAACAATTAGTTTTGTTCGATACTTCTGTAAATGTCTATGATATGGTAGCGGCATTTCAAAAAATGTTAAATCGTAAAAGGTTAAAAGCACCGCTAACGACAAAGGTAACAAAGCAAGATATTTCAATCAAAAATCAAATGCGAGCTGTAGTTGGAGTTCTCAAGGCTGCACATGGACGTGCAGATTTCTTTGATTTATTTCCATACGAAGATAAGGGAACTCTTGTTATTACATTTATATCGTTATTAGAATTGATGAAACGACAGGTGGTAGCTGTTGAACAAGAAAATAATTTCGCGAACTTAACGGTGATTTTACGGAAGGAAGAAATAACAGATGAACAACTTGAATCGATTGATGAGCAAAATTGAGAGCCTTCTTTTCGTAATAGGAGAAGATGGGTTAACCATTCAACAGCTTTCAATGTTGACTGATGCAAAAGAAGAGCTAATTGCAGAAGCAATTCATCAAATGATACAAAATTATGAAGAACAATCAGAACGAGGTATTGCCATTAAAGAATTGGCAGGAACTTTTCGGCTGATATCAAAACCAGAACATGCAGACACAATCCAAAAATTGGTAGAAAATCCTCCGAGTCAATCATTATCGCAGGCGGCACTTGAAGTTTTGGCGATTGTTGCTTATAAACAACCAATTACTAGAGTTGAAATTGATGATTTAAGAGGTGTAAAAAGTGAAAGAGCGTTACATACTTTAAGTGCACGAGGTTTAGTACATGAAGTTGGGCGAGCTGAAGGTACTGGACGTGCCATATTATATGGTACAACAAAAGAATTCTTGAATTATTTTGGGATGAAGAATATTAACGAATTACCAGAGCTTCCTGATGAAAGTGCAAGCGAAATAGATGAGCAACCAGATTTGTTTATGTCTAAATTCCAAGAAGCTTTTCAAGAACCACAAACAGACTGATCGCTAAAGGAGTGACATTTTGCGTCGTTGGATTGTTGTTATATTATGTTGTGTAATTGCTTTAATGCCATTTGGAAAAACAGCAGAAGCTGCTTCAAGTTCTTTTGCAGTAATCGATGCAGATACCGGAAGATTATTGGTTGGTATGAACGAACACGAAAAATTACCGATTGCTAGTCTTACCAAAATGTGGACTGCATTTGTAGCGGTTAAAGAATCTAAGCTAGATAAAGAAACGACAATATCAAAAAAAGCTACATTAAGTGAAGGATCATCCATTTATCTAGTTGAAGGTGAAACTACAACATTAAAGACTTTATTAAATGGTTTACTTTTGCGTTCAGGTAACGATGCAGCTACCGCTATTGCGGAAGAAGTAGGAGGGTCTGAAGAGGGATTTGTCAAATTAATGAATGACTACGCTGTTATATATGGTTTATCAAATACTCGATTTGAAAATCCATCAGGCCTTCATAATGACAATCATTTGTCTTCTGCATATGATACTGCTCAAATGCTAAGAATCGGGATGCAGAATAAAGATTTTCGAAAAATAGCTACTACAAAATATTATAAAAACGACTTGAAAAATCCGACAGTTTGGAAAAACAAGCATAAACTGCTTCATTATAACGAATATGCAAAGGCTGGTAAAACGGGCTATACAAAAGTAGCTGGACGTACACTAGCTACCTACTTTGAAAAAGATGGTAAGCGTATTATTGTTGTTACTCTAAACGAGTCAAATGATTGGCAAGTACATGCAGGTTTTGCCGAAAATATTTTCCAAAAATATGATAAAACGTTATTAGCTAAAAAAGGGTTATATCAAGTGAGAGACGATTTGCAAGTCGAGTTGAATCACCCAGTATATGCGCTGATTTCAAAAGATGAACAAAAGAAAGTGAAATCCATTCTTAAAATGCCAAGAATCGCACATGGAGATATTGGTATATGGACATTTTATCTTGACGGAAAGCCAATCATTGAGGAACCGGTACAAATGATATGGAAATAAAAGACTGCAAAATGCAGTCTTTTTTTGCTCATAAAATGTTAGGGTGAATTTCGCGAGCTTGATTAAAAAATTAACGAAAGCAATTCTCGCTATAGAATTAAATACAATCTAAAGAAGAATTTAAAATTTAATTTAAAAAGTAAGCTGTAGTTACTTATACTTTTATTATTAGAAAAAGTATGCAATAATTTTTGAAGGCTATAAGCTTAAGTTTAATGAGGTGACCAAATGGAAAGACTACAGAAAGTAATTGCTCATGCTGGTATTGCATCGAGAAGAAAAGCAGAAGAGTTAATCATAGAAGGTAAAGTAAAAGTTAATGGTCAAGTTATTCGAGAACTTGGTACAAAAGTTACTGCTTCAGATTCAATTGAAGTCAATGGTATAAAAATTGAGAAAGAAAAGAAGGTTTATTTTTTACTATATAAACCTAGAGGAGTAATTTCAGCAGTTTCAGATGATAGAGGTCGGAAGACAGTTGTTGACCTATTTCCACATGTCGAAGAAAGAATTTTCCCTGTTGGACGATTAGATTACGAAACTTCAGGTGTTTTGTTATTAACAAACGATGGAGATTTTTCAAACTTATTAACACATCCACGCTACAACATAGATAAAACGTATGTTGCAAAAATAAAAGGATTACCAAGAAGAGAAGATTTGAAAAAATTAGAGCGCGGTATCATGTTAGAAGATGGTAAAACAGCACCGGCTAAAGTAAAAGTACTTTCGTCTGATCGAGAACAAGGAAAATCTATTATTGCCATCACTATTCACGAAGGACGTAATAGACAAGTTCGTCGTATGTTCGAGGCAATTGGCTGTCCTGTCTTAAAGTTGAAACGCGAACAATTTGCCTTTTTAGGCTTACATGGGTTAAATGCTGGAGAATCTCGTGAACTAACTGCTCATGAAGTAAAACAACTTCGCGTTCTCTCTGAAACAGGTAAGATTGGCTAAAAGAATTTTAGTGGATTTTACATTTAGTAACAAATAAGTTGAAGGTGAAAACTTTTACTATATGTTACAAAAGGTTCACAAACCATCCATATCTTATAAAGCATTGAAGTGATATTTTGTTATAATAGAATGGATTGTTTCTGTCGTTTTTAAGGAGGCTTACTACGACAATGGAGAAAAAACAAAAAAGATTATATACACGTATTGTCATTTTAGCTGTTCTCGTAGCTGCTATTGCTTATACAGTGTATAATACCGCCCATAAAGATGATGTACAATTGTTGAAAATTGGTGATAATGCCCCAGATTTCTCATTAGTAGATTTAAATGGAGAAACACATAAACTGTCTGATTATAAAGGACAAGGCGTTCTATTAAACTTTTGGGGAACTTGGTGTAAGCCATGTAAAAAAGAAATGCCTGCTATCAACAATCAGTACAAGCAATTTAAAAATCAAGGTGTTCAAATCTTAGGTATTAATATCGCACAATCTAATTTAGAAGTTTCAAGCTATGCTGATAAATTAGGTGTAGAGTTTCCAATTGCAATTGATAAAACCAAAAGTGTAATGCGTGCATATAATGTAGATATATTACCAACAACTGTATTGATCGATAAAGATGGTAAGATTGTGAAAATTATTACAGGGGAAATGACGGAAACAGATATTGAAAAATACCTAAAGAGTATTAAACCCTAGATAAGGAGTTCTTAAGGATGAAAAGTATAACTTGTGAATGTGGCCATGTTAATCCCGAAGGAACGCATCTATGTGAAAAATGTGGACGACCTCTAACTGACGAAGATAAAAAGCAAAAAATAGTCGACATGAAATACGAAGGAAGGGCCATTCGTTCTAAAACGTATAATAAGTCAATTATCGATAAGATTTGGAACTTCTTTTCAAGTGTTAAAGTTGGAGTGTCAATCATTGTTATTACATTGATTGCTGCAGCAATTGGTACGTTTTTACCCCAAGTAATTTACGTTAATGTAACTGAGGGTGAAGATATAAAACAAGCTTATGTCGACAACTATGGTACGTTTGGGAAAATCTATTATAATTTAGGACTAACAGATATTTATAGCTCATGGTGGTTCCAAACTTTAATAGGAATGTTAGCGATATCAATTATCGTGGCTAGTTTAGACCGTGGGATTCCACTTTATAAATCGTTGAAAAACCAACGTGTAAGACGACATGAAAGCTTTATGAAACGCCAACGTATTTTTGGTGAAAGAGAAATGACGTCAGCTGAAGCTGATAAAACATTAGATTTAACTGAAAAGAAAATGAAAGAGCTAAAATACAATGTTCGTAGAGAAGATGGTGTACTTTTAGCTGAAAAAGGTCGCTTTGCTCGTTCAGGTCCATATGTCAATCATTTAGGCTTAATCATATTTTTATTTGGTGTTATGTTACGATTAATGCCAGGTTTTTATGTAGATGAAGATTTATGGATTCGAGAAGGTGAAACAGCGTCTATTCCTGGTATGGAAGGTTATTACCTACATAGTAATAAGTTCACTTTCGAAACATACAAAAAAGATGAACAAAAAGAAGAGTTTAACCAATCCAAAGCTGCCGTAAACTCTGTCGCTAAAAACTACCAAACTGATGTAGTTTTGTATAAAGCAAAAGATAATGCTGTCGCAGGGGACACAACTGATTTAAAACAGGTATTACACCATGCGATTAAAGTAAACGAACCGTTAAAGTATGATGGGTTTGCTCTTTATCAAATGGATTTCCGCTTGAACGAACTAAAAGCGATGAATTTTAACTTGGTAAATAAAAAAACAGGTAAATCATTAGGTGAAGTCAATATCAATTTAGCAGATCCTAAAAAAGTTTATAATCTTGATAAACAAACAAAAGTTGAATTAAAAGGATACTATCCAACATTCTCTGGATTTGAAGATGGAGAACCTCAATCAGAATCTCCAGTTCCAAATAATCCTGCATTTATATTTAAAATGTACACACCTGAAACACCAAAAGGTGAAACAAGTTTTGTTGCCATTAAACAAACATTAGAACCTCTAGGTGAAACAAAGTATAAGATGCAGTTTGCTAACATTGAAACAAGAAATGTATCAGGACTAACTATCAGAAAAGACAAGACTCTTCCTATTCTGGCACTTGGTGGTATAATCTTTATGATAGGTGTCGTTATGGGCTCTTATTGGAGTCATCGTCGTTTATGGTTACAAAAAACTGTGGATGGTCGTTTAATGATGGCTGCGCATACAAACAAAAACTGGTTTAGTATGAAAAAAGATTTAGATACAGTAACTGAATTTGCACACCTACCTAACTGGGTAGATCAGCAAGATGATGATGATCTTAAGAAAAAGCAAGAAAAGGAAAAGGAAGGTGACAACACCTTATGAGTTTAATTGGTTTAAGTGGTACTTTATTATTTATCGCATTTATCGCATATTTAGTCGCTACATTATTCTTTGGTGGCGCGATTAAAGGTACAAAACAGGATGCTTCAAAATCCAACAAAAAATGGGGCAAAATTGCGATTACAATTACTATTATAGGTTTTATCGCTAATCTTGGATATTTTATAACTCGTTGGATTTATGCTGGACATGCACCAGTTAGTAATATGTTTGAATTTACTACTGCTTTTGGTATGTTTGTAGTAGGTGCATTTATTTTAATTTACTTTATTTATAGATTACCATCATTAGGGCTATTTGCATTGCCAATCGCAATATTAATCATTGCTTATGCAAGTATGTTCCCACGTGAAGTAACACCATTAATCCCTGCATTAAAAAGTTATTGGTTATATATCCATGTAATAACAGCAGCAATTGGTGAATCTATTTTAGCCATCAGTGCTGTTGCCGGAATAATCTATTTACTAAAAAATATTGATACATCAAAACGTACTAAAAGTAGTATTTGGTTAGAAGTTGTAATGTACGCAGCTGTATTAGTAATTGGTTTCGTAATTGTAACATCCACATTTAGAATTATGGGATATGAGGCTGATTTCACTTATGTTGATAAAAATGGTGCACAACAAGAAATCACTTATAATACACCAGCACTATTCGGTATGCACCAATATGAACTAAAATCATCTGGTAAGATGGAACCTTTAGCTGAAATGCCAGCTATTGTTAATGCGAAGAAACTTACTACTGTTGTATGGTCTGTTCTAGTAGGTACAATTTTATATGCTTTACTTCGACTATTATTACGAAAATCTATTTCTAGATTTATACAACCGCTTGCTAATCGCGCAAATTTACAATTATTAGATGAAATAGGTTACCGTTCTGTTTTAATTGGTTTCCCAGTATTTACATTAGGAGCATTGATTTTTGCTATGATTTGGGCACAAGAAGCTTGGTCAAGATTCTGGGGTTGGGATCCAAAAGAAGTATGGGCATTAATTACTTGGTTGTTCTATGCAGCTTTTCTTCACTTACGATTATCCAAAGGATGGCAAGGTGAAAAATCTGCTTGGCTTGCAGTAATAGGATTTGTCATTATTATGTTTAACCTTGTTGCTGTTAACTTAATCATTGCTGGTTTACACTCATATGCAGGTTAACTTATTTTGAATTATTAAAAGCCTTTTCCAACTATGAGGGAAAGGCTTTTCTTTTCAATTAATAAGTATGATTGTACAATAGGATTAAAGAGAATTGGGAGGCATTACTGTGACTGAACAAATTTCAATTTTAGTAGTAGACGATGAAGATCGTATTCGTCGTTTATTGAAAATGTATTTAGAACGTGAAGGTTATGAAGTTGATGAAGCGGAAAATGGCGAAGAAGCTGTTGAAAAAGCTTTAACAAATGATTATCATTGTATCTTATTAGATATTATGATGCCTGAAAAGGACGGTTTAGAAGTTTGCCAAGAAGTACGTGATAAAAAGACTACACCTATTATCTTACTTACTGCAAAAGGAGAAGAATCTAATAGAGTGCAAGGTTTTGAAATCGGGGCAGATGATTATATTGTAAAACCATTCAGCCCAAGAGAAGTAGTATTACGCGTTAAAGCAATTTTACGCCGTTCTGCTGCGTTCTCCCCAATTAATGTTGCTTCATCTTCAAAAGATTTAGTGGTTTTTCCTCATTTAACAATTGATCATGATGCGCATCGTGTTTCTGCGGATGGGGTAGAAGTTAATTTAACACCTAAAGAATATGAATTATTGTATTTCTTAGCGAAAGCACCAGATAAAGTATTTGATCGTGAGCAACTTTTGAAAGAAGTATGGCATTATGATTTCTTTGGAGATTTACGTACGGTAGATACTCATGTTAAGCGTTTACGTGAGAAACTAAATCGTGTATCCGAAAACGCAGCAAAAATGATTGTAACTGTATGGGGCGTTGGCTATAAATTTGAGGTAGTCAATGATTAGAATATCGAACAGTGTTGTCGGGAAGCTATGGGTAACCATTTTGCTTCTCGTTTCATTTGTGCTATTTGTTTTTACAGTATTAATGTTAGAGTTCTTATCTAAATACCATACACAACAATCAGAAGCGTTACTTCGTCAAGAAGCTACAACTATAGCTAGAGTAGTTGATGATCATGAAACGACCGCAGCAACAAAGTCTATTATTAATGATATTCTAAGTGATGAAACAAACGCAGTCATTGCGGATGCACCTGGAAAAGTTGCATATTCATTGCAAGAAGGGTTAAACCAAGAAAAGATTAAAAACAATATCATAAGTGAAAAGGCCTTTGAGAAAGTTTTTGTCTCAGATGATCCTGTAGTCAAAGAAATGATGTTACCATCTTCAACTGAGAAGGATCATGTTGAATCCTATATCGTAATGGCTTTTCCTTTAAACGTGGAAAAGATGAATCATGGAGTAGTGTATATCTATCAAAGTCCTGACGCAATTCATAGGACTTCAAAGGAAACAACTAAAATCGTCTTTCTATCTGCGACGATTGCATTTGTTTTAACTACTTTCTTTGCATTTTTCCTATCTACACGTATAACATCCCCTCTTCGTAAAATGCGTGAAGCTGCTTTTGAACTAGCTAAAGGTAATTTTGATAAAAAAGTTCCTGTATTACAAAACGATGAAATAGGCCAATTAGGAACTGCCTTTAACCAAATGGGACGTCAGTTAAAACATCATATGGAAGTCATTAGTCAAGAAAAAGAACAATTATCTAGTATTTTAACATCAATGACTGATGCAGTTATAACTTTTAATAGTGATCGCTCTGTGATTTTGAGCAACCCCCCTGCAGAATTGTTATTGCAAAAATGGTTCTTCAATAAAGGATCTGACAGTGAACGTCCAATACCAGAAGAGATATATCATATGTTAGACCATGTTATAGATATGGAAGAAGAACTTCAGGAAGAGTTAGAATTAGATGGAACGTATTTTATGATTTCAATCAGTCCACTGTATAGTGGAGATTCGGTCCGAGGAGCAGTTGCGGTATTACGTGATAAAACGGAAGAACATCGCTTAGATAAGTTGCGTTCAGACTTTATCGCAAATGTATCACATGAATTGAGGACACCAATCGCTATGTTACAAGGATATAGTGAAGCAATCATAGATGATGTCGTTTCAAGTGAAGAAGAACGTAATGAAATGATTAAAATCATTTATGATGAATCACAACGAATGGGAAGATTGGTTACTGATTTATTAGATTTAGCTCGAATGGAATCGGGTAATATAACTTTATACAAAGATATAGTACCTATTACGCCTGTATTTGAAAGAATAACACAAAAATTTGTACAGGCAGCTAAAGAAAAGAAAATAGAGTTGAAATATTCTTCTACTTTTGATGACAACATTCAAATTTCTTTAGACGAAGATCGAATTGAACAAGTCTTAACAAACTTAATCGATAATGCAATACGTCATACGCAAGAAAATGGTACCGTAGAAGTAATTGTTGACCAACAAGTTTCCTATGCTCGTATCCAAGTGAAGGATAATGGTGCTGGTATACCTAAAGAAGATTTAGATTATGTATTTGAACGCTTTTATAAAGCGGATAAAGCAAGAACTAGGGGCAAAGGTGGTACGGGATTAGGGCTAGCAATTGCCAAAAATATAGTTGAAGCCCATAAAGGACGTATTACAGTCGAAAGTGAAGTTGATGTTGGAACGAGCTTTATTTTCTTCTTACCCCTTGAAATAAATTAATACGTATTAGAATATAGTGTTTAGATGAAAAGGCGAGTAATTCGGGTTGCAATTATTCGCCTTTTTCGAATATGAAAAACAAAAATCATATTATTCCTGTGGGAATTATTTATTTTTGAAAATTAGAGAATAAAAGCTTTACAAAATCTTCTTTTTTTTATATAGTTACATTGTAATCAAAATAATATGATTCATCTTCGGGGCAGGGTGAAATTCCCGATCGGCGGTATTAGAGACTAACAATGACTCTTGAGCCCGCGAGCCGTAAAGGCAGGACATGGTGAGAATCCAAGGCCGACAGTATAGTCTGGATGGGAGAAGGTGAAGGTACGGTCGTCTATTAACTATACTATTTTATAGTATAGTAGTGACGTTTATTTGACTATGCCTAGTTCTCCCTTAAGCTTATACGCTTAAGGGTTTTTTATTGCATATCATGAGCCGGACCTCTCCTCTTTTTGAAGTGAATCGACAAAAGGAGAGAATAAGATGAAAAACACAAAGTTACAAAAGATGGTCTCAATCGGGATGTTAAGTGCAATCTCATTTGTATTAATGATTTTTAATTTCCCACTTCCAGCTTTTCCAAGTTATTTAGAAGTAGATTTTAGTGATGTTCCAGCTCTTATGGCAGCTATTACAATGGGGCCAGTTGCGGGAATTGTTGTTGAATTTATTAAAAATGTATTGAATTGGTTTTATGTTGGAAGTCCAACAGGTGTTCCGGTAGGACAAATAGCGAACTTTACTACAGGTATATTATTTATCATGCCAGTGTATTTTATTTTTAAACGTTTAACATCTGCAAAAGGTTTAACGACTGGTTTAGTTTTAGGAACTATTACGATGGCAGTTGGAATGAGTGTTCTTAACTATTTCTTGTTTATGCCAATGTACAATTATTTCTTAAACGTACCTACTGAAACAGGAGCAGCTCTAACAAAATCAATCGTTACGTTTGTTTTACCTTTTAATATTATTAAGGGAGCTATAGTTACGGCAATTATGTTATTGTTATTTTCAAGCTCCAAGAATTGGATTGCCAAACAACGAAAACATTTTATTAACTCATAATTAATATAAATTTTAAAGATTACCTAGATGATTAAATAATTATTTAGGTAATCTTTTTATTTCCCGGGAAAACAATAGATATTGCTCTTAATCTATTAATCAAATTATAAGTTTTAGAAACTATTAGATTTAGTTTGCAAATACTAATTCTTAAATATATAATTTTTATACTATTTTGTGTTACAACATAGATATCGTAAAGTAAGTTTCAAGAGAGGATACAATAAAATGATTTTACAAGGTATTTTACAGCTTCAAATTATGAAAGGACCCAATTTACTTTATATAGATGATGAGCCGCTAGCCAAGAAGTTATTGCAATTTGATGGTAAACAAGTGAAGGTCCATATGAAATTACCTAAAGTAGAAAAAGAAGTTTCTGGCTTAGCAGAGATTTTTTTCTTTGAAGGAAAAGATGGATACGGTGGCGATAAGTTTACCAATGATTTTGATGTTGATGAATTTGATTGTATTGAATGGTTGTCTAATTTTGATCGAGAACAGATTACAATCACCATTGAATAATTAGTAAAATTAAAGAAAAACTCTTTCATAAATTTGAAAGAGTTTTTCTTTAATCCTTTTTATAATAATCTAATATGAATTGTTGGAATTGTTTTGTGGCAGGAGATAAGTATCGGCCTTCTGACCAAGCCATACCAATAACACGTTCAAGTTTTAAATCGCTTATGTGTATTTTAGCTATTCTTTTTGTATTAATCTCTTCACCATCCGGGAGAATGGAAACACCTAGTCCAGCAGCTACAAAGCCAGCTACTGTTGCTACTTCATCACCTTCAAATGTAATCGTTGGTGTAAAGTGGGCTTTTTTAAAAATACTATCTAATTGAATTCTTAATGCATATCCTTTTTTTAATAATACAAATGTTTCGTTTGTTAATTCTTTTAAAGTTATTGAACTACGACTAGCAAAAGGATGTCCAATAGGCACAATTGCAAACAACTCTTCACGCCAAAGCTCTTTCCATTGAATTGGTTTTTCAACTTCCATATCTGCTATTAAACAAAGATCAAGCTCACCTGATTGTAATTGTTTAAGCTGCAAATGCGTGTGGTTTTGTTTTAAATTAAAATGTATATCTTGATGTAGTTTTCTAAAATGCATGATTAAATCTGGTACGATATTTGTACCTAATGTATGTAAAAAACCAAGTGAAACTTCACCGCGATTTGGATCGACAAGTTCTTGAATTTCATGTAGTCCATCCCGGTACTCTCTCATTATATTATGCACACGTTTTAAGAATATTTCTCCGTAGCGGTTTAAAGAAATTGAACGTCCTTGTCGTTCAAATAAAGGAACGCCTAGTTCATCTTCTAATCTGGCTATTGAGCGACTAAGTGCTGGTTGAGAAATGGATAGTTGCTCTGCAGCTTTCGTCATATGTTGAATCTTCGCTAGTACTTCGAAGTATTCTAGCTGTTGCCATTCCATTTATTTTCGCTCCTTCAATCATGCATTTTTTCATCATATTGCTAATAATCATAAAAAACAATATCAATGAAGTCAATAAAAAGACACTGTGAAATAGTCAACAGTGTCTTTTTATTGTGCTTTCATAAATGTAACAGTTCGATCATCTGAATCATATAAACACCATTCTCTATTTTCAATGACTGCACCAACGTTGACTCCGTACTTTTTATTCTTTAAATAAATAGGTTGTCCATATTGAAAAGCTTTTTTTGTTCCTTTTCTATATAGTGCAGCATCATGACTATGACCGAAGAATACAATTGATGCATCTATTTGTTCCAAAAAGGGCTTCCAATCAGATGACCATTTAAATTGATGCCCGTGAATGATTTCAGCTCCTTCTATTTTGATATATTCTGGTAATGTCAAAAATAAATCTAAACCAGTTACTTTCATAATCCGTTCTTCTTGATTGCCTCTTACAGATGGGAATTGTAAAAGTTGTTTAAACTCATCCGAATATTCAGCTGCCTCTTCAAAAGGAATGCTATTAAGAGCTTTTGCCTTTTTCTTTCCTATTCGACATTCGTATAAATCACCTAACCCAATGATTTCAGCATTTTTTGCATTTAAACGAATGTCATCAAGTACAGCTTTTGTATCCTCAACGCTACTATGAAGATCACCAAGTATAGCATATTGCATCTATTAACAGTCCTTTCCAAAAATATATGAAAAAGTTTATCATAAGATTTGACTTTCTGAAAATATTTTGTTTGAGAAAAAGTGATAATATGTCGAAAGGAGAAATAATATAAAAATATATGACAAATATGTAACAGCGATTACGCTTCGATTAAAACAGGAGAAAAAGACTATACAAAAATATGAATCATGCTATTATTAAATAGAAAGTAAAAATTATACATACTGACAAAAGGAAGAAAAGAGTTGATTTAATTGAATATGCGTTCAAAATGGGGGCGCACAGCAGTTGTTACCCTTGCCCTAACTTGCGGCTTTATGTATACCGCTGAACCAGCGCAAGTTAATGCAAAAACTTCAGCGCAAATGATACAGAAAAAAGCTTTAATAGATAAAAAGATTAAGAAATTAAATGGAGAAATAAAACATTTAAAAAAACAACTTGATAAAAAACAAGAAGAATATGAAAAAACAGTAAAAGAAATTGACGAAACAAACAAAGATATTAAACTAACAGAAAAAAATATAAAAGAACGTTCGACAATTATTGACGACCGTTTAAAAGCATATCAAAACCAAGATAGTGCGATGAGTCCATATATTGAAGCTATTCTTGGTGCTGATAGTATTGGTGATGCAGTTAGTCGAACTGTTTCAGTTAAGACAATATTAGATGCAGATCAAAACTTATTAGACGATCAAAAAGAAGATAAAGCAAAATTAGCTAAAGAAAGACAAGAATTACAAGAAAAACAATTGAAATTGCAAAAGCAATTCCAAGAAATGCAAGATCAAGAAAATAAATTAGAAACGAAAAAAGCTGAGAATAAAGCGAAATCATTAAAACTGAAAGAACAAATTGCAACAAAAAAACAACAAGAAAAGCTAGAAAGAGAACGTAAAAAACGTGAAGCAGAAGCTAAGCGATTGAAAAAATTACAAGAAAAACAATTCTTAGATGCTAAAAAAGTTAAGGAAGCTAATAAAGCAAAAAAAGCATCTGTAAGTGCTACAAGCAATCCTGTACATACAAATAGTGTAGGCGATGCAGGAAATGGAACAAATGGAGCAAAAGTTACTGATAGTGATCAACAAGCTCCAACCGTTTCTGGCTCAGGCTCTGCAAAGGCAGCTATTGCAGAAGCTAGTAAATATCTTGGTCGTTCTTATGTATGGGGTGGAAGTAACCCATCTACTGGTTTTGACTGTTCAGGTTTAACGCAATGGTCCTTTAAACAAGCTGGTATATCACTTCCTCGTACAGCAGCACAACAATATTTAGCTACGAAGAAGGTTAGTGCAAGTGAAGCTAAAGCTGGAGATTTAGTATTCTTTAGTTATGGTTCAGGTATAGCACACGTAGGAATCTATCTTGGTGGCGGAAGAATGCTAGATGCTCAAAATAATGGTGTAGTCAATGAAAGTCTTGATTGGTGGAACAAATACTTAGTAGGATATGGACGTATTTCTGGCGTTAACTAAATACGTTTCATATGATTTAAACCTGCATTTTACGGTGTACTGAAAAATATTTGTTTTATATAAAAGGCAACTTTCTGTTCGCTTTTGAACGGAAAGTTGCCTTTTTTCTATTCTTTTTTACACTGTTTGCATCACAATGGTCTTCATTTGATGAATAACCCCATCTTACAAATGGTCAATCTTCTTTACAGTGACTTTAACAGTTAATGTGTGATCTCCTCCAGTGTATACACCTTCAACTGGACTAACATCGGTATAGTCTCTTCCGGCACATAAAATAATGTGATTCTCAAGTGCTTCAACATCATTTGTAGGATCTAGGCCTAACCATCCAACTCCAGGTACCATTATTTCTACCCAAGCATGTGTTGCTGAATTTCCGATTAAATCATCTTCTTTACCAACATATAAATAACCGCTCATATAACGGGCAGGAATGCCATTAGCACGTAAAACACCAATCATTATATGTGCGTAATCTTGGCAAACGCCGGCTTTTAAGTTATAAGCTTCTTGTGCGGTAGTTTTTACATTTGTGGCAGTTGTATCATATCGAATATTTGTGTGTAAATAAGTCATAAGTGCAAGAGAAAATTCTATTGGATTATTACGATAGCCAATAATATTATTTATATGATGTATTTGTTCTTCTGTTAAATAGGTATATTTCGTTGCTTGTAAGTAGTGTAAATAATGATCCTTAAATAGTTGTGATTGGAAAATATCTTTCATTTTGTTCGAAAAGCTTAACTGATCCATGAGGGGAGCCTTCTGTATACTCACTATAGATGTTGTTTGAATTTCAAGTCTATTATGTTTTTGTGGAATATAAAAATCGGCAGCTGCATTATGCCAAATATCTATATACTCGCGGGTAACTGAGTTTGGCCAAATTTCAATATCATAAAACAGTAACCTTTGGCACTCATTTGTGCGCGGTTTTAGATGTATAGTATTTAAACTTTGCTCAACAGGACTATCATAATCAAAGGTATTTAAATGAGTTATTTTATATTTCATTGAGAATTCTCCTTTGACTGTATAGAGTTACCGGAATTCACTACTAACTTCCAAATTTGCATAGGCTACGTCTAAATAATATACATTTGAAAAAACACTTCCTATTGCAATGCATCTTTTTAGTAAATCCTGTAATAGACTTTTCTGTTGCTCATTCGTCAAGTGTGCATGGTCAACTTCTGTTGCTTGTTGTAAGGCTTGTATTTCTTGCAGTAGGGGATAGATGCGACCATTGACATTATTTTGCTCAATAATCGATAAACTTTGTTTTATATGTTGTATGCAATAGGTAATGGAATGTGTACATGTGACATCACTTAATAAGTATTTCAAAACATGTTCAGTATTACAAATTCTATGTTTTTTTGAATAATCCTCTATAGTCTGTGTCAATTGTAAACTAAAAGTTGCAGAACAATTTCTTACTTCATGTTTTTGTTTTTGAAGTAATTCGTTTAAAATAATCGTTGTTTTCTCTGCGCGTTCAATCCAACGACCAATTTTAAAGAAATGATAGCTTTCATCACGAGACATGAGGGTATTAATAATACCTGCTGATGTAAGGAAAGTATGATTTACCTTTTCAAGAACTTTATTTGCTTCTAATAATGAAAACTTGTTTGTATGTTGATAATCTTTTATAGAAAGATATAGCTCATTCCACTCTTCCCATAGTGCATGTGGAATTATATCACGCGTAATTCTTGCATTTTCACGTACATTAGACGTTGTGTTTATGATCGAGTTTAAATTTTCTTTTGAATAGAGCAAGTAATCACTTAAATTTCGAACTGATAGTCTGTTATATTTGTGAAGAAATTCGTTTGAAGAACCACAAATATTCAAAATTACTTTCCAATCTTCTAAATATGGTATATCATATCCGGATTCCTCCAACATATTTGTAAGCTGGATACGGATGATATTTGCATTAGCTGCTGTTCGTTCACTATAACGTGCCATCCAAAATAATGATCCTGCAACTCTACTTAACATAATGAGCTTCCTCCTTTAATACCCAAGTATCTTTTGCTCCTCCTCCTTGCGAAGAGTTCACGACAAGTGAACCTTCTTTTAAGGCGACTCGCGATAATCCTCCAAGTAAAACATTTGTTTCTTTGCCTTTCATCACAAAAACTCGTAAATCCACATGACAAGGATAGAAACGTTTATTTTGATAGACAGGTGCTCGAGAAAGCTTGATAGTAGGTTGTGCAATGTATTGAGATGGATTTTCCAATATTTTTTCACGGAATTGATCGATTTCTTCAGGTGAGGCATGTGGACCGATTAACATATCATAGCCACCAGAAGCACCTACGTTTTTTACGACTAATTCATGAAGGTGTTCAAGTACCCATTCACGCTGTTCCGGATTCGTCAGCATATATGTTTCTACGTTTTCTATAATAGGCTCCTCGTTTAGATAATAACGGATCATATCAGGTACATAAGAATATATGGCCTTATCATCAGCAACACCATTGCCTACTGCATTTAAGATAGCTACATTACCTTTTTTATAAGCTTCCAAAATATTAGGTACGCCAAGTAAAGAATCTTCACGGAATACAGTAGGATCTAAAAAATCGTCGTCGATACGACGGTAAATGATATCTACTCGCTCTAACCCCCGAATTGTTTTCATATAAACTATGTTGTCTTTAACAATAATATCCTTACCTTCAACAAGGGCTATATTAAGTTGTTTTGCTAGGAAAACGTGATCGTAATAAGCAGAATTATAAATACCTGCAGTTAACAACACGGCATGAGGATCTTGATCTGCTGCCAAGTTTTTAGGACGGTGTGAAAGAAGAGCTTCTCTCATTGTTGCAAGTTGATGTTCAAATGTATGTAAAGAGTATTTAGAAAAGAATTCCGGATATACCTGTTTCATAATTGCGCGATTTTTAAAGACATAAGACATCCCTGAAGGATTTCTCAAATTATCTTCTAGTACACGATATGTTCCGTTTTCATCGCGGATTAAATCGATGCCTGCTAAGAAAATATGGTTATTTAGAGGTATATTAGTTCCTATTACTTCTTTATAGTAATAAGGGTTATTAAGAACAAGTGCAGCAGGTATAATTCCTGCCTTTAATATCTTTTGATCATGATATATATCATGTAAAAAGTGATTGAGCGCTTCAACACGTTGTGTCATACCTTTTTCTATTATTCTCCAATCTTTATGAGTAATAATGATTGGTACAAAATCAAAAGGCATTGTACGTTCAGTCCCACCTTCTGCACCATACACTGTAAAGGTAATTCCTTGTTTTAGAAAACTTGATTGAGCTGCATCGTTTTTTTGTTGCAATTCATATTCTGAGAATTCAGATAATTTTTCGTAAAATGCTTTGTAATGGTCTTTTGGTACATTATTTTCAAGCATTTCATCAAAAAATTGTTTCGATTCATAAGGTTTGAACATAGTATAAATCCTCCTAGGAATACATGATGTAAAATACTCACTTACACTATAAAAATACTACCTAAAAAAGTAAAACCCTTTATTTAGTAAGAAAAAATAAAAAAAATTATAGGTTTTAGAAAACAATTACAATCTTATGTGAGATTTTTATTTCATATGAAAACGCTATTTTTCCCTATTTCTCGCCAATTTCTAAAAATAAGATAATCTAACATCATTTCACATTAAATGTAGAAAATTTAGTAACAGTTTACTATTTCATGTTAGTTCACAAATAGACACAGAAAGGGAGGGGGAGTTTGAAAAAATTAATTTAAAAGTCAAGTTTAACTGATCACTTATCGTGAAAATAACCTGATGAAAGCTATATGAAAAATAATAGTCTTAAATTTATCGAATATAAGAGATATTAGTCAAGAATATTTCTTGTTTATGTTACAGTATTAAATGACAACTTATTTATATAAATCATTAGTTTTACTAAATATTTGAATAGGTCAAAAATCTTAAAAAGTTATGAGAGGTATTATAGATGTCATTATTAGAAAAATTAAAAATGAAATGGCCTATAATTCAAGCACCAATGGCTGGTGTAACAACACCAGAAATGGTCATTGCAAGTGCAGAAGCAGGAATTTTAGGTTCTATTGGAGCAGGTTATTTAAATGCTGATGTTACAAGAGAGTTTATCAAAGCAGTAAAAAGTGAAACAACAAAACCGTTTGCAGTTAATCTATTTGTACCGAAAGAGGTCAACACTAGCAAACAAGAACTTGAAGAAGCTTACAATGTACTAAAACCCTATCGAAAAAAATTAATGATTGCTGATGAAGGGGCACTCCTTTCAACTACAGATTTCGATGCGCAAGTGGATGTCATTATTGAAGAAGACGTTAAAGTATGTTCGTTTACTTTTGGGTTACCTTCAGGTGAAGTTATAAAAAAACTACATGAACATGAAATTTTTACAATTGGAACGGCTACTACTATTGAAGAAGCATTATTAGTACAAGACTGTGGCTTAGATGCAGTTGTTTTGCAAGGTGAAGAAGCAGGGGGACATCGAGGATCATTTATCGAACCGTACCAATTCGTATCATTACAAAAGCTTCTTGAAGGAGCAAAAGGTAAAATAACGATTCCTATTATTGCTGCCGGAGGAATTGCAACAAAAGAACATATACAACAAGCTATTGAAGCAGGCGCAGAAGCAGTACAGATTGGTACAGCCTTTGTAGTAAGCGAAGAAAGTGGTGCTTCAGAAGTTTATAAAAATCAAATATTACTAGCTGAAGAAGATGTAACCGCATTGACAAGTGCTTTTTCAGGAAAACCTGCACGTGGTATTGAAAATGATTTTATGGTGTTCATGGAAGGTAACAAAATTGCGCCATACCCTTATCAAAATGATTTAACAAAAACTATTCGTCTAAGAGCAGAAGAATTAGGATTTTACAGTCTACTAGCAATGTGGGCAGGGAAAAACTTGCATTTAGTAGAAAAAGGATCAGTAAAAGATATTGTAAATCGATTAACAAAATAAAATCGTAATAAAAAAAGAGGACATCTGATTAGTAGATGCCTCTTTTTTATTTGAAGAAAAGTAGTAGGAGATAATATTAAACTCCCATAATATTATAGCCACCATCTACATAGATGACTTCTCCAGTTACACCGCTTGAAAGTTGACTTAACATAACAACGGTCATATTCGCCACTTCTTCTGGTGTAACATTTCGTTTAAGTGGTGCAGTTTCTTCCATCTTATTTAATATTTTATTGAAAGATGGAACACCTTTTGCAGCTAAAGTTTTAATAGCACCTGCAGAAATAGCATTGACACGAATACCTTCCTTACCAACATCAGCAGCCAAATATCTAACAGAAGCTTCTAGTGCGGCTTTTGCTACACCCATTACATTATAACCTTCAAGTACACGTTCAGCTCCTAAGTAAGACATCGTTACAATAGAGCCACCTTCTGTCATGTATGGTTTAGCAGCATTCGCAACGGAGATTAACGAGTAAGCGCTCGTATCTTGAGCAAATGCATAACCATCACGTGAAGTTTCGATAAAACGATTTTTTAAATCATCTGCATGTGCAAAAGCAACTGAGTGGACAATCCCATGAATCGTTCCGACTTTTTCACCAATTTCTTGGAATGCTTGTTGTATACTTTCATCACTATTTACATCACATTGTACGACAAGTGGTTGCAAATCTTCGTATTTAGCAAGTTGTTTTTCTAATTTCATTAAAGAACGTTCTTTACGATATGTGAAAATAACGTTTGCGCCAACTGAAAATAGAGCTTTTGCTATTCCCCAAGCAATGCTTCGATCGTTAGCAACACCCATGACCACGATATTTTTATCTTTTAATTGTAATAAATTATCCATAATAGCCTCCTGTATTAGTTACTATTAGTACCTGATACTAAGATACTACCTTATCAGAAGAAAGAATGCAATAAGAAATTACGCTACCTTGTTTAACAAAATAGTTGACAAACTCAAATAAAAAAGTGCAAGAGAAAAGAATCTTTTCCCTTGCACTTTATGACCATAAATACAATCTATTAAATGATTATTCGTATTTAAGAGGGTCCCCTTCAAATGATTCGTCTGCAACTTTAATAGAGTCAGTTGGGCATCCTTCAAATGCGTCTTCCATATCTTCCATTAAATCTTCTGGAACTTCAGTAGTCCCCGTGTTATTATCTAAAATAACGAAGGCAATACCTTCATCATCGTAATCGTAAATATCTGGTGCTGCTGCCCCACATGCACCACATGCGATACATGTATCTTGATCAACAATGGTAAATTTAGCCATTTTAAATCTCTCCTTTTACTATCAATCCCAATAGCTACTTATTTATTCTAAAACGCTTTTCCTCACATTTCAACCTAAATTACTTTTTATCGGAGGAATATCGATGTATTTACAGCAATTAATGTTAGATATATTTCAAAAATTTGATGGACAACGCTCTGAAACTGCTGCATTTCATCTAATTTGCGGGAAGCGGTCAGGGCAGACAATTCAAGACGTAGGAACATTTGGATTAGAAGCTTATTTTAGTATTATGCCGAAACTTTCGAAACAACAATACCTTGAAGCTTTTGAACAATTAATTGAAAATGGTTGGGTTTTTTACGATGAACAAAAGGCTCTACAACTTACAACAAGAGGAAAGGATGTTCTAGAAAAGTCAAATGCATTTCACTTTAATGGTTGGTTTTATAGAGGCAATGAACATGTGTTTTTTAAACGTTTATCGCTAATCGTACAAACCTTCTCATATGTAAAAGTAAAGGATTTTCGGTTTAATCCGATTCAAAAGGATGAAGAAATTCAAGCTTGGGTGAAATATTTCTTGATGCGTCACCCATATAAGGACCCTAGTTTCCATTTGCAATTTAGAAACGAGATAGAAAATTCTATTAAAAATTTACACATATCAGAACAAGCAAAGCAAATTGTTATGTTTCGTTTAACGGGTTTTCATCTTACAGGATGGACTTGGCAACAGCTTGCTAGTCAGTTCGATTGTGGAGAACTTGATGTACAATTTATGTTTGTGGAGTTATTACATATATGGCTTGATCTACTTACTCTAGAATCAGCGCACTATCCATTATTATATCAATTAACGGAAAATATTCGGATTGAAAATTTATTGACAGATTCCACTAAAAAAACAGCAGACTTGTTTAAAAGAGGATATTCACTTGAACAAATTGCGACAATGAGACACTTGAAAACAAGTACAATAGAAGATCATTTTGTTGAAATGGCAATGATTATAAAGGGTTTTCCTCTACACCAATTTATAGATGAAGAAGATGTTGAAAAAGTTATGCATGTTTTAAGTAGAACTGAAAGTAAAAGATTAAAAATTATCCGGGAACAAATCCCACAATTTTCTTACTTCCAAATTCGATTAGTCATTGCAGCAAAAGGAGGAGAATACAATGTATGAGCTTGAACAATTATTACAGCAACATTTCGGGTATACAACGTTCCGACCAGGCCAAAAAGAAGTCATAGAAGCTGTGTTACAAGGTCAAGATGTAATTGCTCTTCTTCCAACAGGGATGGGGAAATCGCTTTGTTATCAACTTCCAGGTTATATATTGAATGGTCCTGTGTTAATCATTTCTCCTTTACTTTCATTGATGCAAGACCAAGTTGAGCAACTAAAACGCTTTGGTGAAAAAAGAGTTGTAGCGTTAAATTCATTTTTGAAAGCAAGTGAAAAACAAAAAGTATTACAACATCTTACAAGCTATCGTTTTATATTTACTTCACCTGAAATGCTTGCTCTACCAATCATTCAAAAAGAGTTTCGAAAAATACAATTTTCATTAATCGTAGTTGATGAGGCACATTGTATATCTCAGTGGGGATTTGACTTCCGACCAGATTATTTAAAAATTACAGAATGGATTCCGGAACAACATCGCCCACCAATTTTAGCATTAAGTGCGACTGCCACGAAAAAGGTAGTCAATGATATTAAAAATTATTTACATATCGTTCAGCCGTTTGAATATATTCATTCTGTAGAAAGAGCAAATCTACACTATGATGTAGTAACAACGCAATCAGTTGACGAAAAATTCAATTGGATTATTGAACATATCGTTAAGACTGAAGGTCCTGGAATTATCTATACACAATCGAGGAAAAAGACTGTTGCCTATGCGGAAGCTTTATCAGCTCATCATATTCAGGCAGCAGCATATCACGCTGGAATGGGGGCTTTAGATCGTCAATTTATTCAACAACAATTTTTAGCTGATGAATTGGAATGGATTTGTGCAACAACTGCTTTTGGAATGGGAGTGCATAAAGATAATGTATGTCAAGTCATTCATGATCATATACCTGCAACAATGGCAAACTATATGCAAGAAGTTGGTAGAGCTGGACGTAATGGTGATGATGCATTAGCCATTTTAGTTTATAGTCCTAAAGATGAAGAATACACACAATATATTGCAACTGAAGAGTTACCAGAATCATTTCATGTAGGCCTTTACGAAGAATATGTGAAACGAGGAGAGAATCCTAAAAAAATGCTCGATCTAAACCAAATTAGTGAGACAGGATATCGAGTACTATCATACTGGATGGAACAATTACCTCCAGAAAAAGCTATCCAAAAATTGAATAGTTTAAAACAACAAAAAGTAGAGCAAATTTCACAAGTGGCAACTTTTGTAAAAGAAGATCATTGTTTACGAGAGCATCTAGTTGCATATTTTGATCAAAAGTTGGAACAAAAACCATCGAATTGCTGTCATAATTGTGGAATAAATTATAATGATATTATTAAAAAGAGAAATGGTATGACAGAGAAAAAAGAACTAAACACATGGGTGGAAAGGTTGCACTTGATACTTCCCAACTTGTAACTGAACATACATTTACATTTAACTATTATTTCGTCATAATAGTATTATTACTGAATAAATGGAGGGATATAATAAGATGTCTCAAGAAGATTATCGTGAAAAAATTGAGGAACATCGCCAAGCCATCAATATTGAGTCTGAACAAGAGACCAACCCTTCAAGAATGACTAGAAGTGAGCTTCACGGCAAAAAGAATAAGAATAAGAAAAATAATCATAAAAATAGATTAGTTACGTTATTAGCGATTATTTTTATCTTACTTCCGGTGTCAACACTTATTTACTATGGCTATTTTATGCAAGATGAAAATAGTAAAAAAGCAGAGATTGATAATGGCGGAATTCAAATAGAAACGAACGACAATGGTCAGTCTAAAGATGCTACTAAAGTATCGAATGATGATGAAAAACTAACCAAAAAAGAACAAGCGGAAAAGGAAAGGGCAGAGAAACTTGCTGCAAAAAAAGCAGCAGCTAAAGAAAAAGCTGAAAAGGAAAAGGCTCAACAAAAGGAAAAAGAAGATGCTGCAGCCAAAGAAAAACAACAACAAATTTATAATGAGGCAAAGGCAGCAGGAAGACTTTATAATGTAAAACAGGGAGAAACAATTGAAAGTATCGCGATAAAATTTTATGGTAGTGACGCTGGGGTCGCTATTATAAAAGAAGCAAATGGAATAACAGGCGATACTGTTTCACCAGGAACAACGATTGCAATTCCAGCTCAATAATAATTTGACGGGTATGTGAATTAGCACACATGCCTGTTTTTTTATTGTCTGCAAGCGTATAATAAACAATTATAATTATTCGACAACATTTCTTGTAATTCGAAATGTATTTTTAAGGAGTGACCGGTTTTATGCAACAACAAGATGCGATTATTGTTGGAGGAGGCCCTTGTGGATTAGCAGCTGCTATTTCACTACAAGAGATTGGATTAAACCCAATCGTAATTGAAAAGGGTAATATCGTGAACGCGATTTATAATTATCCTACCCACCAAACATTTTTTAGTTCAAGTGAGAAATTAGCAATTGGTGATGTTCCGTTTATCATTGAACAACAAAAACCAAAGAGAAACCAAGCACTAGTCTATTATCGTGAAGTGGTAAAAAGAAAAAATATTAAAATAAATCGTTTTGAAACAGTTAAAAAAGTAACACCCGAAAATAATAAATTTATCGTTCAAACAGATAAAGAAACTTATGAAACACCTTATGTTGTTATTGCTACGGGTTATTATGATCATCCAAATTATATGAATATTCCAGGTGAGGAGCTGCCTAAAGTTCATCATTACTTTAAGGAAGGCCATCCATACTTTGATACAGATGTATTAATAATAGGTGGGAAGAATTCAGCTATTGATGCTGGGTTAGCACTATATAAAGCTGGAGCTCGTGTAACAGTTGTTTACAGAGGCTCAGAATATTCATCAAGTATTAAACCTTGGGTTCTACCTGATTTCGCAGCACTTGCTCGAGATGGTGAAATTAATATGATGTTCAATACGAATGTTAAAGAGATTAAAGAAGATGAAGTTATAATAACGAAAGACGGGCAAGAACTTACTATAAAAAATGATTATGTCTTTGCCATGACAGGCTATCATCCAGATCATACTTTTATTCAAGAGATGGGTGTTACAGAAGATGTAGAAACAGGTCGTCCAACATTTGATCCAGAAACAATGGAAACAAATGTACCAGGATTATTTATCGCAGGTGTGATTGCTGCTGGAAACAATGCCAATGAAATCTTTATTGAAAATGGACGTTTCCATGGAGAGCTAATTGCTAAATGTATACAGGAAAACATTAATGATTAACTAAAAGAAAAGCAAGCAAGTTCGATGCTCGGAAGGAAAGAGAACGAACTTACTTGCTTTTCTTTTAAGAATATAAGTAAAACTCAAACTGTTTTATAAGATGTGTAAATTTTATACGAAAAATTTCTTTACATCTATTGGCTCATCGACCTGATTAAGTCCAATTAATAATTTCAATCGAGCTTTTTGACCATTCAATCCCAATGCAAAAATAACACCCATATCTTCTAACATTTTACCTCCACCTTGATAGCCATAAACACCTTGTGCTATACCGTTAAAGCAACGAGAGACTAAAACTACCGGGATATGTAGTTGAAGTAATTCTTCAATAACTGGTAAAACTGCGGGTGGGATATTGCCCTGACCAAGCCCTTCTAATACAACACCATCGTAATGATAATCAATAGCTGCATGGATTAAATCTGCATCCATACCTGCAAATACTTTAAATAGCGCAACCTTTTTATCAAGTTTAGAAACTTCTACATACTCTCTTTTCATCGGAGACTGATGGAAATGAATCATCGTTTTTGTCACTAAACCAAGAGGACCATATTGTGGTGATTGAAATGTGGAGACTGAACTTGTTGAAGTTTTCGTGACATTCACTGCCGAATGAACTTCATCATTCATCACGACCAAAACGCCCTTGTTTTTGGCATCCTCCGAAGAAGCTACTCTCACTGCTTCTACTAAGTTATAGACACCATCTGCTCCTAATTCATTTGAAGAACGCATAGCACCTGTTAAAACAATCGGAATTTCCAATTTTGTCGTTAGCTCAAGAAAATAAGCAGTTTCTTCTAGTGTATCTGTCCCATGGGTAATAACTATGCCATCGATACGATTTTCTTTGATCGTATGTAAGATTAAATCTCTCAATTCTAGCATTTTTTGAGGAGTAATATGTGGAGAAGGTAAATTAAAAGCTTCAATTTCAATAATATGAGCAATTGACTCTAGTTTTTTACTTTCTTTCTTTAATGGATTAATGGTATCAGGTACAACAGCGCCTGATTCTTGACTGACATGCATAGAGATTGTACCGCCAGTGTGAATTAGTAATATTGTTTTTTTCATAACAAATCCCCCTGAATTTTCATTACCATACTAATAGAATGGTATAATAAAATGAGATGGATTGAAAGGAGCTACTAAATGTTCGTACTCTTATCAGTATCCATTGCTCCTGCTCTAGCTCTCTTTAGCTTTTTCTATCTACGTAATCAGATGGCAACGGAGCCTAGAAGAACATTGTTCCATACTTTTATATATGGCGCAATTTTAACTTTTCCTATTCTATTTTTGCAATATATAATGACAGAGGAACAAATTTTTTCAAATTTAATGATTCAAGATGTATTCTTTTCGGGAGTAGTGGAAGAATTTTTTAAATGGTTTATTTTAATGATCGCGATTTATCACCATATTGAATTTGATGACCCATATGATGGTATTTTATACGGAGTTAGTATTTCGTTAGGGTTTGCAACAGTTGAAAATATCTTGTATATGTTATCATTTGGCGTTGATACAGCCTTTATGAGAGCGTTAATGCCAGTTTCTAGTCATGCATTATTCGGAGTTGTGATGGGGTATTATTTGGGCAGAGCTAAGTTTGCTAAAAAAGATTTATCAATGCAACATCGACTATTAGCTCTTTTCGCGCCAATTGTATTGCATGTGATTTATAATTTTATATTTACAATTGAAGGCAGATGGACATATATAATGGTTCCATTCATGCTCTTCTTATGGTGGTTTGCCTTAAGAAAAGTAAAAAGGGCACATCAGCATTTAGTCCAAATGTTGTTCGTTCAAAAGAAGATATAAATAGTTTTAACTGAGAGTAGAAATTTACTCTCAGTTTTTTTTGTATAAAAATTTTTTCTTGAACCATCCTAAGAAAAAAGCCCAGGGGTGAAATGTCAATCATAAAAATTATTGAAATTGGAAATTATTAAGCCATTCAACACCTGAAGCTCAATTTTTAAGCGCACTTAAATAAACCTCACGTTTTTTAACTATAATTAGTTAAAAAATGGAAGTTAAAAATTAACTAAAGAAAAGTGAGTAACATTTCGTTATTCTCTCCTTTCTTCTTTAGGGATGTACAGCTGTTTCGTGCGTAGTAGCGAATGCACGAGCCGTACAAGTTTTCTAGCGGTTAAGACGAGAGCGCGTTTGTGTTGATGCTTTGGTACTTCATGGTATTTCTTTTGATAAAAGGTTTTATATTCGGTGTCATGCTTTCGTATGGCGTCTGATGCCTGTACAAGATAATAGCGTAAATACTTATTTCCGGTTCGCATGCGACTGGTATTCTCGGCTTCAAACTCGCCTGACTGATACTGTGTCCATACTAAACCTGCATATTTCGCTAAAGCATGATGATCATCAAAACGATGAATATCCCCAATTTCAGCGATTAAGCCCGCTGCGTACACGGGACCGATACCTTTTATCGAAGTTAATGTTTGTGGAATGCCTTTCATCATGCGTTCGATTTCCTTATCTAATCGCTTTACTTGGCTTTCCATATGTTGAATCGTACTCAAAATCACAGATAACGAAAGATTGACCGGATCAGCCATCATTTTATCTAAACGGTACGAATTACGTGCGAGCTGTTTGAGATATTTCGCAATCTCTTCTGGCTCTACAAAACGGTTCTTGCCTTTCTCTTGTAGAAACTCTACGAGTTCTTCTAAAGGCATATCGGCAATCTTGCCGGGATCTAGCTCTTCGATGACAGCGATACTTGTCGTACCAAATGTATCAGAGAACGGATTATCTTGGCGTAAACCACTAAATTTTAAGTACAGTTGATTTAACATGTAAGTTTTATTACGCGCAATTTCATGAACTAAATGAAATCGTGTGCGTGTTAAACGACGTAATGCGTCGTAAATTAAGGTTTCTTGCATTTCATGTGGCAATCGTCCAAAGCGTAGATGATCCGCAATAACCCAGGCATCCATTTTGTCGTTTTTCGGTAATGTATCATAGCCCTTTTTAAAACGAGCTACTTTACGTGCGTTGAGCATATAAATCGCTGTTTGAAGATGAGGTAATACTTTTTTACATTGTGCTTTTAAATAGTGGGCAAGGTGCCAACTATATTGATCCGTGGCTTCCATCCCAATTTTTAATTGATTTGTTTGATTTTTTTCCGCTGTTCGTACAATTTTTTGAATCAAGGTGTCCGCACCTTCTACATCATTTCGAACAGAAAAATCAGCGAGTGTGTGTCCCTCTCCATGCATGAAATGGACATGATGGGAGCGCAAACTCACGTCAATACCGACTAGCATTTGTGACATGCTAATCACCTCCTAATGGGGTAATTAATCAAGATACACTCAGACCTGGGTGCCCATTCGAATCATCGATGTCTGCCTCGTGATAAGCAATCACAATGGGAAAACCATAAATGAGCGCTACACTCTTTTCTCACATTGCGTCGCAGCCAGTGGTTAGACCTTCAATAATGAACGATGGGTAGCAGGCTTATTAAGCAGTACACAAGTGTGTCTGCAAGGAGAGAAAGCTATATCCTGCGAATACCTTGTCTGTTCCATTGTCGCATGGGTACTGGTCTGGAGTGAACTATTTTTTGTATAAAAAAGGACGAAGTACTGAAATGGAGCCTCCTCCATCCTTCGCCCTTACAATATGAAATTGATTGTTAAAAATAGGTAAATCAAATAAACAGGTAAGCACCTGCCAGCGTTATTTTTATGAAATGAAGTGAAACTAAAATTTAGGTTATTGCCTTTTGACTTCCTCGGTAAAACCAGGGTCAAACAGGTAAAACATAAAAAGAGTGAGGGAGCCAAAAGGCGACACTTCCTATAGGAAATCCAATTGAATCACCAGTTGTCCGGATCAACTGGAAATTCTATCGGAAAGAGCTCTTACTACTAATATACGAGGAGAATAGAAATGACAAACTACAAAATGAAATTTGTTAAATCTGCAGCTGCATTAGCTCTAGGTACTTCTGTTATCACATCTGCAGTTGTTGCTGGTGATCTATCAGCATCTGCTAAAACTACATACAAGGTATCAAATGGTAAACTTGTAAATGCTAAAACTAAAAAAGCCATCAAAGGTTACAAAGTTTACAAATCAGTACTTTACAAAGACGGTAAAAAATTCACAGGTACTTACAAAGCTAAATACTACAAAGCAGGTAAATTATTTACTGGCGTTGTAAATAAAACTTATTACAAAAAAGGTGTAAAAGCTACAGCTGTTTACAAAGGTGTTTACTACAAAAAAGGTAAGGCTTTCACTGGTATCACTTCATATGGTAACTATTACGAAAATGGTGTTAAATTCACTGGTAAAAAAGGTAATGTTTACTACAAGAACGGTAAAAAATTCACTGGCACTACTTCATACGGTAACTATTATGTAAATGGTTTACGTGCAAATGGTATCTATGAATTTAATGGCGTGAACGTAGAATACAAGAATGGTAAAGTAGTGGAAGATAAAACTGCTCCAGTTATCACTCTTGAAGATGGCGCAAAAACTTCTTACACAGTTAAAAACGGAGAAGAATTCACTGCTCCAAAAGCAACAGCAAAAGATAACTTAGACAAAAAAGTTGAAGTTAAATCTTCAATCACTGATGCAGAAGGCAAAGCCGTAGAAAAGATCGACACAACAGTAGCTGGTATTTACACAATTACATACACAGCTCAAGATTTAGCTGCAAATAAGGCAACTGCTGTTCAAGTATCTGTAGAAGTTGAAGATGCAGCTCCAGCTGTAAAATCTGTAAAAGCTCTTAGCGCAACTAAATTACAAGTAACTTTCACTCAAGCAGTAGATGCAACTGAAGCAGTAAAAGTTGGTAATGTAACAGTTCAAGGCGTTACTTTAACTGCTCCAGTTTTATCAGTTGATGGAAAAACATTAACATTTACAACTTCAGCTAGCATGGACGTTACAAATGCAACAGTTGTTGTAAATCCAATACCAACAAAAGCTGATGCAAAAGTTTTAACACCAAAATACACTTCTTTATTATCATTTAAAGATACTGTAGCTCCAGAAATTAAAGGAACTGAGCAACTATCTGCAACAAAAGTGAAAGTTACATTCTCTGAACCATTAAAATCACTTGGTAATGTTACTTTCAAAGATGCAGAAGGTAAAACTGCTGATGTTAAATACGATCAATTTAATGCAGGGGATGATTCAATCACTCTAGATCTTTCAAAACTTGCTGATGATCAAAAAATAACTGCAACTGTTGTTGGTGCTCAAGATATGGCTGGTAACTTATTAACTCCAAACCCATCAACATTCACAGCAACTAAACAAAAATTAGATGGCGTACTACCAACAGTTTCTTCTATTGAACAAACTGGTGTTAAAACATTCAAAGTAACATTCTCTAAAGCAGTTGCTAAAGGTGCGGTTTTAGTAAACGATACTAAAGCAAATGTAACTCCAGCTACTGAAGGTGCAACTACTGATACAGTTTATACAGTAACTACTGAAGCAAATCTATCAGGCTTAAGTAATGTAGCTCTTAGCGGTTTCGCTGATAATGATGGTCAAACATTAAAAGCAATCACTAAAATTGTAAACTTTACTGAAGATGCTGTAGCTCCTAAAGTAACAGATTCTAAAATTGTTACTCTAGACAATATTGAATATTTACAATTAACTTTTGATAAAGCAGTAGCTGTAAATAAAGACAATGCAGAATTCACTGTAACAGGTAAATATGTGAAGGATTATGTAACAACTACTTTAGCAGCAACAGACGTTGATGCAATTCAACCAACAAAAGATGGTCAAGTAACTGATAACAAAGTAGTACTTGTAAAAGTATCTGACTTTGCTGTAAAAGAAACTAAAGGTGCAGCTTACGATGTAACACTTACTCCAATCAAAAATGCAGTAAGTAGTGAATCAGGCATAGCAATGACTGACGCAGTAAATGCTTCATTCACACCAGCTGGCGATGTTGAAGAAACTCCAGTTAACGAATCTGTATTCGCAGCAAAAGATATTAAAGTAGCACAAGGTACTACTCCAAGTTATGTGAATGTTACTTTTTCTGGAAATGAAGTTGATGGTGCTTCAGCAGCAAACAAAGCAAACTATAGTATCGATGGAACAACTGTTGAATCAGTAGTTGTAAACCCATATAATAATACTTCTAAGAATCAAGTAGTTACATTAAAATTAGTTGATGGGTCTAACACTTTCACTGGTGTTCGTAACATCACAGTTTCAAATGTAATAGTAAAAGGCTCTACTAAAGTGATGAGCGCTGTATCTTTCAACTCAGTTTCATTGAAAGAAAATATTGCAGCAGCACTTACTTCTGCAAAACTAGTTGAAAATAATAAAATTGTTCTTACATTCGATGAAAAAGTCCAAAAACCAACAAACATCAAATTAACTAGCGGTACTACTTCAATTGCAACAAAGAGTGTAACTGCTACTGAAAATACAGTAACTATTGAATTAACTAAAGCATTAGATGCAAACTTATTATCTAACCTAGTTGTTAATGGTACTGTTCAAGATTCAAATCTTAACACTACAACTCTTACAGACGTTACTGTAAAATAATATTTTATAAACACCTAAATAATAATTACAATTTAAACTCCATAAGTTGGACTCCAAAAGTCTAACCTATGGAGTTCTTTATTTAATGAAAGATGATCTTGATGTAAAAAAGAAATAGAAGCATCAGAAAAGGAAATAATCTCATTAAAAGAAGTAAAGACACTGTTTTTAGAAGTTAACGCCTAAGAGGAAAACCATAGGTAACATGAATTAGTATCGTTAATTGCAGGAGGATATTGTGGAAGATCAAATGATGTTGAAAGAATTCAACATTCCTCTCACAGTTGAAAAAATTAAACCCCAAAAAGGGGATCTTGAGAAAGCTGGAACCTATATTGCGGGTGGAATGGATGAAGCAAATTTAAGCAAAGAGGATGATGGATTCTCTGAAAAAATCTTTAAACCAATTGGTGAAAGTTATGAATTTGAAAAACCTAAAGAAAAGTCTGTTAAAGGAGACAATGCAAAAGTAGATGTTAAAAATTACTTCCGTTGACGTTGGTACTGCTTTTACAAATAGTCTTACAAAAGTAATGCCTATGGCGTTTGCTACAGCTTTTGAAGAAAGTGATAAATCACAAAAGGCCATTCAAAAAATGATGGAGAAAAAAGTAGTAAAAAACATATCATCTAAAAAAGCTGATATGGCTACACGAACAGTAACATTAAATTTAAAAAAGAATAAAGATGGCGAATATAAAATTGTTGCGGATGATAATCTAGAATAAGCCATTTTCGCAAATTTGAACAACGTACAAGATGCATTTGGTGATGATACAAACTCAGATAATGCTGCAGATCAGCCAAAAGAAGACGTGCAAGTTTTATTTACGATTACTAAAGACAAATCATTTGATGTAAATCCCATTAAACTGAATGTAGAAGAAGTATCATTCAAGAAAGCTACAAATGTTCCACAAGATGAACAAGATAGCATTAGTAGCACAACTGGAAAAGATGTGGATAGTGAATTCAACTATATATATATTAAATATAATGCTGAAAATACATCAGATAAAGATTTCATTTTTAGCGGTATTAACAAAGTAATCCTATTCTCAGATGGAAAGCAAGAAACAATAGATAATTCTATGGGTGGAGTTTTCAATCGATAATGATGAAGATAATGATAATGATGGTGAATACTACGGTAAGGTGAAAAAACAAGGTGAGGTTGGACTTGTTATTAAGACAGACCCTAGTAAAGTGGATAAAGTAAGATTAGTAATAGGCCATTCTATGGATTCTGAAACCTATGATTTGGGAACGGATGATCAAAAAGTAGAATATACTATAAATAAATAAGGACTTAAATAGTATCTACAGATGCAAGGAATAAATCTTTGGAGTAGCTGCTAATCATATAAAGAAGTATACCTACACAGTTTCTATTTTAGAATTGTCTAAATCAATCCAATAAAGCGCAACAAAATTAGTTGATCCTCTTGAATCTGGAGCGGCAGTTTGTAACGTGGTATCTGCTGATACTGTAACAATATCTAGGGACTAATTATCAACAATCTAGTAATCCTAATCTCTTCGGAGGTTAGGATTTTTATATTATAGTAGAAATTTATAGATAACATATTAAGAGAAATAAACGTCCCCATAAAAAAGACCTCTTGGGAGAAATAAACAACCCCAAAAAAGAAATAAACACTCCTCAAAAGGAAATAAACCCATCCAAAAAAGAAATAAAGATCCCATTTTTAGAAATAAACACCTCGAAAGAAATAAACAACCTCAAAAAAGAAATAAACACTCCTCAAAAAAAAATAAACCCACCTCCTCCACCAAAAATCCTCACAAATAAATTGAAATTCAAATTAAAATATAGTAAATTATAGGTAAATTAGTAGAAAGAGGTGGATATCCTATTATATTTGAACGAAAAGTCCCTCCGAAGTTAGTGGCAATTGAGAGATTATTATTGAGAATGCCAAATCAAAATTCTGATTTTGCATTAAAGCTGCAGCGACAGTATAAAGCTATTCGAGCAGGATACCATGGCGAACAGATTGTTGATCACTTTGTACGAGAATCGAACATAAAAGAACCTTTTGCTTATTGGCCAAATGCCGAGCTCCAAATTACTCAACATCGACATGTACAACTGGATGCATTTATCGTCTCGCCAAATTTTTCGTGTATATTCGAAGTGAAAAATATGAGAGGATCTATAAAATTTCTCGAGAACCCCTTCCAACTATCCCAAAGTGTAGAAGGTGAAGAACGAATATTTGAATGCCCCCAAAGTCAAATCATTCGCGCATCAAACAGTATTCGATATATGTTTGATCAAAACAATATCAAACTCCCCATATATTCTAAAATCATATTTTCAAATAGTAAGACACATATAGTACAACCACCTAAACTCATTGATATTATTTTTCCTAAACAAATATCTTCCTATCTTGAGCAATTGGATAAAAAGCCTGCTGTCTTAGCAAAGAAAGAGTTTGAGCAATTAGTGAAGCATATAGAAGCTTTTATAAAGCCATACAATCCTTTCCCATTAGCAAAAAGTTTAGAATTTAATGATCAAGTAATTGGAGGGATTATTTGTTTATGTGGAAATTCCATCGATTTATCGACGAATCCTATTAAGCAGTGTCCAATGTGCGGCTGTCACAGAAGTAAGTTTATCGAGCAAGCAATGTATGATTGGTTTACTCTATTTCAGAATACAATTACAAATGAACAATGTAGAAAATACTTAGGTATTAATAATAATGTGTATATATCAAAACTATTCTCCAATATGAATCTAGAAGCTACAGGGCACACAAAAAACAGGCAATATTACTATGATTATGAAAAGCCTCTATTTAAAAATAAAGAGATTATACTTATATAATCGGGAAAATCCGAAAAAGAAAAGCCTCCCATGAAAATGAAATATTTTATAGAACAACATTCTTTTTACAGAACAGAATGCCCAAGGAGAGGGGACTGCACTAAAAAATATAAGCTTCCCATTTTATCAAATAGTCCTCCATATGAAATAAAGAACAATTAAAAAAGGGTCTCCCCATATAAAGGAGTCCCTTTTGTACTATGAAATTTTATTTTTTCTTAGTTTTCATTACCTCTATCAAAAACTTTGGAATCTTCAACATCCGTTTGAATCTAGTTGGTTGGGTGATCAAGCGATGGAACCATTCGAGATTAAGTTTAAGGAAAATCTCTGGGGCACGGTTGATATTGCCTGATAATATATCAAAGCTTCCACCGACCCCCATCATAACGGTATTTGAGAATTGATGGCGGTGATCTGCAATCCACTCTTCTTGTTTTGGAGCACCAAGCGCTACAAAGATAAAATCTGGATCTAATGCTGCGGCTTTTTCAGCAACTTCATCTCCATTGCCATCGCCCCCATAGCCATCTGCAACTCCAACAATATTAATATGAGGATATAAAACCTTTGCTTTTTCAGCAGCCTGAGCCGCGATTCCTGGTTTCCCGCCATAAAAGAAGAAGCGATTGTGTCCTTCTTTAGATGTTCTTAAAAAGTCATGTACCAATTCATATCCAGGAACTCGTTCTTTTAAAGGTGTTCCAAGAATTTTTGAACCAATGACTACACCGATTCCATCTGCAACAACATAATTAGATTTCAATAAGTATTCTTCATATACTTTATTTTCTTTTGCGAGCATAATAATTTCGGGATTTGCAGTTACAATACAAATAGGGGTCTTTCCGTTTAACAACTCATCTTCAATATGATCTACAAACTCACTTTTTGTAGTATCTACTACAGGAATCCCTAAAACATCTATCTTCTTCATAATCGAACCTTTCTGCGTCCATAAGTTATATTTCTACCTATTATATACTATTAAATTTTTTCTTCAAATGAAGTACCATTGAGGGATAAAATCTTCAAGTATAACAAATATTCATTCATTATACCGCGAAGAATTAGCTGGAAAATAACAGGTTGAAAACCCTAAAGTTAGAAGAAAAATATACATAAGGGCGTTTCGTAAAAAAAGTTCATTTTTCTAAACAAAATTCACAATTTCTCATTCTATTCTAATGAATTTATGCTATGATAAACGTTGTGAAAATTGATTGGAATTTAATTATTAAATCCATTTTTGAAACTTTAGGTATGCTTTATCCGTCTATATATAATAGTATAAAAATTTTTACGAATGGAAGTGGATGTGAAGTGACGAATAATCGAAGATATCAACCTAAGAAAGCATCCATCAAAAGAATAGCTGTTTCCATTATTTTGTTAATTGCAGTTATTACGGGTGCATATATGCTCCTTACAAAGAATGACAAAGCAGCAAATGATAATGATCATATTAAAGTTCAAAATGTCCATAAAACAACGAAGAAAGATCCGGATAAAGAAAAAGATTCAGAGAAGTCAGGTGAGGACACCGGTTCTTCATCACGTTCAGAAGGAACTGTAACCAATGACGTTCCATCTAATAGCGATGGCGATACAACAACAAAAGATTCTACAGATGTAAGCATGCCTAAAAATGATACATCTGCTATTATTGCAAATGCCAAAACGCAAGTATATACAGTTTACACAGATTTACAACAAGGTTCAGGATTTTTGTTCAATAAAGAAGGGGACATTATTACAAATGCCCACGTAGCAAAAGATGCCTCTTATGTATTTGTCACAAATGAACATGGTCAAGAATTTCGAGGACAAGTAATTGGTATTTCTAATAAAACAGATGTTGCCTTGATTAGAGTGCCAGAATTAGCCGGAAAGGACCCACTTGTTTTAGATACAGCAATGGCAAGGGTAAACACACCTGTTATTGCAATTGGTAGCCCTAATAACAAAGGCGGTACTGCAACAGAAGGTAAAATCACAAGTATTGGTGCTGAATTTACAGATGAATATACGTACAGTGGTCTTTATGAAATGACTGCACGATTACACTCTGGTTCAAGTGGCGGCCCATTAATTAACGCCCAAACAGGTAATGTAATAGGAATTAACTCCATTATTCTAACAGACCAACCTGAAATTGGTTATGCTATTCCGATTAGTAAAGTTATGTCACTCATAACCAATTGGTCAAACAAAGATGTCAAAATCGATATTGAAGATGATGCTGATTTTGAAGATAATCATAAAGAAGAAGCTTATTTAGGAAAAGATTTGATTGAACAGTATGTTGACGGTTATTACGAACTGTTCCCATATGCGATTAAAAACAAATCCCAAAATTATTATGAAACCTATATAATGCCAGGAAGTAGTGCGATTAACACTGCACAAAAAATGATTGAAAGTTACTCTACTAGCGAAAAGAAATATAAAAATTTACAACATACTATTGGTAATATAAATATTACCGATGAATATGCAACAGTAGAAGTGAACTCAACATTTGTTTATACAGATAAAGCAACAAAACAAGAACATAAATTAAATGAAACAATTATCTACACAATCGTCATTGATGATTATGGTGATTATCAATTTACGAATATCAAAGTTACTGCTTCATCTGATGATGGACAACAACAAACAAGCCCTGAAAGCCCTGATACGGGTGTAACTGAGCCTGAGAAAAAACCTGTTAATGTAAACAACGACAATACTAATACAACAACTCAGGAGAAAAAAGAACCTATTAAAAAGCAAAGTGTTGATGAAGAAAAAAATAAACAAGATAGAAGTACCAGCAACACAGATGTAGATATATCAACTAATAATGAAATGACCCCACAATAAGAAAACATCATTCTTTGTGGGTAAAGGAGTAAAGGGGGTGACCCGTAAGTAGAAAACTTACAGGTCACCCCCTCTTTTTATAACTGCAATGTTCAAAATCCCTCTATACCTATGAACGAAAAAGGTAAAAGAATGAGCACTTATTCCAACCAGGTTCAAATTCTTACTAGAGAAGGTAGCCAATTAATGAACGCTTCGACAACCCAAATGAAGGCAATTGATCGAATTGTATTAGGAGCAGTTGGAAAGGTTGAAAAACTAAGTGGACAGTCAAAAGAAATATCAAAATTAGTTAAAGTGATTAACGAAATTGCCGATCAAACCAATCTATTAGCCTTGAATGCAGCGATTGAAGCAGCACGAGCTGGAGAAAATGGAAAAGGTTTTGCCGTAGTTGCTAATGAAGTAAAGAAACTTGCTGAACAAGTATCATACTCGGTCAAAGATATCTCTGAAATTATGGAGAAAATTCAAGATGAGACACAACAAGTAACACGATCATTACAATCTGGTTATGAAGAAGTAAATAAAGGGACAAATCAAATAACTCAAACAGAAGAAACATTCCATAAAATAAACACAGCGGTTATTAGTATGAATGATAATATCAAAGATGTGGCAAATACTTTAAATGACTTGACCGATTCATCGATTAAGATCAATACAGCAATTGACGATATTGCTGCTATTTCTCAAGAGTCATCTGCAGGTATAGAAGAAACAACTGCTACATTGGAACAAACCGCAAGTTCGATGCATGACCTAACTAGTGATTCAGAAGAATTAGCTAATTTAGCTACAAAACTACATCAACAAGTAAGATTGTTTAAACTTTAATTTTATAAGAGGTTGAGAACTCTCTATTGAATATCAATATATCTAACCCTAATAAGCTTCAGAACATAATTGTGCAGCGAAAATAGCTTAAAGTGAAAAAGTACAATAGCTATAAAAAGGTTGAATAATATCAGTAGGAGAGTTACTACTAAGTGATTTGCAAAGTAAAAATACGTCATGCAAATAATGAAAAAGAACAATAACTAAATCGATAAAAACGATAAGAAATATGAATCTATAAATAAAACCCCTAAATAAGAGACTTTATAAAGTCTTTTATTTAGGGGTTCATATTAGATGTTTAAATAGTTGGAAGTTTGATTTTTAAGATTAGATTAACGAACTGTACCGTAGCTGTGTACGTAGTATTTCCAGTAAGTGCTCATTGTTTGATATTGAACATGTGTACCAGCAGCATGTACTAGCATACCGTTTCCAGCATAAATAGCAACGTGTGTAATAGCACCGCCACCAACGTTGAAGAATACTAAATCACCAGGTTGAGGATTGTTCGTATATTTTACAGCAGCGCGTTGTGCACGGCTTGTACGTGGTAAAGAGATACCATTTTTAGCATAAACATAACGAGTAAAACCACTGCAGTCAAAGCCAGAAGGAGTAGTACCGCCATATACGTAAGGAGTACCAAGATATTTTTTACCTGTACTTACGATATTGCTTAAACCAACTTCTGATGATGTTTTCTTAACACCAGCACCTTTTTTAAGATATGCAGCTGACATCCAGCCTGTTTTACCTTGTACTGTCACCTTGAACCAAGTTTTTCCGTTTACAACTTTTTTATATTTAGCTGTTACAGTTTTATTTTTACCAATATACGCTAAAGCTTTTGAACTTGTAGAAGAGCTAGCACGTAATGTCAATGAACTAGCAGTTACATGATATTTTCCACTAATTTTAATAGCAGTAGAATCAGATACCTTCGTAATATCTTTTTCTACTTCATTAGTAGTTTTGACATTTTCTACTTTAGTAGAAGCTGTTTCTTCGTTTTCTGCAGCTTTTACATGTCCAAAGCTAATTGTTAATGCTAAAGTACTTGCAGCGATTGCTGTTAATAATGATTTCTTATTCATATAATTCCTCCAACTATTCAACGATTTTTTATATAACTATTTAAACGATTGTTTTCGAATTTTTTATATTTACAAATATAACTTTATAGAAAATATGAATAGAAGACAATGCAATTTCATTTACAGTTATATTACAGTTATGTAACAAGCATCATAGATTCCGATTTTACTAGGATATTTCATTATTATTTGTCCTAAAAATAGCAGTAATTGATAAAATAAAATGGGTCTATGACGTAATTTTACATAAGAAAAAGATACCTTTATGTCGTTTATAAAGGTATCTTACTAGCAAATAACTATAATATTACATATTGTTACAAAGGGTAAAAGTACGTGTTTACGAAATAGACTCGTTGGAATAATTAAAAAAGGAAAATTCAAACGAATGGGAAAATTTAGATAAAATTCCTCATTATAGTTCGGATTTTCCATTAGCTAAGCTTCTTTTATCCTAGTTTGACACTTAATAAATTAATATTTTAAATCATAGAATCGTTTATAACTATCAAAATGGCTTTTCCAATATGAATTGTTGACAGAAGAAACTTGTACTTGGTCTCCACCGGCATGAACAAATTGACCATTACCGATATATATTCCCAAATGTGAGATTCCTTGTTTGTACGTGTTTTTAAAGAATACTAAGTCGCCTGCTTTAGGTGTCGAAACATAATAAGATCTCACTTCGTAATCAGCAGCGCTTGTTCGGATGATATTACTATATCCCGCTTTACTATAAACGTAGTAGATAAAACCGCTACAATCAAAACCACTTGGAGAAGAACCTCCCCATACATAAGGAACACCTTGGAAAGAAAGTGCTAGATTCATAGCTGTATTGACAACCTTTGATGATGATTGTTGACCAACAGTAGGATTGGAAACAGCAGTTGTATTTTCTTTTTTTTGTTGACTCGTTGTACCTGTATTTTTAACTGCTAATACTTGTCCTACACGAATTAGATTGGATGTTAAGCCGTTCCATGATTTTAGTTGAGTAACTGTGACTCCATATTTGTTTGCGATGGTAGATAACGTATCCCCTGCGACAACCGTATGTTTTGAAGTTGATGTAGAAGCGGTTGCTTTTTTCTGTGTACTATTAGAAGTGGTGCTTGAAGTTCCTTTGACAGGTATTGTCAATGTTTGGCCAACATAAATAATCTTATTTTTTATTTTATTTGTTTTTTCAATAGCTTCAATAGTCACTTTATATTTCGTAGCAATTTTAGCTAAATAGTCGCCAGCCTTTACTTTGTATGTAGTTGTTTTTATGTTTTTCGTAGAGCTAGATGATTCTTTGACTGTTTTAGTACTTGCTACTTTTACGGTTGACGAACCAGGAATCTTTAGAGTTTGCCCCACATATATTTTGTCGTTCTTTAGTCCATTAGCTTTCATAAGAGAAGACAAAGTAATATTATGTTGAGCAGCAATTTTAGCTAAATAGTCGCCGGCCTTTACTTTATATGTAGTTGCAAGTGTTGTCTTATTTTTATTGGAAGTAGTAGTGCTAACTTTTGTAATGGCTTTGCTACTCGTTTTAATACTTTGTCCAACGTAAATAACATCGGAAGAGAGATGGTTTAATTTCTTAATGTTAGATACTGTTGTATTTGTTTTTTGAGCGATTAAAGACAAAGAGTCTCCGCTTTTCACTTTATATGTATAGGTACTTGCTTGTGCGTCTTGAGAGTTAAGGACAAATGCAGCAGCTCCTACTGCTAGAACAGAACATACAGCCTTTTTCACAAAAATCACTCCTTTAGTTGGATTTGAACGTACAGGCTTTTGTTATCTACATTGTAGATAAAAACAGAAAATAAAACAATATTCATATAAAAAAGGGTAAATTTGATAGAAATATAATTAAAAAAATACTGTATATTTGAATCTTTTATAGGTTAAAATCACTATCAAAATTACTGTTTTTTTGTCGTAATTTGCATTATTAATGATTTTACTGTCTAAATATAGAAAAAAGAGTGCTATTTTGGTTGGATTTAGCACTCTTTTAATCGTTTACTATAATTTAAATAATTGAACACTCTTACTTAAAGAATCAGCCATATTACTTAATTCTTCAATAGAAGCAGTAATTTCCTCAATGATTGCATGTTGTTCTTCAGATAAACCTGCAATATGCTGTGTTTTGTCATTTGTATCTTGTGAAATCGTATTAACATGTTCCAGTGACGCTGCGGTTTCTTGGGAAGCTGCAGTGATTTCTACTGTTACGTTAGATACTTCTTGGATATCTTTTGATAGAGTCAAAGAAGTTTCGTAGATATCCCGGAATGCTGCTCCTGTAGTTTGAATACTTTTATAGACAAGTTCTGCATGATCATTTACTGTTTGCATCTGCTCGACTGTTTTGTTCATACTTTGGTGGATACCTAGAGTTGTTTCGCGAATTTCATTTGCTGAACGAGTGGACTCTTCTGCTAATTTTCGTACTTCATCAGCAACAACTGCAAACCCTTTTCCGTGTTCGCCAGCACGTGAAGCTTCGATTGCTGCATTTAGTGCCAATAAGTTAGTCTGATCTGAGATACCCGTAATAGTTGTTACCATAGTATTAATCTTTTGAGAGCTACCTGCTAATTCAATCAGTGAGTTTTGAGTTGCTTCAATGGAACTTTGAATTTCCTTCACTAACTTTACAGTTGATTCGAGATTTTTTCCTCCGTAGACGGTCTTATCTGTAGCTACTGTGGCAGAATTCGAGACCATCGTTGCTGTTTCAGCAACGGAAGCAACTTGGTCTGCAACAAGATTCATAGAATTAGTGCCGTTTAGTACATACTCCATTTGAGTATTAGCATCCAATGCGAGTTGGTCAATTTTTTCGCTCACTTGTTTAGTGGCAGAGCTTGTTTGTTCTGTACTAGCATAAAGCTCTTCGGAAGAGGCAGCTAATTGCTCACTCGTTAGTTTTACTGTTTTAATGATTTGTTTTAAATTGCTATACATGTTATTGAATGCTTCTGCAAGCTGACCAATCTCATCTTTTGAATGGTTATTTAAAGAATCTAAGGTTAGATTTCCGTTGGCAATCTCAGATGCTAAGGTTGTCATATTTTTTAAAGGTCGAATCTTCTTCGCTAATAATAAAAGGAGCATAGCTAAGTAGATCAGTACAAGAGCTACTATAATCGAAGTTACAATTACACTATTTTGGACATTATTATTCGCTTGTTCTACTTTTTTTAATGTCCATGAAGAAAGAGCTTTATCAAAATTTGAAACAGAATTATTGACATTATCTTTTAAAAGACTATATTCATTTCCATAAAGTAAATCCTTGGCTCTATCTGTTTCTCCTTTTTGCATTAGTAAAGAAGCTTGTTCTTCAATCATTTTTAGATGAGCTGATTGTTGAAGTGCATATTCGGCTAAGGCTAATGTTTCTTTTGGTAGGTGGTGATTTTTTAGTTGTTTGAGCGTCTTATTAGTATCGAGCGTTTCTTTTTCTTCTCGTTGATAAGCTCGTAAAGAGCGATTCGACCCTGTTTCTGTGTATGTACGGATATTAGATGACTTTGCTTCAATGTTTTGCATTAATTTTATAGCAATTTGTCCATCCTGTTGGTTAATATTAAATGCATTCGTTTGTTCAGATAAACTTTTTCCTAAATGCCCAATGCTTAAAGTAGTTAAGATAAGTAATATAACTGCGATGATGATTGAGTATTTAATCATACTACGGATTTTCATGTAGTCACTCCTAGTTTATATATTAATCTATTATTTATAACGATAAGCATTTGCTCTGTGGGTTGGCTTTTGGATTTTATTAAACCAGATTTTATCTTTTTCTTCTTGTGCAAGTGTACTAGTTATAGAGTTTGCGCAGTGTCTACAGATTTTAGCGTGATTCGTTATTCTTCCACATCTTTCACATGGTGCGCCAAGATTAGGGAAAAGACTATTTTTTAATCTACCTGTTTTTACCCATTTGTAGATTAATTCTGGCGGAATCCCTGTTCGTTCAATAACTTCATCATTAGATAGAATACGATTATTTTTTCTCAGCAAAAAATGAACAACTTCAGAGAAAATAACATCCTCATTTGCATCCGGTCGAATTTTCATATTAAACATCTTCAATCTCTCCCTTAGCTCGTAATATGAGTTTGCTATGATCAATCGCATTATTGTATTTATAATCTTCCCAACGATTACGCGCTATTTTTTGATATTTGGCAGAAACGTCTCTTCCAGAAATCAGTTGAGAAAATCCTTTTTTCGCTTCCTCAATATCCCCTATACGAAGGCTTAGTTCGGCATACAAATATTGAAGCTTTTCTTCGCCTTCTTTATTGGACGCAAAAGATTTACTGTAAAATTCTCTAGCTGCTTGAAGATATCGCATTTCAGATTGTGAATCTTTTTTTAATCTGTATAGCCATGCAATTTTTATCGCAAAATTGGCCATAATAAGAGGCTCCTCCATAGAAGCTCTTGACACTAAATAAGCTAACTTAAAGCTAGCAATAGCATCCTCAAGTGACCGCACTTCGCAAATATTCATCGGTTTTTGCAATTCTTTAATATATATTTCTTTAATAAGTTGCATGAAAGGTCCAAAAGTACGTGTCATTGATTTGTGATAAGCATACCCGCAATGAGGGCAAACAGAGACTTCATATAGTATCGGATTTAATCCCTCATAAATAGGCATAAAATCAGTATCTTGATCGACTACTTTATAACGATTTGGTCGTACTTTGTAAGTCGTGAACTTTTTTTTGCAACAACAGCATTCAATTTTACTTTCGTAATAATATATATTAAATCCCACTTGAAACATCTCCTTTATCCTACAATAACGGACAGGGCAGTATTACCCACCAACTGTTCCTAGCAGCCTAGTGAGTTCAGACATCCTTAAATTGTAATTATATCTATAGTGAAATCCGAGAATAATATAAATTACATAAACAAATTCATTGAGTATGTAATGATTATTTTTTACTATATTATCATATTTATTTAGTCAAATATCAATGATAATATATTACAATTTGTAGTATAAAGGTAATGTGTATTATAAAACAAAAGAATTAATTTGTAAATCTTTGGTTGTTGTTAGTTTATGAAGTTATGATTAAAAGGGGAAATTATAACTATTTAAAAATATACTTTTTATCTATTGATTAATGAGAAATAAGAGGAGACTTTATAAGAAATCGCAAAGTACCGCAAACAAGGGGATTGGCGGTACTTTGCAGAGCTGAGGAGGTTAATTGTTCCGTGTTTATAGAGTTTTTATTTCAAAGTTAGAAATAAGCAATAACAATTGGATAGTGAAATCAAATAAGCAAAATCACTATAGTACAAGCATAGCCAAAATAATAAAATTCGAAACATCTAGGACAATATTTTTTTGAATGTAACAATGTGCAAGTTGTAAAAAAGTAAAACAATTCTATTAGGTATATTTCCGTATGAAATCAATAGAAGTATGAATATAGAAAACACCTCTACAATATCATCATGCAAAGGCGTTTCTTCTATATAATATTTATATATTAATCTAGTAATCTTAACTTATTTGTTTTTCTTTCAAATTTTCAACTTTATACACGCGACCATAATCGTCCTTGTAAACAATATGTTCGCTATTAAATTTGGTTGGTGAGTCTAAACCAGCTGCTGCAGCTACTCTAAATAGACCTTCACGCATAGTAATAATGTAGTTAGTTACACGGAATTTTTTCTCTTCAACAATAAGACCATTTTGTAATTTAGGATCAGTTGTTGCAACGCCAGCTGGACATTCGTTCGTATGACAACGTTGTGCCATGATACATCCAACTGAAATCATAAATCCACGAGCTACGTTTATAAGATCTGCACCTAAGCCAAGAATGACTGCAGCACGGTCTGCAGTAATAATTTTACCAGAAGCGATAATTTTCACACGGTCACGTACACCGTATTTAATAAGGGCATCATGTAAAAGAACAAGGCTTGAGTGAATAGGAAGACCAACGCTATCTGCTAAGTCTTGGAATGTTGCACCTGTACCGCCTTCAGCACCATCGATTGTGATAAAGTCTGGACCTTTACCTGTTTCTTTCATATAAGAAGCAAGAGCTTCTGCATCATCAGGACTACCAATAACAATTTTAATACCAACTGGAAGACCGCCGACTTCTCGAACTTGGTCGATAAATTTAAATAGTGATGGGAAGTCATTGAATTGATGGAAACGGTTTGGACTATTGATAGTTTTGTGTGGTTCGACATTACGGATTTTCGCAATTTCTTCCGTAACTTTATCTGCTTCTACGTGACCACCACGAGTTTTTGCACCTTGCGCTAGTTTTAACTCGAATGCTTTAACTTGAGGAATCGCCGCTTTTTCCTTTAGTAATTCAAAGCTAAATTCTCCGTCTTTTGTACGATAACCAAATAATCCTGAACCAATTTGGGCGATTATATCTGCACCACCAGCTAAATGATAATCTGAGATACCACCTTCACCAGTATTCATCCAAGATCCTTTTGCCATACTAATACCTTTTGATAAAGCGGTAATAGCATTTTTTCCTAGTGCACCATAACTCATCGCAGATTGACCGACTAAACTACGTACGTGGAAAGGTTCACGACAATTTGGTCCAATTACAATGGCATCTTCTTCAGGAAGCAACCATGGTTTAACTGTAACTTTTTCTGTATGTTCTTTACGATTAAACAATCCATCAGAATCAATCACATATTTTTGAGTATCTACAGTTTGACTTTGATCGACACGCATTTCTTCTACTTGTTTTGTGAACATAGCGTTACGAATATAGAAACCTGCTTCTTCAAAATTACGTTTTGAACCATATCCTATGACAGAACCTAAGTATTTCCCAGGTAATACGACATGTAAAAAGTCTTCTCGACTAAAAGGCTTACCTTTATGGTCATCATCGAACAAATATTGTCGAAGTTCTGGACCGACTTTTTCAGTCATGTAACGCATTCTACCAAGAACCGGGAAATTCCGTAAAATAGCATGTTGTTTTTGCTTACGGTCTAATACATATAGAGTAAATACTAATATTGCAGGAATAATAACAAAAATAGTAATTAAAATTAATAAAATAGTTGAAATCATTTTTAAACCTCCGAAAAGCCTCATTAATCAAACTTTGTGTCAAATTTATGAATCTATCTCAATTGCGTATTAAATATATCACAATTCGAGATAGATTCAAGTGTTTAGATTAAAAAGTGTATTTATTAAAGAAAACACTTGAAAACGCTTACTTTAAACAGAAGATTTATACCCATTAAAGAATAGTGTGATTACCCTAAATCTGGTACAAATTCAACCTTAGAGTGTAAGTGTAGAGATTGAATATGGGATGTACCTCTATAATTAGATATATGTGACTTAAGCGGATTGGTGTCTAATCTTAATTTATAAAAGAAAAAGACTGTAAACTACTCTAAATTGGAGTGTGTTTACAGTCTTTTTTCTATTTAAAATGTATTGGTTGTGTAATTTATTTTTTTTGCATCAAAGAAATGACATAACCTACGATTGCACCGATAATAGCAGGTATTAGCCAGCCAATCCCTGTAGAGTATAGTGGGATTTGGTTTAAGAAGTTTTCATAACCAGTAAAAGTGATTTTAGCTTGTTTAAGACCATCGTAAATACTTACTAAAGCTGTGAAAATCATTGCTGTAATATAAACAGCACGTGCATCATTGAACCATTTTGCAGCAAGAGTTAAGATCATTAGAACAATTGCTAGTGGATAAATAGCAAGTAGTACAGGTAAAGAGATGGTGATCAATTGTTCAAGCCCGATATTTGCTACGAAAGTTGAGAAAATCGTGAAAACCCATACCCATCCTTTATAAGAAATAGAAGGGAAGATTTTATGGAAGAACTCAGATGATGCAGTCATTAAGCCGATTGATGTTGTTAAACAAGCTAGTAGAATGACAGCTGTTAATAAGATATTACCGAATTGACCATATAGGATGTTTGCAGATTTTGTAATGATATCAGCACCGTTGTCGAATGCACCAATTGTTTGGAAACTTGATGAACCAATATAACCAAGAGAAAGATAAACAAGAGCTAGTCCAGCTGCAGCGATAAATGCAGCGAAAATTGTTGTTTTCACAACTGTTGGTTTGTGCGTAATATTTTTACCTTTTAATGCTTCTACAATGACAATTCCAAAGATTAATGCTGCTAGGAAATCCATTGTTAAGTAACCTTGAACGAAACCTTCACCAAATGGATTTGATACGTATTTACCGACTGCTTTTCCAGCTCCGTCCATCGGTGTCACGATTGCTTTTATAGCAAGTGCAGCGATAACAACTAAAAGTGCAGGAGTAAGAATTTTACCTACTCGGTCAATTAACTTACTTGGGTTCAATGCGAAGAACATAGTAATTGCAAAGAAAATGATTGAAAAGATTAATAATGGCCAAAATGATGCTGCAGATGCTTCTGACAAATAAGGTTTAACACCTAACTCATAAGAAACTGTACCCGTACGAGGCATTGCGAAGAATGGTCCAATCGCAAGATATACAATTGCTGTGAAGATTACACCGAATAGTGGACTAATACGGCCCGCCATATCTTGTAATTCACCGCCTGATTTGGCAACTGTAATAACCCCTAATAATGGAAGACCTACACCAGTTACTAAAAAACCAATTATAGCTAAAACAAAATGTTCGCCTGATTGTTGTCCTAATAGAGGAGGGAAGATAATGTTACCGGCACCTAGGAATAATGCGAAAAGCATGAACCCAACCGATATTTTTTCCCAAAGAGAAAGATGTTGATTTTGCATAATAAGACTCCTTTTATAATGTTCTGCGTGTAATCTCTAGTAATTTATATGAAATTATTACGCTATTTGGAATAAGGTGATTAAATATTCGTTGTTATCTGAAAATTCTAATTACAACAGTTTTAAAAAGGTACTTGAATAGATTAACATGAATATGTCGATAATGGAACCTTAAATTTTATTTAAAAAGTGAAAATTTATATTAATTAAGTTAAATATTATAAAATAAAAGAAAATTTAGAATAAGTAAATTATGAAGAGGTGTAAAGATTATTTTAATAATTGATTGTTCTGAAGAGAAGTGGACCGAAATCGAGAAATGTTTGGAGATTCGCGACTTAAATTGCTGTAAGGGCGAATACAATTCAAAAAAGAGCGAATAAAACGAAGGTAGGAGCGAATAAAATCCCCAAATTAGCGAATAAACCATAGGAAAGAGCGAATAAACTGCTCTTCGTTAATAATCCAGTTAATAGAATGTTATTAAATTTACATAATTTCATCTCCTAACAGATGTGTTAGGAGATTTTTATTGCAATAATTCAGCCAGGTGTGAATTCGATAAAAAGTAATGATTAAAATAGTCAGATTCATAGTAAAAATTGGTTGTGTCATATTCGTAATTTGGCTCTATAATCATATATGTAAAGTTGTTAAACACATAGAATTGCATAAAACTTAAAATTTGATGCAACCTTTTAAGCATTTCTTGTGTTTTATTAGAGTAAGATTTAAATAGTATGATTATAGTGATGGACAAACAAATTACTTGAAAGAGAGTGTTATTTTCTAGAAATCATGCTATAATACTTTTTGTATTCAATGATAACTAGCATTTGAATGCGTTTTTTATTGCGCATTTATTAATATACGTAGAGTTTATAAGGAGGATGGGTAATATATGAATTACCTAGCATTAGTTGTAGCCTTTGTCGCTTCAATTCTTTTGACTCCGCTTGTTAAACGACTCGCATTTCGAATTGGTGCAGTAGATAAACCAAACTATCGTAAAGTGCACGATCATGTTATGCCACGACTTGGTGGATTAGCTATTTTCTTAGCTTTTCTAATTGGTATAGTTGTAGCACAACCTATGGATAAATCAATGATTGCCATTTTAATCGGAGGCTTTGTTATTATCGTGACAGGCGTCCTTGATGACATGCTTGAAATTTCTCCAAAAGCTAAATTGATTGGGCAAACTGTTGCCGCTGCAATCGTTATTTTCTTTGGTGGTGTTCAAATTGACTTTATCAATTTACCTTTCGACGGAAAATTAGACTTTGGTTATTTAAGCATTCCATTAACTTTAATTTGGATTATTGGTATTACGAATGCGATTAACTTAATAGATGGATTAGATGGCCTTGCAGCCGGTGTTTCCACAATTGCATTAATCACACTTGCAGCTATGGCATTCATAATGGGTAATGTTTTTGTATTAGTGATGGCTTTGATTCTTGCAGCAAGTACATGTGGTTTCTTATTTTATAATTTCCACCCTGCGAAAATTTTCATGGGTGATACCGGGGCTTTGTTCCTTGGATTTATGATTTCTGTTTTAGCTTTACTTGGATTTAAAAACGTAACTTTTGTTTCATTAGTTGTTCCTATTGTTATGTTAGGTGTTCCAATTTCAGATACTTTCTTCGCTATTGTGCGTCGTTTGTTAAACAAACAACCACCATTTAGCCCAGATAAATCTCACTTGCATCACCGCTTGATGAGTATTGGTTTTACTCATCGCCAAACAGTATTACTTATTTATGGGATCGCTGCAATGTTCGGGTTAGCAGCAATTACATTCTCAATGGCAAAAGTTTGGGGAGCAATTCTTCTCATCACTGTAATTCTTGTAGTAATTGAGTTATTTGTCGAAGTGATTGGACTAGCTGGACAAAATTATCGCCCATTGTTAAACCTTGTTCGAAAAAAATAATCTTAAAATATACTAGAGTGTGCTAAAAGTTTTGACCTTTTAGTTACACTCTTTTTTATTTTGTGGATAAGTATTGGATGGAGATTGACCAATTCATCAGTGATGGTAGAGGATAATGTGGATAAAGCTGTGGGATTGTGGATAATTTCAAAATATTTTAAATATTAATATCTTAATAGAATTAAATATACCTCTGAAAGGGGAGTGACTTTGAAGGGAAATAAAAGCATCAGAAAAGGAAATAAACACTGCTGAAAAAGAAATAAAAGCCTCTGAAAAGGTAATAAAACCCTTTAAAAAAGAAATAAACCTCCTCTAAAAAGAAATAAATCCCTTCATCTATGTTGCTTTCACCGAGTAACTTCATTTTCTAACGTTATTCGCTCTCTCGGTAGTTTTATTCGCTCCTTCTGTGATTTTATTCGCTCTCTCGCTTCGTTTATTCGCTCCATTTTAAATTGTATTCGCCCTTACAGCAATTTACGTCTTCAAAAACCTCAGTTCAAAAAGAGAACCGAACCATAAATAAAAAAGCATCCAATAGAAAAACTATTAGATGCTTATTATTCGTTATCATTAGATTAATTATTCGAATTGTAGTCTGAGCTGTAACTGCTACTAGAACCAGATCCACTATAAGTACTACCAGAACCGCTATAAGAACTAGATTGTTGACTGGAATTATAATTGCTGCTGCTGTTGTTCGTATTCGTATTCGTATTCGTATCTGTCTCAGTATCGTCTGTCGAATTATCTTGTGTGTTTAAGTCATTTTCAGTTAAACCTAAATGTTTTTGAAGCGTTTGTTTGATTTCAGCAAGATTATTTGTATCTAATTTGTAGTAGTAAACGCCAGTTGACATATCGTCGTAACCTTTTAAAGATAGTGAGTCAACTTTTGGCATACCACCTTTAATATAAGCGGCAAGTGATTTCATCTCATCGAAAGTCATGTTCGTTTTCATATTGTTGCCGACTGCAGCTAATATATCATCATATTTTGTTAATGATGTTACGGATGATGCCTTTTTAATAATAGCTTCTAAAATCATCTGTTGGCGTTCTCCGCGTTTGATATCGCTATCTTGATGTCGCGTACGTGCAAGTGCTAATGCTTCACGACCATTGAGTAATTGCTTACCAGGTTTTAAGTTGACTGTTCGTTTGTCGTTTTCATCAAGTTCATGTAATGCATAAGGTACGTTAACTTTAATACCACCAAGTGCATCGACAATTTCGATAAATGCATCAAAGTTTAAACGATAGTAGTAATCTACAGGAACGTTTAATAAATTTTCTACTGTATCAATTGTTGCTTGTGTCCCACCGTATGCATGTGCATGAGTGATTTTATCTTCATGACCTACATAAGGAATGTAAACATAGGAGTCACGTGGAATACTTAGTAATTTAACTGATTTATCTTTGTTGTTTAAAGTGGCAAGCATTAAGGCATCTGAACGAGAATGATCAGAACCTTGTTCACGAGCTTCGCTATCATCAATACCAACAAAAAGTATTGAGATATTATCTTTTAATGGTTCAACTTTTTCTTCTCTCAAAGCAGATTTCTCTCGGGTATTACTTGTATCGTAAGCTTTGTTTGCTGCTTTTTCACCTTGTTTGAAAAGATAAAAGGCATATGACCCGGTCGCTATAACTGCTAATATTAAAAGAACTAAAAAGGTTTTTAAGACGGGATGTTTCTTTTTTTTCTTTTTAAGGGACTTTTTCTCCTTTTTCGCTTGTACTCTTGAATTTGTCATATATAATCTCCTCTAATTTAGGAATACTAATCTACAGAATTGTATTGACACAGTGTATTTGACGCTCTTTTTAAAATAAAGTTGCTACATTTCGTGTAGCGAATTTAATTATACTATGGAGAATTGAATCAGTAAAATTAATTTTTAGTTATTTTTTGTCAAATTCTAAAAATAACATGTCTTCATTTGTTATAATAGCTTGTCCATTTGTCATATTTGTAAGCCACTCAGTAAATAGAGATTCCTCTTCCTTTGGAACAAAGACATAAAATTCCACGCATTCTGCATAATTTATATCCTTTAATATATATGTAGAATTTCTAATTTCATTTTCAAGTTTTCCTAACCAAATATACTCTACAGTGACCTTCATAAGATGGTGAAGACGTCTTTCTACAACACCGCTAGCATCAATTCCAGCAGTAGTTGCTTTTCCGTAGGCACGGACTAATCCTCCTGCTCCTAATTTAATGCCACCAAAGTAGCGTGTAATAACAACTACTGTATCTTTTAAGTGTTGCTTCTTTAATACTTCTAAAATGGGAACGCCAGCTGTGCCACTTGGCTCACCATCATCGTTTGCTTTTTGAATTTGGTCATGTTCTCCGATTAAATAAGCTGAGCAATTGTGCGTAGCTGAATAGTGCTCTTTTTTTATAAATTGTATAAAATCAAGTGCCTCTTGTTCAGTTTCGACTCGTTTACAATTTGCGATAAATCTTGATTTTGAGATAATAATTTCACTGTTTCCAAGGGTTTTTAGTGTTAAATAATTTTTTCTCATGGTAAACTCCTTCTTACTAGGTATTATATAATGAAACCTTTGACATCGTATTGACATCATAATTTAATAGTCTCAGGTCGGATAAATGATATAATAAATTTAGGGTCACAGTAGTAAAGATATATTTTTGTGTATAATTTTAATAAGTATTATTTATTCTAAATGTAGCACAAAGTGTAAGGGTGATGTGAATGATAAATGATAAAATTGATTTGAAATCATTAGATCTGATCTTCAATCGTATGGTAAAAACGATAGATGAATCAAAAAATGACATCTTTACGATTAGTGAGCAAAGTCGACGAACTTTTGATGAAATGAAATTAGAATTAGAGGAAGTTCGTTATAAAATAGAGAATTTAATATCTGAAAACGATGTATTAGAAGCTAAATCTAGACTTTCGAGACGACGACTAGCTGAAGTATCCAAGAATTTCAAGATATTTTCAGAAGAAGAAATTCACAAAGTTTATGACCAAGCAAACCAAATACAAATTCGCTACTCTATTCTCCAAGCTGAAGAAAAGCAACTGAGAGAAAAAAGAGACGATTTAGAAAGACGCATGAAAAGCTTACTTGATACAATTGAAAGAGCTGATCATTTAGTCAATCAAGTGAATGTAGTTCTAAATTATCTAACTTTTGACCTTAAGCATATTGGCCCAGCACTTGAGAATGCTAAGATGAAAGAAGATTACACAATCAAAATTATCGAAGCAACAGAAGAGGAAAGAAAGCGAATCTCAAGAGAAATACATGATGGCCCAGCACAAATGTTAGCCAATGTATTATTGAGAACTGATTTAATCAATCGTACTTATAAAGAAAGAGGCATTGAAGAAGCGCTTCAGGGAATATTAGAGTTAAAAGATATGGTTCGCGATGCTTTACATGAGGTCAGAAGAATTATCTATGATTTGAGGCCTATGGCTTTAGACGACCTAGGTATTGTACCGACTTTAAAGAAATATTTAAAAACTGTTGAAGAATATAAACAAAATAGCAATGTACATTTTAATTCGATTGGTGAGCCTATTCGCATAGGTACAAATTACGAAGTAGCAATCTTTAGATTGGTTCAAGAATGTGTTAACAACGCTATTAAACACGGTAAATCCCATGATGTATGGGTGAAATTTGAGTGGCTTAAAGAACACGTCAATATTACTATTAAGGATAATGGTTCAGGATTCGATACTGATATTGTCAAAAGAAATTCGTTTGGTATTATAGGAATGCGTGAAAGAGTCGAACTGCTTAACGGAGAGATGAAGCTATCTTCAGTTAAAAACGAAGGCACCCACATTACTTTTATAATCCCTATTGGACAACAAAAAAACTATAAAAAAACGAACTAATTTAGGAGGAAATTTTCATGACGAAAATTGTTATTGTAGATGATCACCAACTATTCCGTGAAGGAGTCAAAAGAATTTTAGATTTCGAAGATTCTTTTGATGTGGTAGCAGAAGGTGATGACGGTCAAGATGTTATCCGTCTTTATAATGAATATCAACCAGATGTAGTATTAATGGATATTAATATGCCACAAAAAAATGGTGTGGAAGCTACTGCTGAACTTTTAGAAAAATACCCTGATGCAAAAGTAATTATCCTTTCAATCCATGATGATGAATCTTATGTTTCACATGCATTGAAATCTGGCGCACTAGGCTATATGCTAAAAGAAATGGATGCAGATGAAATCGTAGAAGCTATTAAAATCGTGGCTGCTGGTGGTTCATACCTACATCCGAAAGTAACAAAAAATTTAGTTGCTGAATACCGTCGCCTAAGTGAACGTGAAAATAAAGGCTCATTCCACCAAACAGAAATTCGTCGTCCATTCCACTTACTTACAAAGCGTGAATGTGAAGTACTTCAACTACTAACAGATGGTCAAAGTAACCGAGCTATCGGTGAAACGCTATTCATTTCCGAAAAAACCGTTAAAAACCATGTATCAAGCATTCTTCAAAAAATGAATGTAAACGACCGTACACAAGCAGTTGTAACAGCTATTAAAAATGGTTGGGTAGAAGTTCGATAATTTTATTTATATCTTGATAAGGCTAGAGTAACTGGAATTATAACCGTTGCTCTAGCTTTTTTACTTTTTATACAGTGGGTAACTACTGTGAATGTTTAAGTTTGTTCATCAAATTCAAAAACTCAACATTTTTTGTCATATCTCTGTCGTTTTTCCACTTTGAATGACATTCTAATACATTCTGGATTATACTAATTGAGAACGCTCAGAAAAAAGTATCCCAAAATATACATAGAAACTTATTTCTTTCTATAACGTCTAAAAAATGAATAGATATTATGAATTATAATAATTATGGGTATTCTAGTTCCAAAGAGAATGTAGGAGGGTATTGAATGATTTTCAAAAAAATAGCACTAATTGGAGTATGTGCCTTTATGCTTGCAGCTTGTGGAAACAACGACGATAGTGCTAAAGATAACAACTCTGGCTCTACAAAAGATACTGATTATTCATCACAAAATAATTCCATCAATCATGGAATCACAGATACAAAAGAAGATTCAACAACAAATAAAAGCGAAGAACAAACGAATTCTGATTCATCTAGCACTGAAAAAAATGATCAAGCAACAACTGGGACTACTACAACCGATGATGAAAAAGTTGGTTTCGAATTAAACTCGGATGGTAAAGTAGACGAAGCAAAATCAGTCCCAGCTGATGAAAAGAAAGCAATCTTAGCAGTTTTTGACGAATATATTGAGTCCTTTAATGATAAGGACATTAATCGTTATGCGAAAACATTATCAGAAAATCCAAAAGGCTTTAACTATGATGAAGAAATTGATTATACTAAACAAGCATTTAAGGATTACGATGTAAAACGAACTGCCAAAAATGTAACATTGAAAAAATATAAAGAAAATTATGCTGAAGTTTTTGCGAATATAAAAACAACAGTGAAGCAGGACGATCAAACATTTACTCAACCTTTAAACCAAGTAACAGTGATGGCTAAGGAAAATGGAAAATGGGGTATTTCGGCAGTGTATGTAATGGGCACAAAAGAATAAGTGATTACTCATGGAATGTAGAGGTTTCTCCTTTGCATTCCATTTTTGTATCTATAATATATATTTATACAATGAAAATATGTTTTACATATTTGACTTATAGAACAAAATCAGTAACACTTAGAATCTAGGGATATTTTTCATTTAACATTCATAGCGATATATTATAAAATGTAAAACTAGGTAGGAGAGTGGATGACTAATGACAACAGCAATTGTAACAGATAGCACAGCCTATTTGTCCCAAGCTGAACAAGAAAAATATAATATTCACGTAGTACCGCTTAGTGTGATTTTTGATCAAGAAACATTTGCAGAAGGCGTTGATATAGACGTTGCTACTTTTTATGATAAAGTTCGAGAAGTAAAAGAACTTCCAAAGACTTCGCAACCACCTATAGGCGAATTTGTCTCTTTGTTTGAAAAACTAGCAAATGACTATGACGAAGTAGTAACAATTCACTTATCTAGTGGTATTAGTGGTACATATCAAGGAGCTATTCGAGCAGGAGAATTGGTTGAAGGCCTTGATGTATACGGATTTGATAGTGAAATTGCTTGTGGCCCACAAGGCTTTTACGCTATTGAAGCAGCAAAAATGGCACAACAAGGTGCTTCAGCTAAAGACATCATGGCAAAGTTAAAAGAGATGAAACAATCTATGCGCGGGTACTTTATGGTGGATGATCTATCACATTTGCAACGCGGAGGAAGACTTTCAGCCGCATCTGCATTAATCGGAGGATTACTACAAGTTAAACCAATCCTGCATTTCAAAGACAAAGTGATTGTTCCTTTTGAAAAAATTCGTACACGCAAAAAAGCATTACGTCGAGTAGAAGATCTACTTGGCGAAGATGTTGCCGTTCATCCCGACATCGAAGCAGTCGTGATCCACGCCAATTGCGAAGCAGAAGGACAAGCATGGTTTGACACACTACAAGCAAAATACCCATCCGTCCATTTCAAACAAAGTTACTTTGGTCCAGTAATCGGCACCCACTTAGGTGAAGGCTCACTTGGACTTGGATGGTATAGAAAATAAAGTACACAAAAAGTCGAAATTGCATGACGCAATTTCGGCTTTTTGTTTTTAGAGGGGGGATTACAAGTCTAAATACTTTCATCTTTATAAAGCATTTTAGTACTAGAAGAGGTTGAAGCTGATGAGTTGTGCAAAAGGAAGCTTGAGTTGTGCAAAAGGAGCTGAGTTGTGCAAAAGGAGTTGTGAGTTGTGCAAAAGGAGTCATGGGTTGTGCAAAAGGAAGCCTGAGTTGTGCAAAAGGAGTCATGAGTTGTGCAAAAGGAGCTGAGTTGTGCAAAAGGAGTTGTGAGTTGTGCAAAAAGGAGTCCCGAGTTGCGCTAAAGCTCCAGCGCCAAAATAAACAATTCCACAAATTATGGCAAACAATCTACAAATTCTACCCCCATCCATAATGTAAAAATAAATAACCCTCTCCCTCTTGAAATCCCCAAAAAATCCTTATAAAATATACCCAATCCAACCCCAGAATTGGAGGAAACTATTGCGTTTTAAAATCAACAAAGCAAAACCAGCCCAAAAACTATGTTCCCCAAACAACCTTATAAATGCTCATCTACGTGATTTTTTAATAGGCCGACTATGGATTCGAGAGCATACGCCTTTTCAACAAAAAACAATAGAACAACATATTCAAATGGGACATATACAGACAATCCCCGGAGTACAACCAATCTCAACGACAAATAAACTATTCTCAAAAAATAATTGGAGATGTAATCGATGCAGAAACGAAGATCCTGAGTTTTTCGCATCTTTTAATTGTGCTAAATGCCAACAAGTCTGTGTTTACTGTCGACATTGTATTAATATGGGACGAGTAAGTAGTTGTACAGAATTAATAAAATGGATCGGGCCACCACGGAAAATTCAATTACCTTATGAAGCAAGAACAAATCTTTCACATCTATTTCAATGGAGTGGAACTTTCACACCTCAACAAAAAAGGGCTTCAGAAGAACTTGTTGATAGTGTTAAGAAGAACCAATCCCATTTGGTACATGCAGTTTGTGGAGCAGGTAAAACGGAGATTCTGTTTCCTGCTATTGCAGAATGCCTGATGCAAAACAAGCGTGTTTGTGTTGCAACACCGAGAACTGACGTAGTACTTGAATTGGCACCACGAATTCAAAAAGTATTTCCGAATACTTTTGTACAAGCACTTTACGGAGGAGCAACAGTTGAACATCGTTATTCTCCCCTAATAATTGCAACAACACATCAACTATACCGTTTTGAAGAGGCATTTGATGTGGTTATAGTCGATGAAGCTGATGCTTTCCCTTATACATTCGATGAAACATTACAGCAAGCGGTCCAAAAAGCAAAGAAACCCGATTCGCCTATTTTATTTGTTACAGCGACGCCTTCAGATGAACTTAAAGATAAGGTGAAAAAGTTGAAAGGTGGTTATTCCTTTATACCAAGAAGATATCATACGCATCCACTCCCAGTACCGCGCTTTGACACACTCTTTAACTATCAAAAGCAAATTGCGAAAGGGAAAATACCGAGGAAACTGCTAGAATGGACAACCACTAGATTGAAGAATGATGAACCTTTTCTCATATTTTTTCCAACGATTGAATTAATGGAAAAGGCCGTACCACTTTTTCAAAAATTACATCTGAAAATTGAAGCTGTACATGCAGAAGATTCTAATCGTAAAGAAAAGGTACTTGCATTGCGCAAGAAAAGCGTGCCGGGATTGCTTACAACAACCATTTTAGAAAGAGGGATTACCATTCCGAAGGTACAGGTTGCTGTTGTAGGAGCGGAAAGTGGTATTTTTACCTCGAGTGCCCTGATCCAGATTGGTGGGCGAGTTGGGAGGTCTGCTGATGATCCTACTGGTGACTTGGTATTTTTCCACCATGGAATTACACTCGAAATGGATGGTGCGCGGAAGGAAATTATAAGTCTTAACAAAATGGAGGTGTTATCGTAATGTCCGTTAAACTCCCTCCAAAAACGGTAAACCATTGCTATTTATGTGCTGCGCCATTACATCACAAAGTCACCTGGCGTAAACTACTAACACCCACAAAAGAACCAGTTATTTGCGATAAATGTCACCAAAGATTTGAACGCGTCACGCCCGAACAGCAAAAATACAAAGATGTCACTGCGTTATATCACTATAATGAGCCAATGAAAGATTTCCTACATCAATATAAGTTTCTAAAAGATGTCGTACTATCTGAAGTGTTCCGTGAAGAAATTCATCAACATCTAAAAGATGAACAAACTATTATAGTCCCAATACCAATGCATCCAGAAAAACAAAAAGAAAGAACGTTTGCGCATATTGATGAACTATTAAATGCAGCCGGTATTCCATTTACACATTTACTTGAAAAAATATCACCTATCACCCAATCGAGTAAAACAAAAATAGAAAGAGAACAATCAGATCAGCTATTCAGACTAAAAGTCCATGAAGCAATCAAACCTACACACTATATCCTTGTGGATGATATTGTCACAACTGGCACTACGCTACAGCATGCAAAATCATTATTAATAGAAGCAGGCGCAGAAAAAGTCACAGCACTTACACTAATTCAAGGATAAGCAAATGGCTTTTTATCAAACGAATCTAGCATCATTTACTCAAGTACCCAAAACTCTAATAATTTGTTATGATGTATTCGTAATCAATCTTCAGAATAAAATATTCAAAAACAATGTCGACAATATAAATAGATACAGTTAGATCTACAATAGGAGGAACAGCTATGGGGGAATTACGAGATTGTCCAAAATGTGGAGATTTTTTTAATTACACTGGAGTTAGAGAGATTTGTCCTAAGTGTGCGATGTCAGAGGAAAAATTGTATGAAGAAGTATATCGTTTTTTACGTAAAAGAGAAAATCGTGCTGCTACAGTCGATCGAATTGTAGAGGCTACTGGTGTAGAAAGAGAACTTTTGTATAAATGGGTTAAGAAAAATCGTTTGCAACCAGCATTGTTCCCGAATTTAGGATATCCATGTGATAACTGTGGGCGCTTAACATCAAAAGGAAAGCTTTGTGATAATTGCGCTAATGAGTTAAAATCAGATTTAAATAAATTCGAAGCAGGGCGAGAATTCCGAAGAAGTATTGAAGAAAATGCGCGTGCTACATATTTAGCGGAGCGGAAAAAAAAGTAAAATTAAAAAGTAAGAGCTAACGAAAGGAAATTATTTTGTTGGCTCTTTTATATTAGAGTAAAATTATTCCACTTACAAAAATCTATGCTCCTTCATAAAAATATGTCTACCTTCACAAGTAAATCCTAATGCTTTATAATCACTCTTTAAATAATGGAGGAAAATAGAACTATAACTATTTTAAAATGATAGGTTGTCTTTCGCTATTTATGTAAAAGTACTTAATTTCAAGTAAACTTAACCGAAATAACATGTAGACAATGAAAATTGAGAGGGGGCTCTTTAAAATGAAAATCTATAATTACGGTGTGAATAAGGTTAACCCTTACCAAAATCAATCTGTAAAAGCAGAGCATGTTAAGAAAAGTACATTTAATGTGACAGATCAATTAGAAATTTCTTCAGCTGCTAAGGATTTGCAAGGTATTAAAAGTTACGCTGATGAGCGAGCAGAACGCGTTCAACAACTAAAAGAGAAGATGCAAACTGGTAATTATCAAGTAGATGCAAAACAACTTGCATCTGATATGCTGAAATATTATCGCAAATAAAAAGGAGTTTTGAGGAATGTCCATTGACCCATTATTAATTATTTTGGATAAACTTGAAAAAATGCATAAGAGTCTTCTCAAACTGGCTTATCACAAAACCGAATTGATTAAAGTTGGGGATATGGAAGGACTCGATCAGATGTTGAAAAGTGAGCAATCGCACGTAGCTGCCATTTCACAACTCGAGCAACAACGCCAGAAAGTGGTAACGGACTACCTAGGAGCAAAGGGGATTGCTCTCTCTGGTCAAGCTACTGTTGCTGATGTAATGGGAGCAGCTGATACGCCCCAAGAAAAAGACAAACTGGACGAAGTAAGAAAAAGGCTATTACTGACGATTAAAACTTTAAAAAAACAAAACGATTTAAATCAAAAACTAATTTTCCAATCGCTTCAATTCGTGAACATGACATTGGATTTGCTTAGACCACAACCTGAACAGATTAATTACTCTAAAACAGAGGTGCGTGGCAGTAACATGGCAAAAGTGCATTTTGATTCACAAGCTTAACACCTCCAGTTTAGAGGTGTTTTTTTCTGAAACAAATATGGAATTGTTAACATTTGTCGATAGTTCCTTCAAAAAAAACAATTACATCCGATTAAAAGTATATATGAAAAACGAAATAAAACCGCTCTCAGCAGCTAAATATAGGAGGTAAAAGAATGAGCTCCACATTTATGGGACTAGAAACGAGCAAGCGTGGTCTTACTACGCAACAAACGGCATTGTATACAGTTGGTCACAATATAGCAAATGCAAATACAGACGGCTATTCTCGTCAACGCGTTAATATGGAAGCAACCATGGGCTTCCCAGGTGTTGGTATGAACGCACCGAAAGTACCTGGCTATCTTGGTACAGGTGTTCAAGCCGGCTCTATTACACGTATTCGTGATCAATTTATCGATAACCAATATCGTCAAGAAACAACAAAACTAGGCTACTGGTCATCAAAATCAGATGCTGTATCCCAAATGGAAGACGTCCTATCAGAACCTTCCGAATATGGTCTAAATAAAGCATTCGACAATTTCTATGCATCTTTACAAGATTTAAGTGCAAAACCAGATAGTGCAGCCACTCGTGCAGTAGTAGCACAACGAGGCGAACACTTAGCAGATTCCTTCAACTACATAAGCACACAACTAACACAAATCCAAACGAATCTAAAAAATGAAATTAGTGCGGAGTCTGGTAAAGTAAACTCAATCATCGAACAAATAGCTGCATTAAACCAACAAATCGGTAACGTCGAACCCAATGGTTATTTACCAAATGATTTGTACGATGCACGTGATTCACTATTAGACCAACTTTCTGAATACTTTAACGTAACAGTAGACTACACAAAATCAGGCGGTAACTCACTAGATATTGCAGAAGGGTCTATGAATGTATATATCAAACTTGATGATGGTTCAAAAGTTCAAGTAGTAAACAAAGATAAAGGTGCTACACTAACTGCAAATGGATATAATCCAGATGTAGTAGATGCTACAACGAAAGAAGTTAAGTCTTATAAACACAGTGCATTTGACGGTTCTGATAATTATTCAGCGTTTACGGATTTCACTATTAATATGGGTGGCGCTACTTCTACTATTTCATATGACCAATTTGATAATGTTGGATCAGGTAAAATGGCTTCTTTGATCAATTCTTATGGTTATGCGACGCAAACGACGGATACATGGGATACAAATGGATGGAAAGCTTCAGTTGCAGGAGGAAAAGTACTATCAGACGGCTTATATCCAGATAAATTGGGAGAGTTAAATCAATTAGCACAAAAATTTGCTGAGGAATTTAATAAGCTACATACAGCCGGGTTTCCATTAGCTGAAGGGACAACGGGTGCAGCTAAAATAGTCAATTTCTTTGTTGATAGTGACGGAAATGGTACGGCCGGTAATAACAGAATCACTGCTGCAAACATCAAAGTAAATAATAAAATCATATCTGATAACAACTTAATCGCTGCCTCAACAGGTCAAGGCGAAGAAGGTAATGGTAAACAAGCTATATTACTTTCAAACTTAAAAACAACAACCATTGCTGGTTTAAATAATGCATCAGCACAAACGTATTATGAAGGATTAATCGGTGATTTAGGTGTACAAGGTCAACAAGCAACAACAATGGAATACAACTCAACAACCATTCAGTTAACCATTAGTAACAATCGTGCATCCGTTAGCTCTGTATCATTGGATGAAGAAATGACGAATATGATCACATTCCAACAAGCATATAACGCTTCAGCTCGAATGATCACTGTAGTAGATGAAACGCTCGATAAAATCATCAACGGCATGGGCCGTGTAGGGTTATAGGAGGTAAATTTCAATGCGTGTAACACAATCAATGCTTTCTAATAATATGCTTCGCAATCTAAATACAAGTAATAGTAAAATGGGCAAATTACAAGAACAACTCTCATCAGGCTCAAAACTAACTCGTCCATCTGATGATCCAGTTGCTTCTGTAAAAGGCATGGGGTATCGAACAACCCTTGTGAAAAATGCTCAATATACTCGTAATATGAATGAAGTAAATAGCTGGTTAGATGCATCAGATGAATCACTCGGTCAAGTAGGAAGTGCATTGCAACGTGTACAAGAACTTGTAACACAAGCAGCAAACAGTACTAACACAACAGATGATCGCGAAAAAATGAAAAAGGAAATTGAACAAATCCGCGAACAAATCAAAGATATTGCAAACTCTAAAATCGGCGATAACTATATTTTTAGTGGAACGAAGACGACTTCACCCCTTTATGATAAAAGTGGATTTATCGGTGGAACAGTAGAAGGTACAACAACAATTGCTACTCCACCAGGTACAACAACAACTGGTGCAATTGCATTTCCTGTTACTAATTTAGATATCAATACCGGAAAAGCAACAGATGCTAATGGAAACGATGTACAGTTTGCTACTGGAACAGATGCAACGGGGAATAAAATACTATTGGCTAACGCTAATACTGGTGCAAGTCAATTTACAATAGATGACAATGGTTATCCAGTAATCCAAGCTCAATCTGGTTTTAGCTCTAATGTTTCGATTGAACTTTATAGTGGCATTACATTAGATGTCAATTCAGAAGGATATGAGTTATTCCAAAAAATTGACAACATGATGGCAAAAGTAGAAAGTAAATTGCAATCTGGTGATGATGTGAAAGAATTAGTCGGTGATTTGCTAGGTGGTACAGGATCTACTAAAGATAAATCAGGCACAACGATTCAAGGGGCAATCGATCTTGTTCTAGAAGCTCGTGCAACAGTCGGGGCAAAACAAAACCGAGCTGAAATGATGGCAGATCGATTAAGTTCTCAAAAAATCAGTGTCACAAAACAAATGTCTGATAACGAAGATGTCGATTATGAAGAATCTATCACAAACCTAATTACTGAAGAATCCATCCACCGTGCAGCTCTTTCAGTAGGCGGACGAATTATTCAACCAACATTAGTAGATTTCATCAATTAATGAATAGTTTGGAGGGCTCTCATATTTATAGGGAGCCTTTTTCATAAGGATGTGACAATTATGAAACTAGATCAAATTCAAATTCATACAACAGATGCAAAAGTAGACTTGCATATCAGTGACCCTGTACAACATATCGAACAACCAAGAGCACAACAGCATATCGAACAACCAGCGGCAACACTTGAAATCCATTCAGAAGCTGCCAAGCTTTTTGTCGATTCCTCACAAGCATACCGTGATTTAGGACTACTGACACCAAAAGAATCATCAGAGCAATATGCACAAAAAGGGAAACAAAAGGTGATGGAAGGCATCGCTCGCCGTGCAAGCGAAGGTGACCAGATGATGAACATATCCAAAAACTCTGGAAATGCTATTCAACAAATAGCTGCAAGTAAAGCAATTCCTTCCCCACCTCAAATGGCCATTACATGGAAACCTTCTGTTGGAGCAGTTAAAATACATTATCAAGCAGGTAGTTTAGATATCAATATTCAACAACATAAGCCGAAGATTGATGTTCAATTAGGAAAGGTTGTTCATGACTATACGCCAGGTGATGTTACTGGTGATTTAGTACAAAGACCTTCAGTAGAAACAACAGTGATCAAAGCGAAATAATAATGGTGTATGCTAATCAAGCGTACACTTCTTTTTTATGTCACAAAATAAGAAAACGTATCGCTATTATTAATCATGAACATGATAAAATAATTTGAGCAAGAAAAAACGAAAAGAGGGAAAAACATGAAAATCGATACAAAATTTTTAGGGCAAATAGAAGTGGTGCAAGAACAACTATATTCTTTTGAAGAAGGCATCCCGGGCTTTCTAGAAGAAAAACAATTCGCATTAATCCCATTCGGTAAAAACACACCATTTATGATTTTACAATCAACATCAAATGTACAAATTGGCTTTGTTCTAGCATTCCCATATACATTTAAAGCAGATTATACATTCGAAATATCAAAACAAGATGTAGAAGCACTAAATATTGAAAAACAAGAAGATATTATTACATACGCAATTGTTACCTTAAAAGACACATTACCAAACTCAACAGTCAATTTACTAGCTCCAATCATTATCAACACAAAAACTCGACAAGGACGACAAATCGTGTTAAATGAAAATAAGCAAGAACTATTGCACTATCCTTTGAAACCAGTTAAGGAAGGTGTGAAATAATGCTTGTTCTAACACGAAAAACGGGCGAATCAATCATGATTGGTGATGAGATTGAACTGAAGATCATTTCTGTTGAAGGTGATCAAGTTAAGATAGGAATCGATGCACCTCGTTCAGTGAAAGTGTATCGTTCAGAAATCTATAAATCGATTCAAGAGGAGAATAAAGCTGCTTTGGATTCTTCTATTGATTTGTTAAAAGAGTGGGGAATAGATTAAGAAAGAGGCTATCTTAGGTGGATAGTCCTTTTTTATTGTTCAATTTTTGAAGTGGATTTATCTTTCTCTTATTAATGGGCAGTAAGATGTTTACATCAAGATTGAGAAAAATCAAATCGGTTGTTGGACAATTCCATGTATCTTATGGCCACACTAACCATAAAAGTAAAAACCATGTTATTTTTATGGACTTAATACCGATAAAATAGTATCAGTTCTAAAGGACCTATTTGAATTTGATTTGAGTTATAAATCTACAAGGATGTAGTGAATCTTTAAGGAGGAATAATTTTTGAGGATACAACATAATATAGCTGCTTTAAATACAAAGCGTCAGCTAGGGATTAATAATGATAAAGCATCAAAAAGCTTAGAAAAGTTATCATCAGGCTTTAAGATCAATCGTGCAGGGGATGATGCAGCAGGCCTTGCAATTTCAGAGAAAATGCGTGGGCAAATTAGTGGACTTAATATGGCTGCAAAAAATGCACAGGATGGTATTTCTCTTATTCAAACAGCAGAAGGAGCATTAAACGAAGTACACTTAATGTTACAACGTGGTCGGGAACTTGCTGTACAATCTGCAAATGATACAAACACAGATGACGATCGGGCAGCGCTACAAAAAGAAGTGAGTCAAATATTCGACGAGATTAATGATACTGCTCATCGCACTGAATTTAACACATTGAAAGTTTTAAAAGGCGGTTCTTTGAACTCTAATCCAGCAGCTGACAAAATATCACCACAAGCCAAGCAATTAACGGAGCAATTGATTAATTCTACACTTGGAAATGCAGAGAAAGCTGTAACAGACGCCTATGGTTTAACTACAGATAAATATGATATTGAAGTAAACTACATAAGTGAAAAAGAAGGTGGACGTGTTGCTTGGGTAAGTGTGGTTAGTACTTGGAATACAAATCCTGATGGCTCGGAAATTGCTGGTTCCAGAAAGTCTTTTCCTACATCATTGACATTGGACAAATTGGACTTTTTTGGGGATAATGCCCCATGGATAGAACCAGACCGTATTATTGCTCATGAAATGACACATGCAGTTATGGGGGGAGCAATCAAAGACTTCTCATCTCTTCCAGGATGGTTTACAGAAGGGGCTGCTGAATATGTAGCAGGAGCCAACGAACGAGTCTCTACTTCGCTTCAAAATCTAGCAGTGAAAACCAAAAATGCAAATTTCTCAAACTTATCTGGAGCAGATAAAAATGATATCTATTCAGCTTTAGTCAGCAAATTAGGAGAAATTGATAGTGGTTCATATGTTATTCCATCATCAGAGTTAACGTTAGATGAATCCTATACAAGTGATGCTTATTCAGCCGGTTATCTTGCTACAAAATATCTAGATAAATTGATTAAAGATAACAATGCAAGTAATGATATATCTACTTTTATGCAAACACTACAAGGCGGTACTAGTTTTGATGCAGCTATTAACACATTTACAGGATTAGCAGATGGAGCTGCATTCGAAGCAAAATTTAAAGGAACAGATGGAACTTCATTCTTAGCAGGACTCTCTTTGAGTGGTACAGGAAGTATTTTAACTTCAAAAGGCTATAGTGATACTGATACTGGTATTATTAAGGATACCCCATCATCTAGCAGCTTGTTTAACTATACTTGGGATGAATCTACAGGTGAAGGTATAGATCTGACAACAGCGACAAAACCAGAACACTTCTATTTCCACATAGGAGCAAATCAGGGGCAAGCATTGGATATTAAACTCCCAGATATATCTACAACAAACTTAGGACTAGAAGGGGTAACGATAGGCTCACAAGATAGTTCTGATAAGGCAATCTCTAAATTTGATAATGCCATTAAAATCGTTTCAAGTGAGCGATCAAATCTAGGGGCAATCCAAAATAGACTTGAACATACCATTAATAGCCTAGGAACAACATCTGAAAACTTAACAGCAGCAGAATCACGTATCCGTGATACAGATATGGCAGCAGAAATGATGGCGTTCACGAAAAATAACATCTTAACTCAAGCTGCACAATCTATGTTGGCACAAGCTAACCAACAACCACAAGGCGTACTTCAATTATTACAATAGCAAGCCTGAAAAAACATTTGAAATTTTTTCGAAATAGACTAAACAAAAATGAGCTACTTACGATATATGTAGTGTAAGGCAATAGCCGAACAACTCCACAGGGACGTGGAAGACTAAAACAAATTCAAGGAGGAATCTCACAATGAGAATTCAACACAACATCGCGGCTTTAAACACACACCGCAACTTAGCAGCTAACACTACAGCAGCTTCTAAAAACTTAGAAAAATTATCTTCAGGTTTCAAAATTAACCGTGCTGGCGATGATGCTGCAGGTTTAGCAATTTCAGAAAAAATGCGTGGCCAAATCTCTGGTTTAGACATGGCTTCTAAAAACGCTAATGATTCTATCTCTTTAATCCAAACTGCTGAAGGTGCTCTTAACGAAACACACTCTATTCTACAACGTATGCGTGAATTAGCAGTACAATCTGCAAATGATACAAACGTTGCAGAAGACCGTTCAGCATTGGACAAAGAAATCACTCAATTAAAAGCAGAAATCACTCGTATTTCTACTGACACAGAGTTCAATACTCAAAAATTATTAAACTCTGACTTCCAAGATCGTACATTCCACATTGGTGCTAACTCTAAACAAGCAATCCAAATTTCAATTGGTGATGTAAGTTCAAAAGCTCTTGGTATTCAAGGCGATGAAGTAGGTTCTGTAACAAATACAAAAGTAGTAGATGAAATTAAAATTGGTTCAGTTACTGCTAAATTTACAGAGAAAAATACAGCTGCAGGAATTGCAGATTCAGGTTATTATGCAAATGGTAAATTAGTAGTTGCTAAAGGTTCATCAGCAGACGGTCGTTTAACTGTAGGTGCTGCAATTACAGTTAAACATAGTGCAGGTACAGGTTTGTCAACAGGTACAGGTCTTTCAGTAGCAACAGGTGCATCAAGCAAAGAAGGAAAATATTCAGAAATGAAAACAGGTGCAAATAACTCTGTAACTTCTACATTCAAAGATGCAGTTAAAGATGCAAATGGTAAAGTTACTAAAGATGCAGGTTACTATACTTCATCAGGCACATTAACCTTTGCAGCTGATGAAGCATTAGATAACGGTGCTAAAGCTGATGTTAAAGGTATTAGCTTATTAACACAAAAAGGTGCAGATTCTGCTATTACAAAAATTGATGAAGCAATCAAATCAGTATCAAATACACGTTCTAACTTAGGTGCTGTACAAAACCGTTTAGAACACACAATTAATAACTTAGGTGCAACATCTGAAAACTTAACAGCTGCAGAATCTCGTATCCGTGATACAGATATGGCTGCTGAAATGATGGCATTCACTAAAAATAATATCTTAACTCAAGCAGCACAATCTATGTTAGCTCAAGCTAACCAACAACCACAAGGCGTTCTTCAATTATTACAATAATTTTATAATTATTTAAATAAAAAAGCATGTTCTTTTAAAGAACATGCTTTTTTAGTATGTAAAAATTATTAAAACAGTCGATAAAATTACTAGAAAGTAAGAAAGTGAGCGTTTTAATAATGTTAATTGATATGAACATAGAAGCTCTTTCACAAAGTGAGTTACATTGGATTGGAGAACACCAAGCTGATTTGTTTCCTCAATATAGAGCAAAAGAAAATGCAAGGCAAGAATACTTTGAAGATTATGATGGCAAAATTTTTTTATTAGAGGATCAATTTGATGAACATTATGAGTTAAATCGTCATAAACGAGAATTGATTTTTGCAATTGGCTTGAATTCAGTACATGAACTAAGAGAATTATATAAAAAAAAGAATAAACATAGTATATTAATAGTAGTAGAACCAAATTTATCTTTTTTTGAACATGTATTTGTAACAAAAAATTTAAATTTGTTTAAGAATAAAGATGTAATTCTTTTTGCCGATGATAGTGTGAATTTAGCAGAGTTTTTACAACCACTTTTACATGATATTGATATTTTAGCCTTAATTAAAAATATATCATTTTATGTGACAGATTATTATAGAAAATATGGTATTCAAAAAGCAAAAGAATGTGTACAAATTATTAAACAAACAACTAGAAGTATCGTTATAACATTGGGGAACGATACTCTAGATAGTTTACAAGGACTTGAACAAAATTTAATTAATATACCTTATATTAGAAAATCTAAAAATCCTGAATTTGTAAAAAACGCATATGAGAGTATTCCTGCTATATTAGTAGCTGCAGGTCCTTCTTTAAATAAAAATATTCAAGAAATAAAAAGAGCGCAAGGAAAAGCTGTAATTATTGCTGTAGATACAATCCTAACAAGATTAATTGATGAAGGGATAACCCCAGATTTTGTATGTTCTATAGAGCGTGTTGATTTAGTATATGAATATTTTTATAAGGATAAAAATATTCCGGATACTGTAACTCTTGTAGGACCACCTCTGTTGGATCCCCGTATTTTCAGAGACTACAAAGGCCCACTTATGTTACCTTTCCGTACAGAAGTTAACGAATATCGTTGGTTACAAAGAGCACTGGCAATTCCGGGAGACATAGGAATGCAAATGGGGTTATCTTGTGCGAATGTGGCATTCGGTTTGGCAATGCATTTAGGCTGTTCTCCTATTATTATGACTGGACAAGATTTAGCGTATGGTCAAAGTGATACTGAGACACATGCTTCTGGTACTACATATGATAACAAGGAAAGTAAGAAGGATGAAACACAGGATGATTTTGTAGAGGGGTATTATGGTGGGAAAGTAAAGACTACACATATTTGGACTACTTTTAAAAATTGGTTTGAAAGTCAAATTATTGAGTATGACTTAAAGGTAATTAATGCCACAGAAGGGGGAGCAAAAATTTATCATACTGAACAATTGAGTTTGCAAGAAACTATCAATCAATATTGTCAAAATGATATTGATAATATATATGAACGTATTACGAGAATACCTTATTATGAAATTAATGATAATGTAATGAAAGAGAATTTTATTGATCAGTATAAGTATATGGGGATATTCCGTGAAAAATGTTTATACTACTATAATAATTTAGACAATATGGAGATAGATAATCTGTCCTTTATGAAAAAACAAGGTAGTTTAAAAGTTGAATTGGATAAGGTTTTTGAATTAACAAGAGAAATTCAAATGAATCAACTCTTATACCATAATATACAGGCAATATTATTAAGATTTTTAGCAAATTACAGTTCAATTGAAGATATTTTAAGTGTGGGAAATTATCGCCGTCAACGTGATATTCGCATCCGCTTTATAGGATCAGTAATTGTTACTGTTACTAAACTTGAAGAGTATTTAGGACAAGTTTTAGAAAAAGAGTTTAATTTGAATTTAGAAGAACTTGAGCTGGATTAGGGATAATGTATAATTATTTAGACTTATATAAGGAATGAAAAGAATGAAAAAAATCCTAGTAACCGGAGCCAATGGTTTCATCGGTTCCCATTTAACAGAAGAGCTTGTACGTCAAGGTTATGACGTACGTGCATTTGTAGAATATAACTCTTTTAACTCATGGGGATGGCTAGATTCTTCACCAAAAGAGATCAAATCAAGTTTAGAAGTCTTTTCTGGTGACATTCGTGATCCATTTGGTGTGAAAGAAGCAATGAAAGGATGTACACATGTGCTGAATTTAGCGGCACTGATTGCAATTCCTTATTCATATCATTCACCAGCGACTTACATTGGTACGAATATTAATGGTGCATTAAATGTTGTGCAAGCTGCTCGTGAATTAGGTGTGGAAAAAGTGGTCCAAACGTCAACAAGTGAAGTTTATGGTACAGCTTTATATGTGCCGATTGATGAAGATCATCCATTACAGGGTCAATCGCCATATTCAGCATCTAAAATAGGAGCGGATCAAATAGCGATGTCTTTCTACCGCTCATTTGATACACCAGTATCAATTATTCGACCATTTAATACGTATGGTCCCCGCCAATCAGCACGCGCTGTTATTCCTACAATTATTAGTCAATTAGCGAGTGGGAAAGATACAATCAAGCTAGGCACAATTAGTCCAACACGTGATTTCAATTATGTGATGGATACAGTATCAGGCTTTATTTCGGTAATGAATTCGGATAAATCAATTGGTGAAGTGATTAATATCGGTTCAAACTATGAAGTTTCGATTGGCGAAACTGCTGAACTGATTGCAGATATTATGAATGTAAAATTAACAATCGAAACAGATGAACAACGTTTACGTCCAGAAAAAAGTGAAGTTAATCGCCTATGGGCAGAAAATAAAAAAGCAAAAGAGCTTTTAGGTTGGCAACCAACTTATGGTGGCAAAGAAGGTTTCCGTAAAGGATTAAAGGAAACAATTGAATGGTTTACAAATCCTCAAAATTTAGCTCAATATAAGGCAGATGTTTATAACATATGATGAACGAACAATGGAACGGCTTTGTACAATCAGTAAAATCTTATTACAAACAAGATTTTGTACCATTACATGAGCCTACTTTTAATAACAAAGAACTTGAATATGTAACCGATTGTGTGAAAACTGGATGGGTTTCATCTGTAGGTGCATATGTTACACGATTCGAAGAAGATTTAGCAAAAATGGTTGGGGTAAAACGTGCCGTTGCAGTTGTAAATGGTACAGCTGCGTTACATATTGCGCTAAAAGTAGCAGGTGTTAAACCAAATGAAGAAGTATTAATGCCAGCGCTGACGTTTATTGCGACTGCTAATGCGGTCTCTTATGCAGGAGCAGTGCCACATTTTGTGGATGTTACAGAAAGATCTTTAGGATTAGATCCGTATAAGTTAGATAAATACTTAGAGAAAATTGCAGTGAAACAAGGTAATGAGCTTTTAAATAAAGAAACAAATCGTGTCATTCGTGCGGTCGTGCCGATGCATACGTTCGGTCATCCAGTTGAATTAGATGAATTAATAGCTGTATGCGATAAATACAATCTAACATTGGTGGAAGATGCAGCAGAGTCATTAGGTTCATATTATAAAGGTAAACATACTGGAAGCTTTGGTAAAATCAATGCCATGAGTTTCAATGGAAATAAAATCGCTACAACAGGTGGTGGTGGTGCCATTCTAACTGATGACGAAGCTTTAGCAGACTATGCAAAACATTTAACAACAACTGCAAAAGTCCCTCATCATTGGGAATATGTTCATGATGAGATTGGTTATAATTATCGTATGCCTAATATTAATGCAGCACTTGGTTGTGCACAACTAGAAAAGGTACCAAAATTCATTGATATGAAACGTGACCTTACTCGTTTTTATAAAGACTTAGTAAAAGATATTGAGAGTGTACAGTTGTTTGAAGAACCATCTTACAGCAACAGTAACTATTGGCTACAAACGTTATTACTAGATTCATCTATGAATCGTGATGAAGTATTAGCTTATTTAAATGATAATGGGGTTATGAGTCGTCCTATATGGCAACCGATGCATTATTTAGAGATGTACAAAGATTGCCCTCGTAGTGATTTATCTGTTATTGAAGATTTAAATAGGAGAATTATTAATGTACCAAGTACACCGGTGAAATGAGGAGTTACATATGAATAAAAAAATCTGCATTGTGACCGGCACACGTGCTGAGTATGGGCTGTTAAAAAGCTTAATTACACAAATAAATCAAGATGTTGCATTTGAATTACAATTAATCGCAACGGGTACGCATTTGTCTCATGAGTTTGGATTAACTTATAAACAAATTGAGCAAGATGGTTTTATCATTGATGAAAAAATTGAAATGCTGCTTTCTTCGGATACCCCTACAGCTGTAGTTAAATCAATGGGACTTGCTACCATTGATTTTTCTACAGCTTTTCAGCGTTTAAATCCAGATTTGATTATTATTTTAGGGGATCGATTTGAAATGTTAGCTGTAGCACAAACGGCATTAATTTTACAAATCCCTATTGCACATATTCATGGTGGCGAAAATACTTTTGGGGCATATGATGATGCAATTCGCCATTCTATTACGAAAATGGCAACATGGCATTTTGTAAGTACAGAAGAACATAGAAAGCGTGTCATTCAATTAGGTGAGCATCCTAGTAGAGTGTTTAATGTAGGAGCAATGGGGATTGAATATATTTTTAATTTAGAATTATTATCTAAACAGAAATTATATGAAGAATTACAATTAGATCTAACAAAGCCTTTCTTTTTAATTACGCAGCATTCTGAAACAAATGGGGATGTTACCGCCATTGAAGATTTGTTAAACGTATTAGATGAACATGATGTGAATTTAGTATTTACAAAAGCAAATGCGGATAATGGTGGTCGTGAAATTAATAAAAAAATCAAATATTTTACCGAAATAAATAATAGAGCAAAACTATTTGATTCGTTAGGTCAATTAAAATATCTAAGCGCAGTAAAACACGCACAACTAGTTATTGGAAATTCATCTAGTGGATTAATAGAAGTTCCTTATTTGAAAACCCCTTCAGTAAATATAGGAGACCGTCAAAAAGGACGTTCTTGTCCTAATTCGGTAGTTACTACAGGGATTACAAAAGATGAAATCGATAAAGGAATTAAAAAAGCATTAGAGTTTAAGGGCCCGTATGAACAAATATTTGGTGATGGTCATGCAACGAAAAAAGTGATGGAGATTTTAAAATGTTTGGATACATTTAAAATTCAAAAGGAGTTTTATGATTTATGACACATACATTTATTATCGCCGAAGCGGGAGTCAATCATAATGGCTCCCTTTTTTTAGCGAAACAATTAGTAGATGCTGCAAAAGACGCAGGTGTTGATGCTGTTAAATTTCAAACGTTTAAAGCAAAAAATTTAGTGACGAAAACAGCAGAGCAAGCAAACTATCAAGTGGAGAATATAGGGGAAGCATCATCACAATATCAAATGTTAAAAGAATTAGAATTAACCTTTGAAGAATTCAAGAAATTAAAAAGATACTGTGATCAAAAACACATTCATTTTCTTTCAACTCCCTTCGACTTTGAAAGTGTAGACTTTTTAGTTGATCAATTACAAATGGATATTGTTAAAATTTCTTCAGGAGAACTAACAAACTTACCATTTTTACACTATATAGCAACAAAACAAAAGCAAATGATTATTTCTACTGGAATGGCCACAATGCAAGAAATTCATGAAGCTCTAGCTATTATAGCTTATGGATTAGCATTTCCTGGTCAAAAGGTTAATTATGATGAAGCAACACAATTCTATTTACAGGAAGGTACTAAACAATTATTACAAAAATATGTGACAATACTACATTGTACTACGGAATATCCAGCACCATTTGATTCTATTAATTTATTGGCTATGCAGGATATAAGACAACAAACACAGTTGAAAACTGGATTTTCAGATCATTCAAAAGGGATTTCTGTACCAATAGCAGCTGTGGCACAAGGGGCTATGGTAATTGAAAAACATTTTACATTAGATAAAAATTTACCTGGACCTGATCATATTGCATCTTTAGAACCAAATGAATTAAAAAAAATGACAGAAGCTATTCGTCAGGTTGAACAAGCTTTAGGAGATGGAGAAAAAAATCCAGCTGAAGTTGAACTGAAAAATAAAGTAGTAGCTCGTAAAAGTTTAGTAGCTTTGAAGCCTATAGAGGAAGGTGAAGTATTTACAACCTCTAATTTAGGCGTAAAACGCCCAGGTAATGGAATTCACCCTAAATTATATTGGACATATTTAAATAAAACAGCGAAAAAATCATATAGTCAGGATGAATTGATTGATGAATAAGCCGATAATCATAATAGGTAATGGTGGTCATGCGTTAGTTTTAACAGAATTATTAATGCTAAACAAGAAGCAGATTTTAGGTTTTACATCACCGTCTAATGAAACGAATAAATTTGATTTGGCATATTTGGGTAATGACTCAATTATATTCAATTATGATCCAGAGGAGATTGAATTAGTGCTAGGCATTGGAAGTGTTCAACCAAATAGCATACGTTCAAAAATTTTTAATGAGTTCAAATTAAAAGGCTATCATTTTGCAACATGTATTCATCCAAAAGCAATAATTACTTCTACAGCGAAAATTGGTGAAGGTGTACAAATCATGGCCGGTGCAATTATTCAGTCTTTTGCCGAAATTAAAGATAATAGTATTGTGAATACAGGGGCTCAAATAGATCATGAATGTATCATTAACAAAAATGTTCATTTAGCACCAGGGACTATTTTATCTGGCAATGTACAAATTGGGAGTAATAGTCATGTAGGAACAGGTGTGAAAATTATTCAAGGAGTTACAATTGGAGGAAATACAATGATTGCTGCAGGAGCGGTGGTTGTAAAAGACATTCCTGAAAACAGCAAGGTAATGGGAATACCAGCTAAGGAAGTGTGATTATGAAAAATTTTAAAAATATTATTTTACCTGAGCAAACGTCCATTATAGAAACAATGAAAATTATTGATGATAGTGCGATGCAATTTGCAGCAATTGTGAATGATAAGAAGCAATTAGTTGGAACAGTTACAGATGGAGATGTGCGTAGAGGGATTTTAAAGGGGATATCATTAGATGAACCTATTTCTGTCATTATGAATAAACAGCCAACTTTTTTTATGGAAACAGAAACTTCAACTTCCTATAAAAAATTCATGCAATTTCATAAATTAAATCAACTGCCTGTTGTAAATAAAAACCATGAAATTATTGATATTATATTTTCTGGATATTTTAATGATGAGAATATCAAAAAAAATAAAGTAGTGTTAATGGTGGGAGGTTTAGGTACACGATTGAGGCCACTCACAGAGCATGTTCCAAAACCTATGTTGAAAGTTGGCAACAAACCAATATTAGAAACGATTATTGAAGGCTTTCATAATCATGGATTCATTAACTTTGTGTTATGTGTAAATTATAAAAAAGAAGTAATTCAAAACTATTTTAAAAATGGTGAAGCGTTTGGTGTAAATATAGAATACATTGAAGAAAAGCAACCAATGGGCACTGCAGGTGCATTGTCATTACTACAAGAAGAAGTAACAGAACCTATTTTTGTGATGAATGGAGATTTATTAACACAAGTGAATTTCTCTCAATTGTTAAAGTTTCATGTGAAAACAAATTCTGTTGGTACAATGTGTGTTCGAGAATATGAATATCAAATTCCTTTTGGTGTTATTGAAACAAATGAACATCAATTAGTCTCTATTCTAGAAAAGCCAGTGAAAAAGGAATATGTAAATGCGGGTATTTATGTATTGAGTCCAGAAGCGCTAAGAATGATTCCGTCTTATGAATATTATGATATGCCAGAATTATTTAATAAAATCATCAGTACAGAACAAACAGCTTCAGTATTTCCAATACGTGAATATTGGATGGATATTGGGCGAATGTTAGATTTTGAGAAAGCCAATAAAGAATACGATTCACTATTCAAGAAAGAGGAACTAGTTTGAAAGATACAGTACTAGTAATAGGATATGGCTCTATAGGAAAACGTCATACAGAAGTTTTGAAAAGCTTAAATTATGATGTGTTGATAGTATCAAGGAGAAACTTTGAAGAAAAGAACTTTTATAAGACTACAGCAGAAGCATTGCAGAGTAATAATGTTAAATATATTGTAATTGCTAATGAAACATCTCAACATCAATTTACATTAGATGAGCTAAATAAATTAGGATATAAAGGGGTTATCTTAATTGAAAAACCTTTGACGGTCAATGAAAATATAAAATTATCAAATAAAAATAATATTTTTGTTGGTTATAACTTAAGGTTTCATCCAATTATTAAAGAGTTGAAGGCTATTTTACGAGAAGAAAAAGTGCTATCTGTAAATTGTTATGTGGGTCAATATTTGCCTACTTGGCGACTTAATACAGATTATCGGAAATGTTATTCAGCATCATCTAGAATGGGTGGGGGGGTTTTAAAAGATTTAAGTCATGAACTGGATTATTTATCCTATTTGTTTGGCGACTGGGAAAAATTAGTATCCTTAGGTGGGAAAATAAGTGATCTAGAAATTGATTCAAATGATGAAATTTCTGTTTTATTTACTACGAATAGAGTATCTAGTATTAACTTAGAACTAAATTATTTAGATCATATTATTCAGAGGTTTATTATTATCAATACTAACACTAAAACAATTAGAGCAGATTTAATTAAAAATACTCTTCAAATAAATAATGATATTAAATTTTTTGATGTTGAGAGAAATTATACATATTCACAACAACATTTAGCGATTTTAGAGGATGAATCTATAGGAAAACCATGTACTTTAAATGAAGGGTATAATTGTGATGTATTGATTCAAGCAATAGAACAATCATTAAAAGAAAGTAAGTGGATATATAATGAAAAGAATTTGTACGATATGTGCTAGAGGCGGCTCAAAAGGAGTGAAAAATAAAAATTTAAAGACTATCTTAGGAAAACCTTTAATTGCACATAGTATTTTACAAGCTCAAAATAGTAATTTATTTGATACGATTGCTGTTAGTAGTGATAGCGGTGAGATTTTAAAAATTGCTAAAGAGTATGGAGTAAATATTGTTATTCAACGCCCTGATGAATTAGCTTCTGATACAGCAGCTAAGCCACCAGTTATGAAACACTGCGTTGTTGAATCGGAAAAAATCACAAAAATTCAGTATGATACGATTGTTGATATTGATGCAACTGCACCTTTGCGAACTGTAGAAGATCTTATAAATGCTGTTGAAAAATTAGAAAGTAATACAGATGCAAAAAATTTAATTACAGGAATGAATGCAAGAAGAAGTCCCTACTTTAATTTAGTAGAGGAATCTCCGAATGGATATGTAGATTTATCAAAGAAATTAGGTCAATCATTTATTAGAAGACAAGATGTTCCTAAAGCTTATGACATGAATGCTTCAATTTATGTTTGGAAGCGGGAGGCGTTTTTTGAAGGTCCTAAAATATTTACAGATGCAACTTTAATGTATGAGATGCCAGAAGAACGATCTATTGATATTGATTCACCATTGGATTTTGAATTTGTATCATTTTTAGCAGAGAAAAGAGGAAGTTTATTGTGAGTGAAAATTATTTTGAAAAGTTTAGTTTAAAAGGTAAAAAAGCAATTGTTACGGGCGGAGCAGGTATTCTAGGAAGACATTTCTGTAAAGGTCTTGCAGATGCAGGAGCTGATGTTGCAGTTGTCGATATTAATATCGAAGAAGCAAAAAAGATTGCAGAAGTATTAGCTGAAGAAACTAATAATAAAGTTAAAGCTTTCTATTGTGACTTAACAGATGAAAAATCAGTGGAACAAATGGTGAAAGATGTTATAGAAGAATTTGGCGAAATAAATATTTTACATAACAATGCTGCTGGAAAATCAAGCGACTTAAATGCGTTTTTTGAAAAATTTGAAGAATATTCTTTAGAACAATGGAAAGAAATTATGAGTACTAATTTAGACGGAATGTTTTTAGTTGCGAAATATGTAGGAAAGCAAATGAAAAAGCAGGCTAAAGGTGGTAGTATTATTCAAACTTCCTCTATTTATGGTGTATTGGGTCCTGACAATCGTATTTATGAAGGTTCTTACTATTTGGATAGACAAATTAATACACCAGCAATTTATTCAGCATCTAAAGCGGGGGTAGTAGGCTTAACTAAATATTTAGCCACTTATTGGGCTAAAGATGGCATTAGAGTAAACGCAATTACGCCAGGTGGAGTAGAGAGTGGTCAAAATGAAACGTTTAAAAGAAACTATGGAAATCGCATTCCTTTAGGGCGTATGGCAAAAGCAGATGAAATGGTCGGAGCTTTAATTTACTTAGCATCAGATGCATCTAGCTATGTAACTGGACATAACATTCGAATTGATGGCGGATTGAGTGCTTGGTAGTAGGAACTGTTAGCGAAGGCAAATATACTAACATTAGTAGTACAAATCATGGTCGTGGTTTGTACTACTATTTTTTATACTAGAAGTGAAGGAGGAGTTTAGATAAACTGGGACCATTCAACTGATACTGAGACCCCATACCCGTATAAAAATCAGTTTACAAAAAATTCATTTAAAAACTACAAATTCAATTTATTGGATTTCATAGTCTCTTGATCAACTTTTACATATTACTACATTTTTCTTAAATCTCTCCGATATTAAATACAAAGTATATAAAACTTTGAGGGGAGGAAGTACATAATGCGTGTTTCTACAAATGGGACAGTTGATGCAGCAATTTCGGCAGAGATCATTCAAAAAAATAATACATCAATAAATCAAGTTTTTCAAAATATGTCATCCTTAAAGCAAAATGAAAGTATTTCAGAAATAACCGATGAAAATGGCAATCCAACAAAACAAGCCTATCAAACCGCGGTCAATAAAATGAATGAATTTATGGAGTATTCTCGTAAGGATTCTAAATTTGTTTTTCATGATGGATTGGAAAAGTATTATGTGGAGATAGTCGATTCAAAAACAGATAAGGTGGTTAAAGAAATCCCACCGAAAGAGCTGTTAGATGCGTATTACGAAATGCAAAAACTAATTGGTAAAATGTTTGATACAAAAGCGTAAGGAGGAGAAAGTATGGCTTCAGTAAATAATACAACAAATACATCAACGACATCATCATATTCTTATTTGCAATATAAGAATAAAATTGGTGGATTAGTATCTGGGATGGATATTGACTCCATCATGGAAAAATTGATGAAGGCTGAAAGTGCTCAAATGGAGAAACTTCAGCAACAAAAGCAAAAATACGAATGGAAACGTGATGCTTATCGTGAAGTGAATACTGCATTAGATAGTTTCCAAAAGGGTATTTTTGATAATTATGGTTTAAAAAGCTCATGGAATGCGAAAACAGTATCAGCGTCTTCTAGTGCAGTTAGTGCAACCGCAACATCTTCAGCAAATGGTACACTCAATATTACAGAAGCGAAGATGTCAACTGCTGCTCAATCTATTACTGATTTTTCAACATTAGGATTTACAGCTGACTCAACAATTGCTAGCTTAGGCTTAACTTCATCAGAAGGAAGTTTTTTAATTAGTGCAGTAGACGAATCTGGAAGTTTAATAGAAAAGAAAATTTCTTATAAAGCAACGGATAAAATTAGTGATGTAATGTCTAAAATCAATGCTTCAGGAGTTGGAGTAACAGCACTAGCTTCCAAAGGAAGTTTATCTTTAACAGCGAACGTAGAAGGAACAGTAATTGTGGATGGGCAAGATGTTGGCTCTATACAAATAACAAAAGATACTGAAGGACTGTTTGCAAAACTAGGTGTTTTAAAAGCAGGCGGAGAAGGAGATATTTTAACAAATAAGGGACCTAATGTGAAGAAAACGATTCCAGGAACAAATGGTTATATCGTTGCAAACGGAGTCAAAATTGATGGTACATCAAATAAATATACAGTTTCTGGGTATCAGTTTACAATCAATCAAGACATTAAAGCAGCACAACCAGAAGTACGTGATGAAAATAATGATCTAATAAAAGCGGCAGTAGCAGCCGATCCAGCAGCTAAAATCTCTTCCACAACAGATACAGATAAAATTGTTGATAAAGTAAAGGAATTTGTTGAGACATATAATGGTCTTATTAAAGATTTAAATACTCGTGTTTCAGAGAAGAAAAAAGTAGGTTATGATCCATTAACTGATGCACAAAAAGCAGAAATGAAAGATCCTGAAATTGAAAAATGGGAGAAAGCTGCAAAAGAAGGATTATTAAAAGGTGACTCTACATTAAATACTGTCTTGTCTAATATGCGTACGACATTATCGACATATGGAAATGGTTCTGAAGATATGTTGTTCAAAATTGGTATTACAACCTCTAAAACATACACTGATAATGGTAAACTAGAAATTGATGAAGATAAATTACGCAAAGCACTAAGTGATGATCCAGACATCGTATCACGTATTTTCACTGGCGATAGTTCTACTGGTGCTGAAGGGGTTATATCAAAATTACGTACTACTGCTCAAAATGCGGTATCGACTATTAAAAATACAGCAGGTAGTGAAAATTCTTCTTCTGATTTAACCTACTCATTAGGTAAAACAATCACATCTCTCGACGATAAAATCACTGATTGGAAAGATCGTCTAAAAGACATCGAAGAACGTTACTGGAACCAATTCAGTGCTATGGAAAGTGCTATTCAAAAAGCAAATAGCCAGTCTTCTATTTTTTCACAAGGATAATTAATTAAGAATTTTAGGGCTTTAGCTAAAAGGAGTTGTTAGGATTGTCAGTACAAAATGCATACAATGCATACAAACAAAATAGTGTTACGACCGCGTCCCCAGGTGAACTGACATTAATGCTTTACAATGGCTGCATCAAATTTATCCATCAAGGGAAAAAGGCGATTGAAGCCAAAGATATTCAAAATCGAAACAAATATATTCAAAAAGCACAAGCGATTATTTCAGAGTTGATGGCTACATTGAATATGGATATTGCCATTTCAAAAGAGATGTTCAATTTATATGAATATATGCACCGTCGTTTAACAGAAGCGAATATCCAAAGTGATACTGCTATTTTGGATGAGGTGGAAGGTCTTGTTATTGAATTCCGCGATACTTGGAAACAAGTCATTCAGATCAATCGTCAAAAGCAATTCTCTGGAGATCATGTGTAATGGAGCTTGTTCAAGAATTTCTACAAGTTTCTGCTCAGTTATATAAACATTTGACGAAGCTTCCTCCTGATAAGGAGCGCGATGAGTATATCCAGAAAATCGATGAGTATTTGGACAAGCGTGGTTCAATTATCAAACAAATCCAAAAGCTGGAAGTAAATCCTTTACCAGGTCATCCTTTTGAAAAACAATTGCGTGAACTTGACAAGGGTATTCGTGAACGATTGAAAAAAGCTAAAGCTGAAATTGCGCAAGATATGAAGAACCTACAAAAAACAAAAAAATCCGAACAGCGTTATGTAGATCCATATTCGAGTGTACGAGTGATGGATGGTACGTATTTTGATGGGCGGAAATAATAGAAACTCAGAAAAGTTCTAGTAAAAACGATATGTTTTTGCTAGGGCTTTTCTTTTTGAGTGTATAAGGAAAGAGGATTACAAGAAGAATGCTACTAATAGTTTGTATAAATTTCACTTCATTAACATGGATAGTTCTTTTTTCTTAGTGTCTATTATCTTTGTAAATTGGAATAAGTACCACCCTATTTTTAATCAAATAATATTTCATATTCTATTTTTATCAAAAACAGTGAATCTTAAAAAGAAAAATTTTTATTAAATACACGAACTTTTAATAATAGCTAATCTTATTTGTATTTTAAACATATTTATGGATGTAACCGTTAAAATTAAGCGGATATGAAGTTCTATAGAAAGTTATAGAGTATAAATGAATATGAATATTTCAAATAAAATATAATAAAATATAGATTTGTATATGAGTTAAAATCTCAAATTTTTAACATACATTTCTCGAAAATGCTCATAACTCCTTCAATTAATCATAATGGTAGTTTATATCTATTTTTATGTTGAATAGAGTTATTTTGTTGGGTATAGTTGATTATAAATAAATATTTGATAGGGGATAAAAGTAATGAGTATTAGTAAAAAACTATATTCTGTCTTTTTTATATTAATAGCGTTTATAGCAATTGTTGCAGTTACAGGATATATACAATTAATGAATGTCAAAAATACTTATTCTAACATTTTAAATGACCGAGTAGCGAAGATTACAGAGGTAAAGGATGTACAATATGCTTCAGCGATGCAAGGGGTATATATGCGATCTTATGTATTAGATCCGGAACAAGGAACACTAGATAATCTAAAAAAACAACAGGAAATTATTTCTACGAAAGCAGACGATCTTTCAAACAAATTTTATACAGAGAATATGAAGCAAGAACTTCAAATTATTGAGCAAAATCAAGAGAAATTTTTGGCAAGCTCACAAAGCATTATTGATATGGTGAAAAATGATAAACACGATAAAGCACTTGAAATAATTGATAGTGGAATTCGACCAGCAAATGAAGCCATTCAAACGAGTGTAGACAAAGTTGTCGATTACCAAACGGAACAAATAAAAATAGGTCAACAAGATGCGGAAGCAAAGATACATAAAGGGATTACGTTTATGATAACTATAGCTCTAATCGCATTGTTAGTCGCAATTGCGTGTGCATTGTATATCACAAAAAATATCTCTAAACCGGTAAATGCATTGGAAAAAGCTGCTTCAACAATTGCAAAAGGTGATTTAACAGAACCAGATATCATTGTAAATTCTAAAGATGAGATTCACTCTTTAGCGGAATCATTCAATAAAATGAAGAAAAGTTTACAAACAGTAATCTCTAACGTAATGGCAAACGTTGAACAAACGACAGCTGCTGCGGAAGAACTTACAGCTAGTACAGATGAAGTGGCTACAGCTTCACAAGATGTAGCGAAGCAATTGAGTATGATTAATGATGGGGCAAAATCAGCAGCTGAAACTGGGAAAGAAAGTGCAATAGCAGTAGAAGAAACTGCAAGTAGTGTACAAATGATTGCAAGTTCTACACAAGAAGTTCACGGTGGCGCTATAGAAGCACAAACAGTTGCTAAACAAGGCCATCAAACATTACGTACTACATTTAAACAATTAAAAGTTATCCAAGAATCATCAACAGACACAAAAGAAAAAATTCGCAAGTTAAGTCAACAATCCGAAAAAATTGGTAATATCACAAAGGTAATCACAGCAATTACAGACCAAACAAATTTACTAGCTCTCAATGCAGCTATTGAGGCGGCACGTGCGGGTGAACATGGTAAAGGATTTGCAGTGGTAGCAGATGAAGTTCGAAAACTTGCAGAGGAATCTAAAAAATCTGCAGAACAAATTGTTCGTTTAACAGATATCATTCAAAAAGACACAGTAGATGTAGAACAAGCGGTTGAATTGACAGTATCGAATGTGAATGATGGCGTTGATTTAATACATGAAGCACAACAATCATTCAATGCAATCTTAACTTCTGTTGATACAATGGCTCAAAAAGTGGAACAAGTATCAGCTGCTACACAAGAAGTATCAGCTGCTTCCGAAGAAGTTGCTGCATCCGTTCAAGAAATGTCACAATCAGCAGATATGGCAGCAAGTAGTACTGAATTAGTTGCAGCAGCAACGGAAGAACAAGCTGCGACTATTGGTGAAATCAATTCAGTGGCAAAAGCACTGACATCTAATGCTATTCAACTACAAGAGCAAGTACAACAATTTAAAGTTTAATAAGTTGAATGTTTCAAAATGGAGGGGATAATTTTATCCTCTCTTATTTTTTTATTTAAAAATAGATTTGCTGCGATCAAGTTCCATTCTATTAAGTTTATTTAGAAAAGCATTTTCAATAGGTATAAAAGTGCTACTTTCTCCATAACTTGAACTATATAAGAATTGATAAGGTTTATTCGTTCAATATACAAAAGATTAAAGGGGAATATATAAATGCAACCAACTATTCTTTATGAAAAATGGCAAGCAGCAAATCTCCCGCGCTATTTAAAACAGGCGCTTTCTTCTATGAAAAATAATCCGGCTGAGATAAACGATTGCTTCTATCAATATCTCCAATTTGGTACTGCGGGAATGCGTGGTTTATTGGGGGCTGGGACTAATCGCCTTAATATTTTCACCATTAGACGTGTAGCGTTTGGTCTAGCACAAACAATTGCTTTCCACGGTGAAGAAGCCAAGCAACGTGGGGTTGTCATCTCCTATGATAATCGCCATTTTTCCAAGGAATTTGCGATAGAAACGGTGAAAGTGTTGGGTGAATATGGGGTAAGGACTTTTATGTTTTCCGAGACGCGACCAACACCTGAGCTATCTTTTGCCATCCGTCACTTACAAGCGTATGCGGGGGTGATGATTACGGCTAGCCATAATCCGAAAGAGTATAACGGATTTAAAGTTTATGGAGAAGATGGGGCACAACTAACGCCAGATCATGTCGGGATGATTGTTCATATGATGGACAATGTCGATGATATATTTGCGATTCAAGTAGCTGATCTCGAAGAATTGAAGCAAGCTGAACTTCATTCGGAAATTTTAGAGGATATTGATAAAGCTTTTCAGCAAAATTTACAAACGATTTCGGAACGCTCTAATGTAAAAAAGGATTTATCCATCGTTTACACACCCCTTCATGGAATTGGGTATATCCCAGTCATGCAAGGGCTAACAAACGCAGGTTTTACAAACGTTCATGTAGTAGAACAGCAAATTATTCAAGACGGTGATTTTCCAACGGTTACATATCCAAATCCAGAAAGTCCAGCTGCTTTCGAAATGGCCATTGCATTAGGGAAAGAAGTTTCAGCGGATTTACTATTAGCAACAGATCCAGATTCCGATCGCTTAGGTGTTGCGGTTCGAACAAAAGATGGCTATGAGTTGTTAACAGGCAATCAGGTGGGGGCTTTAGTGACTGATTATTTAATTCAAGCAAAACTAGAAAAGAATACATTACCGTTTAATGCAATTTTGATCAAAACAATCGTCACTTCTGAACTAGGCGCAAAAATTGCAAGCCGTTACAATATCGGCACTATTAATACTTTAACAGGCTTTAAATATATTGCAGAGAAAATCCATGAATTTGAGACAACCAACAACTACAGCTATTTGTTTGGGTATGAAGAAAGCTATGGTTATCTTGTGAAAAGTTATGTACGAGACAAAGATGCGGTCCAAATGGCAGTATTGATCGCAGAGATTGCAGGATATGTTGCAACGAAAGGACAGACACTATTAGATGCCCTAGAGGAGTTGTACCAAATATACGGCTATCACCGAGAAGCACTCGTGTCAAAAGTATTCAAAGGGCAAAGTGGCCAACAACACATAACCACCATCATGGAATACTTACGTCACCAATCTCCCAAAAATATTGCTGGTATAAACGTAAATTGTGTAGAAGATTACTTAACAGGCAAAGCAAATTTTGCAGAGGGTCATAGCGAAGACTTAACCTTACCAAAAGAAAATGTCTTAAAGTTTAAATTAGAAGATGAATCTTGGATCGCTATCCGTCCATCCGGTACAGAACCAAAGTGTAAATACTATTTCGGTGTAGTAGGAGAAACTGCGGAAATTGCCGATAAAAAGTTATTAGCGATTCAAGAGGCCTTTGAAAAGCTGAACGATGAAAGTTGTTGAAAAATTACTAAGCTGATAAATCCCCCCTGTCTGTATAGATTTGGGGTTTTTATTTACAAAAAATGAGATTAACCATAGTATCTTTATAATATTCGGTTAACAGTTTCTTCTAAATAGTATATACTTTCAGAGGAAATAAATTTAGAGATTAATGAGTCGCAGTTTAAAGCTATGTAGAGTAAAAAATAAAAAGTCGCATACAAAAATGTAAATTTTTATGAATGCAGGTGAAGAAAAAGTGCAATATAAACGTAAAGAATCATTTCGACATGTACTTGAACGAGATGTAATGGCAAAGTGTAAAATTTCTTCTGTAAACAAAGAGGAGAAAGTATTAGTAGAAACTAAACTTTGCCGTTTGGTAGACCTGAGTCCTAGTGGTGTAAGGATTGCAATACCTGACAGTTTACCGATGGACGAACATCCATTAAAAGTGGAGTTAAACTTTATGCTCTATGCAAAACCAATTTCTGTAGAAGGTATGATTAAGTGGAAAAAGTTACAAATGGATGATTATTTATATGGTATTGACCTAGAAGCAGATGAAGCGTTAATGGAATTAATTATTTCAGAATTAAAATTACGAAGACGCCAAGAAGTGAAAGAGAATATATAGAATGATTACGGTAGTTCTCACAAAAGAAATATTCTTTGTGAGAATTTTTTATGTAAATTATTAAGTTTTTATCGGTATGTAATGAAATTACTTCTCCTCTAAAAATGTAAATGCTAAAGCCGATATTAAGATTATAAAGATTGTAAAGATTTTTGTTTAAAAAAGCTAAGTGTAAAATTACTATAATAATAGATTTAGAAAAGGGAGGATTCATGTGCGTTTCAAATCATTCGTTTCAATGGGTGTAGCGGCTGTGTTAATCGTACCGACGCTTATAACAGCAGCAAATCCAGAGTTAGCATATGCAAAAACATCTTCAAGTACTTCAAAAAAAATTAGTGCAAAAGCAAAGTCAGTAATTGCAAAAATCAAAGCCATCGATCCTAAAAAATCTAACTATGTAACAAAAACAAAATCAGCAGTCAACGCATATAAAAAGCTATCTAGTAAAGATAAAAAGATGGTCTACAACTATGGAACACTAAAAAAACATTGGACTACTGTACAAAATAGAAAAGCAAAGCAAGTAATTACAAAAATCAAAGCGATTAATTCAAAAAAATCAGATTATGTCCTAAAAACAAAATCTGCCTTGAGTGCCTACAATAAACTATCTAAAACCGACAAAAAGAAAGTCACAAACTATTCAACACTCAAAAAACACTGGAAAAAAATCCAACCATACCTAAAAAAAGTCGACGCATTCAACAAAAGTGTCGCAACCTTAAACAAAACAAATTTCACAACCAAATCAGTAGCCCTAGAAAAGCAATACGACAACCTAGACAGCATCACCAAAGCAGCAGTCCCAAGCACAACACTGAAAAAACTAAGTTATTATTCAGATGTCGTTGAAACAAAAAAATTGGTGTTTAGGACTTTAGAGGCAGGTTCGACTCCTGCTACACCTACAGCTGATTCCACAGATGGCTCAGTTATTTTAAAAATTATCAATGCTTACAAAAAGTTAACTGGTGCACAACAAACATTGTTAAGAGATTTGTTGGATGACAATCATGAAAACGAAGAAAAAAGACTTGATAGATATTTAGCTTTAGAAGATGTAGTGAAAACTGCAGTTGGTATTGAAAAAAAATATGCGGCTTTAAAACCAGCTAATACTACTAAATATGCTAAGGATTTAGTAGCTTTATATAAAGAATATAATGCTACTGCTGCTGAACCAAAAAGATATATGCCTCATAATAATGAAATTGCTAATATTGGAAATGTATATAAACAGCAAATTGATGATGCAAAAACATTCACAGATATAATCGACAAATTAGATGCTGGAGCTATTCCTACAAATACTGTTATTGATACGATTAAAAATCTTGCACCATATACAGTAAAGGGTATATCTGATTCTAACTCTAACAATCCAACAGTAGCGCCAGTCGATTTAGCTGATACGAAAGTTGTTGCGGCGTATAACAAATATAAGCCAATACCAGAAATTGTAGCTCGATTTAGTCAACTGCCTTTACTAATAGATGTAACTGCAGGAAGTCTATTATCTTCTGAAGTTTCTAACATGGCAGATTTACTGGCACAATATAAAAAATTAGGCGCTAATCAAAAAACGATTGTTCAAGACTTAATCCCAACTAAAAGTGACTATCTGTCAGAAGATAAAAATATCTCAACTGCACAAGCCATTGATAAAAGCTATGATTCAGCATTAAAAAATAAGAATAAACCATCTTATTACAATGACCTTATAAAAGCTTTCAATGCTTATGATAATGCTTTATTAGAAGTACAACGTTTTGTTGTGAATGCGGCTGCCATTAAAGGTATTCCAACTAGGGATGATTATAAAGATGCATTGGATAAAGTAAAGGATTTTAAAGATAAAGTAAATGTAATACCAAACGCTACGAATCCTGAAAATGCTATCGCTACCGCTACAGCTGCCTATAATACGGTTGCCGCAAATCCAGCATGGTTAGCGCTTGTAGATAAAACTGTATTGAAGACGTATAACGAGTATGCAAAAGTTCCGGCTGTTTTAAAATCAGTTTCCAAAATATTAGCTACTACACATTACAAACCAAATGATGTGTTATCTGCTATTAAAGATTATAAAAAATTAGGCGAACCGCAAAGGCAAATTGTGGATAATCTATATCCATCATTCAGTAATCTTGTTGAAGATGAGGCAAATATTAAAGAAGCGAAAAAAATTGACGATTCCTACTTAAAACTGAAAAAATCAAGCAAAACCTACCCTAGTGATGCTAAAAAAGTATTTACTTCTTACGATGATGCTACGGATGATGTGAAGAAATATGTGGCAAACGGAAATAAGATTTCTAAACTATTAGACACAATTACAACTGAGCAACAACGTGTTTCTCACTTTGAAGATTTAGTAAAACTTTTAAGCAAGAAAAGTAGCGTAAAAGATGTAGAAGATGCAGTTGATTACTATACTTATCATATTAGCCAGGATCCTAGGACAATTAGTTTAGTAGATAAAGCAATTATGAAAAAATACAACCAATACGCACCAATTTCAGATGTGGCCAAAATGTTTAGCCTTATTAATGAATCAACTGTTAATTCACCAACAGTTACACCAACTGATGCAAAATATATTCAAAAAGTGATTAAAGCGTACAATGCTTTAGGACCAGATCAACAAATGATTATGGATAATGAGAACCGAACTAAATATCCATTTCTAGAAGATGCTGAGGAAATTACAGCAGCTGAAGTCATTGATAAAGCTTTTGAAAAGATTAAACCAACGGATGATAAATATGAAATTGAAGTTCTTGATGTATTTTACAATCTTTATGATAGAGCATTGCCTATTGTAAAAAAATATGTTGCCAACAAGGCAACATTAGAAGAAGTCGGAGAGCGCTATAAACCACAGTTAGATAAAGCAAGAGAGTTTGAAACGATGGTAACAGATATGTCACATGTAAGCCAAAAAGGGAATACACCAGGTGTCTTAGACGTTAGAAAACTTGAAAAATATTACGAAGACAACATTAAATACAACATTATAAATGCAAAATATAATGTAGCACTTAAGACCTTAATTGACCCCGAAATTATGGCGGAGTATGAAAAGTATTTGCCAATTTTACAAATTCAAGATATAGCCAAGAGTATATATGTACAATACGGAAAATTATTAAATTATGACAATAATAATAAGAATCCAATTGGCTATACGGATACAGGTAAGGTAGGTGGTACACCTATCAAAATTACAAATCCAAATGATATTAATAGTATTTATAAAGCGATTGAGCTTTATAATAAATTAGAGTCTCCACAACGCGCAATACTTGATAAAGCACCAAAATACCTTGGAGACCATGAATATGAAAAGAAATATAATATCTCTTACTCTGGAGATCATAAGGAAGAGGAAGTTGTTCGTCCATCGATTCCATTGAGTGACGATGAAATTAAGAATTTCTTAAAAGCACAAGAAATCGATAAAGCATTCGAAGCTTTAAATCCATCAAGTTCATCTTACCCACTAGAAGCCGTTAAATTGTATTATCAATTTAATAAGGCTGGAAAGAATGTTCAAATCTATGTAATACATGAAAAGGAAATAAAAGATTTTGAAAATAATTATAAAACAGGAAAAATAATAAAAGGATTAGAGGAATTTGTTGTAGCAGTTAATGCGTTAGATAATGATAGTTCGTATAGTGATGTAAAAGCTGTTGTCGATAAGTACAACAACTTAAACGAAGCTCAATTAGCTTTATTAGATAAACCAACTTTGACAAAATACAATAGCTATGCACCAATTGTTAAATTGAATACGTTAGCAGGCAAAGTAAATAACCCTGTGAATGGAAAATACACGGAAGCTGACATAAATATAATGCTACAAGCCATCTCAATTTACAAAAAGCTCGGTAAAGATCCTAAAGCAATCGCAACTAGAGAAGTTGTTCCAAATTATGCCTTTTTAAACCACGAAAAAGAGATTAAAGCTGCCCAAAAAATTGATAAAAGCTTTAAGGCTTTGGATAAGAGTGATGACAAATACGTATCAAATCTTAAAAAAGTGATTAATGACTTTGATAATTTATCTGACGACGCTAAAAAATATGTGATATCAGATATTAATGGTGCAAAAGAATCTTTAGTATATAAAACACCAAAACAGGATGCAGAGGATTTTGAAAAATTAGTTACTGCTTTACTTGATAAGTACCCAATGTACTATAAAGATGTAAAAGAAGTTGTAGATAAATATAGAGATTTAAAATCTAAAGCAAAATCATTAGTAGATAGTAATATATTAAAGACCTACAACAAATACGAACCGATTGTAACGATAGTGGAAACGTTGAAAAATATAGAGCCTAGTAGCGATCCAAGCAACGAGAAAGATGGGTATTATAAAACTATATATCCAAAAAGGGATGTAGGTAGTGAAATTTCAGATGCTATTAAGTTATACGGTAAGCTAGGGGTGGATCAAAAAAATGTTATTAATGATACGACAATTCCTGATCCTCTGAATGCTAATCAATTAGCTCTATTAAAAGAAGCATCAAATATTAAAGCTGCTCAAGATCTAGATAAGAAAATAGCATCCATTAAAAAAGGATCTTCAGGCTATGTAAAAGCCGTTATAGATGCCAATAAAACCCTTAAGGTAATGCCTGGCGAGCAAAAGGTATACCTTCTAAACTCAGATACTCTTAACGGGTACGCCACTACTAAACAAATAGAACAAGCTATTACTGATTTAAGTGACTTTGAAACAGGTGTTGATAATGTTGAAGAGTTATCATCTGATGCACAAAATAATAAACAAAGTATTATTGAGAAATTAGTAGCTCTTGTAGATTTATATAACAAATTAAATACACCGAGATTAATAGATGGTGCTGAAACCAAATTATCTACATTAATTGATCGGAAAAAATTAGCACGTTATCAATATTTTATAGCAGTATATGACATCATGAATTTAATCAAAAAAAATTAGGAATGTGTTCTTAGTTAAGCCTCTTTCGATATGAAAGAGGCTTTTTAGTGTTACAGACGTTCCCTGATACTAGATTAATCAATTTTATCCGCTCTTTCCCCAGATTTATCCGCTAGTTTAAGATTTTTATCCGCTCCCATGATGGAGTTATCCGCTCCATTTCAAAGTGTATCCGCTCTCTCATCAATTTACGTCATTTAAAATGCTTCAAAAGCTGATTTTTCTCCACAAATGTATATGCATTCCTTACTTAAGCATCAAAATATATTCCACTAATTTATAAAAGCTTCTAAATATTTACTTTAATTATTCGATATTAAAAATAAAGGTATTAGACACGACAGTATGTTCATACATATAAGGTAGGACGGTGGATTGGTTGGAATATCGACGCAAGGAATATTTTCGGCATGTTTTAATTCATGAAGTACCGGTTACTTATAGTTTTAAAAGGGATGGAATGATGATCTTTCGAAAAGGACAGATCATCGATATTAGCCCAAGTGGTTTGAAGATGTTTACAGAAGTTGACTTATCTTCTAATAGTGAAATGTATGATTTAGATTTGTCATTTATTTTATTTTCGAAGTCTATCAATGTCAAAGGGGATATTCGCTGGAAAAAGGCATTTGGTGATGGATATTATTATGGCATTGATATGAATAATGTCGAACAACATCAAGAATTGATTATTTCGGAGTTAAAATTGCGACGAAAGAAAGAGGTTTTTGAGGAAAAAAGACAAAATCTATAATATTTCTGTTCAAAAATATGTAAAAAATAAAATGTTTTTTTATGTTTCAAGAAGGGTTTTTTAGGGTAATGTAGAATATGTAAGTATGGTTGAATAAAGGAGGAGTTTACATGCTAACATTTAACATTCGTGGTGAAAACATTGAGGTAACTCCAGCAATTCGAGAGTATGTTGAGTCAAAAATTCAAAAATTAGAACGTTATTTCAATAATGATCTAACAGCTACAGCTAATGTGAATTTGAAAGTCTACAATGACAAAAGTACAAAAGTAGAAGTAACAATTCCGATGAAAAATTTAACTTTACGAGCTGAAGAACGTAATGCTGATATGTATGCAGCCGTTGATTTAATCACTGGTAAACTGGAACGCCAAATTCGTAAACATAAAACAAAAGTAAACCGCAGATTCCGTGATCGTGAAGGTGTGGGTGTGTACTTTGCAAATGTTCAAGCTGAAAAGGCACCTACAGCAGTTGCTACGGATACAGAAGAAGATTTCTCAGTAGTCCGTACAAAGCAATTCTCTTTAAAACCAATGGATCAGGAGGAAGCTATTCTTCAAATGAATCTTCTTGGCCATGATTTCTACATTTACACTGATGCCGACTCTGATGCAACCAATATTGTATATAAACGAAAAGACGGAAAATACGGTCTTATCGAAACAAATTAGTTCATGTGTAACCCCTTATCGGTTACTAATATACAACCCAGCTGTTTAAAATAGACAGCTGGGTTTCCTTTTATGATTTGGAATCTATCTGTAAATGTTTTTTTAACGTATTAGAAACTTCTGTTAACTCATTTGAGTCCATCATATAATACCAAACACCATGAATTGTTTTGCCTTTTCCTTTTTCAAAATGAATTTGTTGGATATTACTTAACGATTCTCTGTAACTTTGCTGCAATTCTTTTATTTGATCAAATGTAAGATTTGTTGAAATGTTATTGCCAAGAATGTCAAATATATTTTGATATTTTAATAATGTCTTCAAAGATGTACCTTCTTCAATAACGGCTTGAATGACTTGTTTCTGCCGATTTTGTCTTCCAAAATCACCTTGAGGATCTTCTTTTCTCATTCGTACATAGGCTAAAGCAGCTTCTCCATCTAAAGTGATGTCACCTTTTTTAAAAGTGTAATTACCTTCTTGAAAAGCCAGTGCATTTTCAACCTGTATGCCACCAACTGTATTAATCACTTGTTCAAAGCCTTCCATATTTACTTTTGCTACGTAGTCAATTGGAATATTTAATAATTTTTCAACAGAGTTCATCGACATCTCGATTCCGCCGAATGCATAGGCATGGTTAATCTTATCTTTTATATTTTTTCCTACTATTTGTGTATACGTGTCACGAGGAATGCTCACCATTAACGTATTATTAGTTTGAGGATTGACAGATAAGACAATCATTGTATCAGAGCGTCCACTATCTCTTTGTCGCTCGTCTACCCCAAGTAGTAGGATGGAAAACGGTTGTCGTTCTTCTAATTCAACGGGTTCTGTTCTTGATATACTGGAATTTCGTTCTACAGGTGTATGAATTTCATCAAAAGTTGACATAGCCTGATCATAAACGGAATAAGCAATGATGCCAGTTATGATTAGAATAATTGTAATAATACCTAAACACCATCTCAATAATCTTCGCATTGTATCTCTTCCTTTCTTTTATTTTCCTATGAAAGTATGTAGAACCTAATCTTCTTCTAGTATTCTCCTTTTTAGTTTATGCGACTAAAATCTTATTTAATCTATTTACCGCTTATTAAAATATGTGGTGATTATAAAATATAGAATTGCTAGTTTCTGCGAGAAAACAGTGAACAATTTACAGAGAAAATAGGCTTTTTTTCTGTGTTTTAAGTGGGAAGTCCTTTCATACAGCAAATAAGAAAGATTAATAGTTATCGTTCGTTTGCACTAAAATATCAAACAGTGTTAAAATAAGGGTTGAGACTATATAGGATGTGAAAATCGATGCCTGGCATATTGAATAAAATTTTTGATCCAAATAAAAAAGAACTTAAACACTTAGAAAAAGTTGCACATGCAGTAGAAGCATTTGCTAAAGATATGGAAAAACTTTCTGATGAACAATTAAAAGCAAAAACAGAAGAATTTTATCAACGTTATTCAAACGGTGAAGATTTAGACAGTATTCGACCAGAAGCTTTTGCCGTTGTTCGTGAAGCCTCTAGACGTGTACTTGGCATGTATCCGTACCCTGTACAAATTATGGGGGGCGCAACTTTACATGAAGGTAACATTGCAGAGATGAAAACTGGTGAAGGTAAAACATTAACATCAACTTTACCTGTATATTTAAATGCACTTACTCATAAAGGTGTACATGTTGTTACTGTCAATGAATACTTAGCTACTCGTGATGCTGAAACAATGCGTCCATTATATGAATTTTTAGGTTTAACAGTTGGCATTAACTTAAATAGCATGTCAAAAGATGAAAAACGTGAAGCTTATGCTTGCGACATTACTTATAGTACAAACAATGAACTTGGTTTTGACTACTTACGTGATAATATGGTTCTTTACAAAGAAGAACGTGTTCAACGTCCTCTTTACTATGCTGTAATCGATGAAGTTGACTCTATTTTAATCGATGAAGCACGTACGCCATTAATCATTTCTGGTCAAGCTAATAAGTCAGCTGCTCTTTATAAACAATCCAATGCTTTTGTTCGTACATTGAAAAAAGATGAAGATTACAATTATGATGTTGAAACAAAAGGTGTTACATTAACCGAACAAGGTATTGAAAAGGCTGAAAGAGCTTTTAATATTGATAATTTGTTTGATTTGACTCATGTTGGTTTAAACCATGCCATCAACCAATCTTTAAAAGCACACGCAAGTATGCATTTGGATGTTGATTACGTAGTACAAGATGGTGAAATTTTAATCGTCGATTCATTTACTGGACGTATTATGCAAGGTCGTCGTTATTCAGAAGGACTTCACCAAGCGATTGAAGCAAAAGAAGGCGTAGAAATTCAAAACGAATCTATGACAATGGCGACAATCACATTCCAAAACTACTTCCGTATGTATGAAAAATTATCTGGTATGACAGGTACAGCTAAAACGGAAGAAGAAGAATTCCGTAATATATACAATATGTACGTTGTTGTTATTCCTACGAACAGACCGATTGCTCGTGATGACCGCCCTGATTTAATCTATGCTACAATGCAAGGAAAATTCGAAGCTGTAGCTAATGATATTGCAGAGCGTCATAAAAAAGGTCAACCAGTTCTTGTAGGTACTGTTGCTATTGAAACTTCTGAGTTAATCTCACACTTATTGTCAAAACGTGGTATTCCTCATAACGTTTTGAACGCTAAAAACCATGAACGTGAAGCTGAAATCGTAGCAGAAGCAGGTCAAAAAGGTGCGGTTACCATCGCAACAAACATGGCCGGTCGTGGTACCGATATTAAACTTGGTGAAGGTGTTCTAGAACTTGGCGGTTTAGCTGTCATTGGTACAGAACGTCATGAATCACGTCGTATCGATAACCAATTACGTGGTCGTGCCGGACGTCAAGGGGATCCTGGTGTAACACAATTCTATCTTTCACTTGAAGATGAATTGATGAAACGTTTCGGTTCTGAAAGCATGAAAAATATGATGACAAAATTAGGTATGGATGATTCTCAACCAATCCAATCTAAAATGGTCTCTAGAGCTGTAGAATCTGCACAAAAACGTGTTGAAGGTAATAACTTCGATGCTCGTAAACGTTTATTGCAATACGATGATGTTTTACGTCAACAACGTGAAATTATCTACAAAGAACGTTATGAAGTGCTAGAAACTGAAAATATGCGTGCATTAGTTGAATCCATGATCGATGAAGTTTTAGTAAATGCTGTTCATTCTTATACTGCAGAAGAAAATGCACATGACTGGAACTTAACTGGCCTAGCAAACTTTGTAGCAGCTAACTTACTTCCTGAAGGTGTCGTAACTGCTGATAGTCTTGCGGGTAAATCTCCAGAAGATATCATCGAATATCTTCGTGCTGAAGTGAAAAAAGAATATGACCGCAAAGAAGAAGAACTTTCTCCAGAACGTATGCGTGAGTTCGAAAAAGTTATCTTACTTCGTGGAATTGATTCTAAATGGATTGACCACATTGATGCTATGGACCAATTGCGTCAAGGTATCCACTTACGTGCGTATGCACAAACAGATCCACTTCGCGAATATCAATCTGAAGGTTTTGCAATGTTCGAAGCAATGGTTGATGCCATCCGTGAAGATGTTGCAAAATATGCGATGAAAGCTGAAATCCGTAGCAACTTAGAACGTGAAGAAGTGGCAAAAGGTGAAGCTGTTAATCCAAAAACTGAAGAAAATGGTCCTGCTAAACGTAAACCAATCCGTAAAAAACAAGAAGTTGGCCGTAATGACCTATGTCCATGTGGTAGCGGTAAAAAATACAAAAACTGTCATGGTGCTATTCAATAGCATCTTAAAAGATTCATATCGTACACTCCCTAAGTTCTCGTAACTTCAGAGTGTCACTTACAAAGGGGCTGTCCGAAAACTCATTTTCGGACAACTCCTTTATGCCTTTCTATAAATGCATAGCTGCTTCATGGAGATGGATGGAATTGAGTTGTGCAAAAAGAAGCGTGAGTTGTGCAAAAGGGAGCCTGAGTTGTGCAAAAGGGAGCCCGAGTTGTGCAAAAAGAAGCGTGAGTTGTGCAAAAGGGAGTCCGAGTTGTGCAAAAGGGAGTGAGTTGTGCAAAAAGGAGTCCGAGTTATGCAAAAGGGAGCCTGAGTTGTGCAAAAGGGAGTGAGTTGTGCAAAAAGGAGTCCGAATTGTGACAAACAGTCTCCGAGTTGCGCAAAAAACAATTCTCAAGTTATAAAACGCACACTAACTTAATCCAGCTTATCACTACAAAATAAGCTATAAACTTAGATAAATAATTACTAATAATGCTCTTAATCGTCCGCGACAAATAAAAAGTTAAACATTTAACCTTTCCCGCGAACATGGAGTATACACATAAATATGAAATAATTTTGGAGGAATAAAAAATGATCGAATTATCAGATGTTCGAAATGAGTTAGATAATACCGCTAAAAAATTAGCAGACTTTAGGGGGTCTCTTTGACTTAGAAAACAAAGAGGCTCGTATACAAGAACTAGATGAACTAATGCTTGAACCTTCCTTCTGGGATGATCAAAATAATGCTCAAAAAATTATTAATGAGTCGAAAGGTTTAAAAGACATCGTCAATGAATTTTACGCATTAGTAGAAACACAGGAAAATCTTGAAATGACATTAGAGTTATTAAAAGAAGAACCTGATGAAGAATTGCAACAAGAACTTGGCGAAGAAATGAAAGATTTCACTAATCGTACAGCCGAATTTGAATTACAGTTACTTTTGAGCGATCCATATGATCAAAATAACGCCATTTTAGAATTACATCCAGGTGCTGGTGGTACAGAATCGCAGGACTGGGGTACAATGCTTTTACGTATGTATACACGCTGGGCTGAAAAACATGATTTTAAAGTGGAAACATTGGATTATTTACCAGGGGATGAAGCAGGTCTTAAATCCGTAACGCTTGCAATTAGAGGTCATAATGCCTATGGCTATTTAAAAGCGGAAAAAGGTGTTCACCGTCTAGTTCGTATTTCTCCATTCGATGCAGCTGGTCGTCGTCATACATCCTTCGTTTCTTGTGATGTAATGCCAGAATTCACAGATGAAATTGCTGTTGAAATTCGTCCTGAAGATTTAAAGGTTGATACGTATCGTTCAACTGGTGCAGGCGGTCAACATATCAACAAAACGGAATCTGCTGTCCGTATTCACCATTTACCAACCGGAGTTGTCGTAGCATGCCAAGCGGAACGTTCTCAAATTAAAAACCGTGAAAAAGCAATGAGCATGCTGCAAGCAAAATTGTATCAACTAAAAGTAGAAGAACAACAAGCTCATTTAGATGATATTCGTGGCGAACAAAAAGAGATTGGTTGGAGTAGCCAAATTCGCTCTTACGTATTCCACCCATACTCAATGGTGAAAGATCACCGCACCAATACTGAAACAGGTAACATCCAAGCCGTTATGGACGGTGACATCGACCAATTTATCAACGCCTACTTACGCTCACAACTATAATTAAAGGAAAAAGCCAACAATTCGTTGGCTTTTTCATTTTCCACAAAAGAAGCAATCAACAACCTTGAAAAAGAAATAAATCTTATCAAAAAGGAAATAAACCTCAACACCTACAACTTATCTAAAACCAGAACATTCATTCGCTAAATTACTTGCTAAAAATCCACATTGGTTGTAAAATTAAAATAGAACATTTGTTCTTTATTTGGAGGTGGAATGATGTTAAATTTATCAAAAGAAGCAATCCAAATGCTAGAACAGGTTATTTACTTACCTATGGTTTTACAAATTCTACAAAATGACTGTCGAGCGTTTGAACAAGGAGCATTTAAACTTAAACAACCTTATCTGAAGTTAATCGATCAGACGATTAAATACGTTCAAAAAGAACTGACAGATGCAAAAAAATATTTACGACAAAATCAATTGCAGGTATTCCGTGGTGAACGGGATGATCTGTTTTCAGAATATATTTTTATACGTAAACGTACCCAAGATTCACGGCGTTATTCTAATATCCGTCTGCGCAATCATGTAGAAGATTTATTGTCTTATTATTTAGCTAAGGCACAAGAAATAAGTCACTGCGAGCATTAAAAAGCATTTGTAATGGGTTTTGATAATTCGTTAACATATCATCCATATGACGAAAATATAAAATAGAGGAATAGTATTGTTGCCTAGAGAGCGTTGTAAAACTAATCTGCTCATCTATAAAGACATCATTTTTAAAATGAAGCCTAATTTCATGCTGACCAATAATGGAATGGCCTCTGAAATTTTGCCAAAGAATCCATGCAGCGTGTTTTTTTCTTGGTGAAGCAGTAGGAAAGAGAATATATGATTGATTAATAACAGATAATACTATTGGTAATTTAATCATAATTTCATCTTTATTTGTTTTAATATGAGCATCTTTGAAAATACTATTCGAGTAATCTAAAGCGGCATCTAATGTTGTCCCTAAAGATGCACAAATACGATTTATTAAACGAGTTACTGTGCAAGGCACTACGTACATTCTTTTTGTTTCAAAAACGAGGGAATAATTACGTCCTTCTAAAACTATTGGTTTAAGCATGCAGATATTAGGATTCAAGCAAAAATCATAAAGTTTAACAATTTTGTAATTCATTATTTTTCCTCCTTTAAGATACGTTGATTTGACTAAGTGATATGTAATAAGGATAAGTTACGCGAGAGATCACCAACCTTTACAAAATGTTAAAGGAAAAAGGTTTGCAAAGTCTTGCTGTTTTCCCTATACTAACATACAGTATTTGGTAAAACAAAATGGTGAAAATGCTCATTTTGTTGGGAGCATGAACCAATTGCTTGGACAGAATGAGTCGTTTGCTTGGGAAAAACGTTCTAAATAAACCTTTTTTTATTTTACTTTTTCGCAAAATTGTTCAACTTAAAAATCTATTATTATGCTCCGCTTAACTTAACAGAGAAGAGATAATGATATAAAACGTACGTTCGCAAATTTATCGAAATTTCTTAACAGCTATGTTAAAATATAGCTACTAGATGGCACGTGTAAGGAGGAAGATAAATGGAGCAAGAATTTGAACTACATTCGAACTATGAACCAAGTGGGGATCAGCCAACAGCGATTAGAGAACTCGTAGAAGGTGTACGGCAAGGTATAAAGGAACAAACATTGTTAGGAGCAACGGGAACTGGGAAAACCTTCACAATTTCAAATGTTATTAAAGAAGTAAAAAAGCCAACTCTCATCATTGCGCATAACAAAACACTGGCAGGTCAACTTTACAGCGAATTTAAAGAATTCTTTCCAAATAACGCAGTTGAATATTTTGTCAGTTATTACGACTACTATCAACCAGAGGCGTATGTACCACAAACGGATACATATATAGAAAAGGATGCTAGCATAAATGATGAGATTGATAAGCTTCGACACTCCGCAACATCGTCCTTGTTCGAAAGAGATGATGTCATTATTATTGCATCAGTTTCTTGTATATATGGCTTAGGTAACCCAGAAGAATATCGCGAAATGGTTGTTTCCATTCGAACTGGTATGGAAATTGAACGAAATCAATTATTAAGAAAACTTGTAGATATCCAGTATGAACGAAATGATATTAATTTTACACGTGGCAAGTTCAGGGTACGAGGAGATGTCGTTGAAATCTTCCCGGCTTCTAAAGATGAACGCTGTATTCGAATTGAATTCTTTGGAGATGAAGTAGATCGAATTCGAGAAATTGATGCACTCACAGGAGAAGTGCTAGGTGAACGTGAACATATTGCTATCTTCCCGGCTTCCCACTTCGTTACACGTGAAGAAAAATTACTAAAAGCGATTGAAAATATAGAAGAAGAACTAAAAGAAAGATTGGCGAAACTACGTGCAGAAGACAAATTGTTAGAAGCACAGCGATTGGAACAAAGGACTAATTATGATTTAGAAATGATGCGCGAAATGGGCTTTTGTTCAGGAATTGAAAACTATTCACGACATTTAACATTACGTGAAGCAGGGGCTACTCCTTACACATTATTAGACTATTTCCCTGAAGATTTTCTATTAGTTATTGATGAAAGTCACGTCACCTTACCACAAATTCGTGGAATGTATAACGGTGACCAAGCACGAAAAGGTGTTTTAGTAGAACACGGCTTCCGTTTACCATCTGCACTTGATAATAGACCGTTAAAATTTGAGGAATTTGAGAAGCATATTCATAACGCTATTTATGTATCTGCAACACCAGGACCATATGAATTGGAAAATACACCTCAACCAATTGAACAAATTATTCGTCCGACAGGCTTATTAGATCCAGAAATTGAAGTTCGCCCAATTGAAGGACAAATTGATAATTTAATCGATGAAATTCAACAACGAATTGAACGGAACGAACGTGTACTTGTTACGACATTAACGAAAAAAATGTCCGAAGATTTAACAGATTACTTAAAAGAAATGGGAATCAAAGTTCAATATTTACATTCAGAAGTTAAAACTTTAGAACGTATTGAAATTATTCGAGAACTAAGATTAGGAACTTATGATGTTCTAATTGGGATTAACTTGTTACGTGAAGGGTTGGATATTCCAGAGGTTTCTTTAGTAACGATTTTAGATGCGGACAAAGAAGGTTTCTTACGTTCAGAACGATCACTTATTCAAACAATTGGTCGAGCTGCGCGTAATGCAAATGGTCATGTAATTATGTACGCGGATCATATAACAGATTCAATGCAAAAGGCAATTGATGAAACAAATCGTAGACGTACCATTCAAATAGAATATAACAAAAAACATGGCATTACACCGAAAACAATTCAGAAAGAAATTCGTGATGTCATTCGGGCAACACAAGCTGCAGAAGAGCCAGAATCGTACTTAACAAAAGTTACTGATGGTAAGAAGTTGACGAAAGCCGAAAAGACAACATTATTAGAATCACTCGAAACAGAAATGAAAGAGGCAGCAAGAGCGCTTGACTTTGAGCGAGCAGCTGAACTACGAGATACGATTTTAGAATTGAAAGCGGAAGGATGAGGATTTTGAAAAATCAAGAAATCGTTGTACAAGGAGCACGAGCAAATAATTTAAAAAATGTCGATATCACAATTCCGCGGGACCAATTAGTTGTCATAACAGGACTTTCAGGTTCAGGTAAATCATCACTTGCATTTGATACGATATATGCGGAAGGACAAAGACGATATGTTGAATCTCTTTCCGCCTATGCAAGACAATTTTTAGGCCAAATGGATAAACCTGATGTTGATGCAATTGAAGGTTTATCACCAGCGATTTCAATTGATCAAAAGACGACAAGCAAAAACCCACGCTCAACCGTGGGAACTGTAACGGAAATCTATGATTATTTACGTTTGCTCTTTGCACGTGTTGGAAAGCCAATTTGCCCGAATCATGGCATTGAGATAACATCACAAACAGTTGAACAAATGGTTGACCGAATCATGCAATATCCGGAACGTACAAAGCTGCAATTATTAGCACCGATGGTATCAGGTCGAAAAGGAACGCATGTAAAACTACTGGAAGACTTACAAAAGCAAGGCTATGTACGGGCACGCGTTGATGGAGAACTTCGTGATTTAGACGATAATATTGAATTAGAAAAAAATAAAAAACATAATATTGAAGTGGTTATTGACCGTATTGTTTTAAAAGAAGGAGTAGAGTCACGTTTAAGTGATTCGTTAGAAACTGCATTACGCCTAGCAGATGGCCGAGTTATGGTTGATGTAATGGGCATAGAAGAGTTGTTATTTAGTGAACATCACGCATGTCCCATTTGTGGATTCTCAATTGAAGAATTAGAACCTCGTATGTTTTCGTTTAACAGCCCATTCGGTGCATGTCCCAAATGTGATGGACTTGGTACGAAGCTCGAAGTTGATGAATCACTTGTTATTCCAGACTGGGATGTAACCTTAAACGAAGGTGCAATTGTACCATGGATTCCTACTAGTTCACAATACTATCCACAATTATTAAAATGTGTATGCGACCATTATGGAATCGATATGGATACACCTGTGAAAAATATTCCAAAAGATCAAATGGATAAAATTTTAAATGGGTCAGGAAAGGATTATATTCATTTCCATTATGAAAATGAATTTGGTAATATACGCGACCAAGATATTCAATTTGAAGGTGTTTTAAGAAATATAGAACGCCGATTCAAAGAAACATCATCTGATTATATACGTGAACAAATGGAAAAGTATATGGCTAAACAGCCTTGTCCATCTTGTCATGGTCATCGCTTAAAACCAGAGACATTAGCAGTCAAAATAGCAGATAAACATATTGGCGAGGTAACAGAATACTCGATTAAAGAGGCTTATGCCTTTATCCAAGATATAAAGCTATCCGAAAAGGATATGCAAATTGCACGTCTAATTTTAAGAGAAATTCAAGAGAGACTTAGCTTCTTGCTCAATGTTGGATTGGATTATTTAACTTTAAATCGTGAAGCAGGGACTTTATCTGGTGGAGAAGCCCAACGAATTCGTCTAGCAACACAAATCGGCTCTCGTTTAACAGGGGTCCTATATATTTTAGATGAACCATCAATTGGTTTACATCAAAGAGATAATGATCGATTGATCGCAACATTACAGAGTATGCGTGATTTAGGCAATACTTTAATCGTTGTTGAACATGATGAAGATACAATGCTTGCAGCAGATTATTTAATCGATGTAGGTCCTGGAGCAGGTGCACACGGGGGAGAAATCGTCGCAGCGGGTACACCAGAGCAAGTGATGAAAAGTAAAAAATCCCTTACAGGACAATATTTAAGTGGTAGAAGATATATTCCTATACCATCTGAACGGAGAAAACCAGATGGCCGTTATCTTAAGATTAAAGGGGCAAGAGAAAACAACTTAAAGAATGTGAAAGTTGATATTCCTTTAGGAGTATTTATCGCTGTTACCGGTGTTTCAGGGTCTGGGAAAAGTACATTAGTTAACGAAATATTATATAAAACGTTAGCGCAAAAACTAAATCGTTCAAAAATAAAGCCTGGTGATGTGAAAGAGATTGAAGGAATCGATCAATTAGAAAAAGTAATCGACATTGATCAGTCGCCAATCGGAAGAACACCGCGTTCTAACCCTGCCACATATACAGGTGTATTCGATGATATCCGAGATGTCTTTGCTGTGACAAATGAAGCGAAAGTACGTGGATATAAAAAGGGTCGTTTTAGTTTTAATGTTAAGGGCGGCCGATGCGAAGCGTGTCGTGGGGACGGCATTATTAAAATTGAAATGCATTTCTTACCAGATGTCTATGTACCTTGTGAAGTGTGCCATGGAAAACGATATAACCGTGAAACATTAGAAGTAAAGTATAAAGATAAAAGCATTGCAGATGTTTTAGAAATGACCGCTGAAGATGCATTGGAATTCTTCAAAAATATCCCGAAAATAGCTCGTAAATTACAAACGATTGTAGATGTTGGTTTAGGATATATCCATTTAGGACAACCGGCTACTACATTATCGGGTGGGGAAGCACAACGAGTTAAATTAGCATCGGAATTGCATAAACGTTCAAATGGTAAGTCTATTTATATATTAGATGAACCTACAACAGGTCTTCATACAGAAGATATAGCCCGCCTATTAAAAGTTTTACAACGATTAGTTGAAAATGGAGACACTGTATTGGTTATTGAGCATAATTTAGATGTCATTAAAACCGTAGATTATATTATTGATATGGGTCCAGAAGGCGGAGATAAAGGCGGTACTGTCATTGCAAAAGGAACACCAGAACAAGTAGCTGAGACAGAAGGATCCTATACAGGTATCTATTTAAAAAAGATTTTAGAACGCGATCGCAATCGCATGGAAGAAGCCTTGTTGAGTGCTAAAAAGTAGGTAATTCCATGGATAATCTTACAACTAAGAATAATAACCACGTGTAGGTAGTGTAGAAGGAGATAGAAGCTTTATGGCAAGACTAATTATTGTTTCTGGTTACAACAGTGTTGGTAAAACAACAGTTGGTAAAGCTCTAGCAAAAGAATTAGGGGCTGTTTTTATTGATAGTCCTAAAACGACAGATATCCTCATGGAAGAAATCATTAATGCGCATGAAGTTTCAGGGACAGATTTTGCGACAGTTATGAAAGTACGTCAAATGACAGAATTACAAGTTCAAGTATTACGTCGATTGATTCAAGATCAACTTGAACTAGGATTAGATGTTGTTTTAGAAGTATCAACATATTATAGCGATGCCCATTTCGTAGAAAAAGATGACTTAAACGTATCGAGTATTCATCATGTAGAAATCATGATTCCAGAAGTTGAAGAAGAGAAACGAAGATTTCAACTTCATCAACCTGAAGCATTTCGAACATATGAAAAGGAATGGGACCAATATGTAGCGAATCGTCTACCCGTGTATACTGATGCAGATCTGTTTGAACAAAATGTAGTAATTACTTTTGATAACTCAAAACCATTAACGGAAGGCGCTCTAGCAGAGTTAGTAAAACAGGTTTCGCAGGATAATATGAAACTTTTTTCCAAGTGATTCGTAACTATAAGTAATACGAATAAGGAGGCCAGTAAAATGCAAGACGAACGTAAACGCATTTTAAATTTAGTTGAAAAAGGCACCATCACTGCTCAAGAAGCATTAGTATTATTAGAGAAACTGGAACAACCAGCAGCACAATCTGTGAATACTCAAAAGCAAAATACAACAACTGAACAATCTCAATTCGCAAATAGTCAATCTCAATCAGACTCATATACAAACGAAGAAGACTTTACAAAGCAACAGGACGAAAAATTTAAACAAAATCAATCTTCTAGAGTAGATGATACATTCTTTGAAGATTTGAAAAAAGATTTTACGCAATTCAGCACAAAATTTGTTGATCTGATGAATACAACTCTTTCAAAGGTAAAAGAATTTGATTTTGAGAAGACGTTTATGGATACTACTACATTTGAAAAAGAAGAAATTATTGAAGTTTCGGATTTCAAAAATATTAGTATCGATATTCCAAATGGTAATATAGAGATTAAACCATCATTTGATGGAAAAGCAAAAGCTGTATATCAAGTAAAACCCTCCTTTGTAAAGTTAAATGACAATATTGAAAAAGAATTCGAAGGACAATTTGTATGTAAAAATGATAATGGAACACTGCGTGTGATAAGTACGACGAAGAAAATTCGCGTTGACGTAACATTATATATTCCAGAAACTAAATATAGCCTGATATCAATTCACCAATTTAATGGTGGTTTTAGTATTCACAACATTAATCTTGATAAACTAAAAGTCAAAACGATGAATGGCGGTATTAGCTGTAAGTCTCTAAACTTTAGAAGACTCGATCTAGAAACTGCTAATGGTGCTATAGAGTTAAGAGAGGTTAAGGGCGACGAAGTTGAGGCAGAAACTGTCAATGGACGAATTTACATTGATGGAGAAATAACTGAAATTGAAGCAAACTCTGTGAATGGACACGTTGTTGTGACAACACGTTCTGACGATGCTAGAAGTATTAAAGCTCAAACTGTTGCAGGTACTGTAGAAATATATATTCCAAGTACAATTTCTTTACATGGTGAAGTTTCATCTAATTTGGGTAAAATGGATGTTCGCTTACCGGATGTTCAACGAATAAATGAACAAAGTCAATTTTTACAAAAAACCGTTCAATTCTCCAAAAATATTGATAGTCAATCAGCATTAGCCATTGAAGGAGAAACGAAAACAGGTTCAGTGATTGTTCGATACAATCTATAAATCTTAATACGTATAAAAGAGCGACTTAAAAGTGGTTTTTCACTTTTAAATCGCTCTTTTTTGCAGACTTTTTTCGCTCAATTACCGTAATATTACCTAAGTAATGACAAAATAATATATTTAATGATTTGAAATATTACTGTAATGGTAGACAAATTATTCAATGTTATAATAAGCTTACATAGAATTGGTTAAGTTTTACTATAAAATGGGTGGTCAAAAAATGATAGAAATGAAGAATGTCTATAAGAAGTACCCCAATGGCGTAGTTGCGGTCAATGGTATTAATATAAAAATTAAACAAGGTGAGTTTGTCTATATCGTTGGACCTAGTGGCGCAGGTAAATCGACATTTATTAAAATGATGTATCGTGAAGAAAAAGCCACTTCTGGGGAGATTATTGTCAATGGAATGAATCTTTCGAAATTAAAAAACAAAGAAGTTCCTCATTTAAGAAGGCAGATAGGTGTTGTCTTTCAAGATTTTAAACTATTACCGAGATTGAATGTATATGAAAACGTTGCATTTGCGTTAGAAGTAATTGAAGAAGACCCTTCAAAAATTCGTAAACGCGTAATGGATGTACTAGATTTAGTTGGTTTAAAGAAAAAAGTTAGAATGTTCCCTGATGAGTTGTCAGGTGGGGAGCAGCAACGTGTATCTATTGCTCGTTCAATTGTGAATGTACCAAAAGTAGTTATTGCGGATGAACCGACAGGTAACTTAGATCCAGAAACTTCTTGGGATATTATGAACCTGTTTGAAGAAATTAATGCACGCGGAACTACGATTATTATGGCAACGCATAATAGAGAAATTGTTAATAATATGCGTCGTCGAGTAATTGCTATTGAAGGCGGACTCATTGTTCGCGATGAACGTGGAGGTGACTACGGCTATGAAGGCTAGAACTTTAGGTCGTCACTTCAGAGAAAGTATAAAGTCGGTTGGAAGAAACGGATGGATGACGTTTGCTTCAGTAAGTGCAGTAACAGTCACATTATTATTGGTTGGCGTATTTATGGTGATTATGATGAATTTAAATAAGGTAGCCAATGATTTAGAAAATGATGTCGAAATTAAAGTCCTTATCGACCTTAAAGCAGATGAAAAAGCTGAAGCAACTTTACAACAGCAAATAAAAGACATGCCTGGTGTCGAATCGATGAAATATTCATCTAAAGAACATGAATTAAATGGATTGGTCAAAGATTTTGGTGAAGATTTAAGTCTCTTCAAACAAAGTAATCCATTGCGAAATGTACTGTATGTAAAAGCCAAAAATCCTCAACAAACGGCAAAAGTTGCAAAACAAATTGATACATTAGATAACACGTATGAAGTGCTTTATGGGAAAGGCAAAATTGAAAAACTATTTAACTTCTTAAATATTAGTAGAAACGTAGGAATCGTATTAATAATTGCTTTACTTTTAACTGCAATGTTCTTAATCTCTAACACGATTAAGATTACTATTACAGCGAGAAGAAAAGAAATTGAGATTATGAAATTAGTAGGTGCAACAAACTGGTTTGTACGTATTCCATTTATTTTAGAAGGTATGTGGTTAGGTCTATTAGGATCAATTATTCCTATTTTAATTGTATCCATTTTATACACTCAAATTTACAATGCACTTGCACCAAAATTACAAGGTGAAATTTTCCAATTACTTAATTCGAAACCATTCATCTTTGAAGTAGATTTATTGATCTTATTAATGGGCGTTTTGATTGGTATATGGGGTAGTTTCATGTCCGTACGAAAATTCTTAAAAATTTAAAGTGAGATTTACAGAAACAGTTAATGAAAGCTTTTCACATTTAGTAATCAATCGTAGATGTGAGATAAAAATTTGATAGTGATAGGGGGTTCACCAGTTGAACAAAAAGTCGAGAAGTTTAACGAGCGCAATTGCCACAGCATTAGCAATAACATTGATAATTCCATCGGTTACAGCAAATGCAGAATCTATCGAGGATTTAAAAAGCCAACAACAGGAATTAAATAAAAAAGAATCGAAATTACAATCTACTATTCAAGAGAAATCAAAAAAGATTACTAAGAATGAATCAAAAATGGATCATATTATGGAGCAAATCTCAAAACTCGATAAAAAAATCCTCAAAACAGATCATAAGATTAAAAAAGCATTAGAGAAAATTGATAAGACCAATTCTGAGATTGATATTTTAAAAGACTCTATAGATGACTTAGAGCAAAAAATAGAGGAACGTGATCAGCTTCTTCTACAACGTGCAAGGGCAATTCAGGAACATGGTGGGGAAGTAAGTTATCTCGATGTAGTGTTGAAGGCTAAAAGTATTGGCGATTTTATCGATCGTGTATCTGCGGTTAACACTTTGTTAGAAGCAGATCGAATGATTTTACAAGAGCAACGTGATGATAAAAACAAACTTGAAGAGCAAAAAGCAACTCTAGAAGAAAAATTACAAAAACAAGAACTGTATCGAGATGAACTGAATTCATTACGTCAAAGTTTAGATGAGAAGAAAAAGGATAAAGACCATCTAATTGATCAACTAGAGGCTGAGCAAGATCATTTAAAATCTGAGAAAAAGTTATTAGAAAAAGAATATTCGGAAGCGCTAAATATAAGTAAAAAAGTTCAAAAAGAGATAGAAAAAGAACAAGCGAGATTAGCAGAAGTTGCTCGTAAACAAGCGGAAGCTGCGAGCAAAAGTTCAAGTACTACAGCTGTTTCGAATTCAGGTGAAACGGGCAATATTCCTGAAGTAGCAAGTGGCACATGGACGAAGCCGACAAATGGTACACTAACATCTGGTTTTGGATGGCGTAATATCGGTGCGGGTCCCGAGTTTCACTATGGCGTGGATTTAGCCAATAAAATAGGAACACCGGTTGTTGCTGCTGCAGATGGTGTCGTCTTTAAAGCTAGTCCTTTGTCTACATATGGAAATGTTATTATGATCACACATTCGATTAACGGTCATACATTTACAACTGTGTATGCACATTTAAGTGGTTACAATTCAACAGTAGGACAATCCGTTAAAAAAGGACAAGTCATCGGCTATATGGGCAATACAGGACGATCATTTGGAAGCCATTTACACTTTGAAATTCACACTACAGCATGGCAAGGGCAAAGTGTTGGTGCTGTAAATCCGTTACGTTATATCTCTTTATAAAACGCTGAGCGATAAAACAAATTAAAAGGGGCTGTTCCATAAGTAGAAAACTTACGGGGCAGCCCTTCTTTCTAGAACAAAAATTAGCTTATATATGAAGTATTGCTACTTAGTTAGTCGAATGACAATAAATCAACATACTACGTGTGTCTCAAATGACTTTATAGACACACACTTTTTACTGGGAGGGATTAAAAGTGGAAATTACCGAGTGGTATACCATCAAAGCACTTTCACTACCATCTTCATGGATTGCATTTTTGAGTAGTATGCTGATTGTAGGGCTTCTATTATGGAAAGTATATAGAAAAGAAGTTGCATCCATTTATGCAGATGCTGTTCTTACGCTAATCCTCGTTTGGAAATTCAGTGTCATTGTCACAGATTTTTCGATAGTTATTAAGCATCCACTCACAATACTTTACTTTAATGGTGGTATGATTGGGTTTGTAATAGGTATGTTGTTTATGTTAGCCACACTTTGGAAAAAATTAAGAAGTAGGGGCATATTGGAGGAAGATTTACAAGCTTTGTTTTTGAGTAGTATACTTTGCCAAAGCTTTTATCAAATAATGATGGCTATTTTAAATGATGCATTTTTGTGGCAGAAAGGGTTAACAATCATTAGCTTTTCATGTTGGATTGTGATAGCATTTTGGAAAAGAAATGAAGGCATTATTTGGCATAGACAATTGCTGATTTTATTCTTCTTTTCACATATGTTGATCGCGTCATTACAGCCATTAGGTATTTGGCAATTATCAGTATTGGTGACATTACTATTCATCATATTTAGGATATTAGTGCAGCCTAGGAGGAACAAAAGTTGAAAAAGAAAATCTTTGCGTTGTTAGTAGTCGTTGTATTAATCGCGATTGCGTTAACGAATTTTATGAAATCTAAAATAGCTGATGATGAAAAAATAGATACTTCATCTACACAAGTTTCATCTACTGTAGAAAATGAAAGTGGGTTAAAAGTTGGTCAAACTGCACCCGACTTTACGCTAAAGACACTTGATGGGAAAGAAGCGAAGCTTTCTGATTATCGGGGGAAAAAAGTGATTTTAAATTTCTGGGCAACTTGGTGTCCACCATGTAAAGCGGAAATACCCCATATGGAAAAGTATTATAAAAAATCAGCAAAAGATGATAATGTAGAAATCCTTGCAGTGAATTTAAAAAAGTCAGATAAAGATGAGCATTATATTAAAGATTTTGTTAAATCATATGATATGACATATCCAGTATTATTGGATACGGATGGTGAACAACAAGAACAGTATCAAATTGTAACAATTCCAACAACTTACTTCATCGATACAAAAGGAAAAATACAAACAACGATTACTGGACCGATGGATCAAAAAAAGATGTCGGACATAATAGCTAACATAAAATAATAAAAAGCAGGCCACCATTTTCAAGTTTTAAATTTTGTCTCCTCCTCATACATTGAATAGATATGGGAGGGACGAGATTAATGAGAAAACGGTGGCTATTTTTATGCATGATTATTTTAGTCGGTATTGGTGTTTTAGGGTATTGGAAGTATCAGAAAACGGACAAGGCTGTACAAGCGGACCAAGATGTTTTTCAATCTGTAGAGGAAGCGTATGATTTAATCCGTAAACAGTCTGTTCATGAAACATCAGAAAAGCAACTGATTGAAGGTGCTATTAATGGAATGGCGGGATCGCTGAAAGATCCGTATAGTACTTACTATACGAAAGAAGAGGCGAAACTACATAGGGAGCAGTTGTCAGATGAACGAGTAGGAATTGGCGCAGAAATTACAGAAAGCCAAGGACGCTTTATCATCATATCTCCTATGAAGGATTCTCCAGCTGAAAAGGCTGGATTAAAATCGTACGATGAAATAGTTCAAGTTGATAAAGAACGTACAGATGGAAAGTCATTAACTGAATTACTAGCACTCATACGAGGTAAAGAAGGCACCGTTGTGAAAATAACGGTATACAGACCATCTGAGGAGCGCCATGTAGAACTAAATATTACAAGGGCAGCAATAACTCAAAAATCTGTTTCAAGTAAAGTCTTAGTTTCTGAAGGTAAGAATATTGGTTATATTTCTATTGCGATGTTTGGAGAAAAAACAGCAGAAGAATGGTATAAGAATACAGATGAACTTGTCAAACAAAATATTACCGCATTAATCATTGACGTTAGAAGTAATCCTGGAGGATATTTGAAGAGTGTAGCACAAATTATTGGTAGTTTAACAAAACCAAAAACGACATTTGCTTATATGGAAGATGCTGTTGGAAATCAGGAACCACTACAATTGGGAAAAAAGGATTTAGCATTTGAGTATGATGAGCAGTTGCAGAAATTACCGACTGTGTTACTTCAGGATGAAGGAAGTGCATCTGCAAGTGAAGTCTTAAGTGGAGCGTTAAAAGAGTTAAGCCGTGCAACGATAATTGGTGATAAAAGCTTTGGTAAAGGTACAGTTCAAGGAACGTGGCCTTTATCAAATGGTGGAGAACTAAAGCTTTCTACACATAAATGGTTAACGCCGAAGCGTGAATGGATTCACGGTAAAGGGATTAAGCCGACAATAGAAGTAGAACAAGATGCCCTATATCATATAAATCTACCACCAATTACAGGTAACTTTAAAGAAGGAGATTTCGCTGAAAGTATCCAATACGTACAACAAGTACTAAAAGCACAAGGATATTCAATCAATAGAGTAGATGGTTATTTTGATAGAACCACTGCTGAGGCAGTTAAAGAATATAGTAAGAAACATAATTTAAATAATAATAAAATAATGGATGAGGAATTCCTATTTGCTTTACGTCAAGAAGTGGTAAAATATAGGGAGAAATTAGAAAATGATTTACAATTACAGATGGCTATTAGCTATTTGAGCCACAAAATTAGTAATTAATGAAACTATTTGAAAGTTAGTTCCGAAAATGTTTCGTTTTCAAACGGTCGTTTGGTACAATGAAAAGACAATCATATGTAGCAAAAGTTAGAAAGGTGATGCGAAGTTATGTTTTTAGATATTGTCATAGAATTAGTAAAAGGCATCGGCCGTTTCTTTTTAAACCCATTATTGTATGTTGCTATTATATTTTCGATATTAATAGGATATCGTCGTGTAAAAGAGGAAAGAAAATCATTTAATATACGGATCTTTTGGGGCTGGTCTGAAACAATTTTAATGTTCAAAGAAGGCTGGCTACTAGGGCTGATTATCTCGGTCATTAGTGTTGCTATTGGATTAGTAGTACCGATTCAATTTATCGTTTTAAGTGCTGCTGTAGGTGTGTTGTGTTTAATTACGTTTTATTACCACTTAGCATCTGCAGCATATCCTTTAGGGATTGCATTTATCATAATGTGGTATACATATATTTCGGATCACTCATGGCATTTTTTCAATTGGGATATTATGAGTACATCAATGCATGTTGGTATGCTAGTGTCGATTCCAAGTATCATTGGTCTTTTACTTATTGCAGAAGGATATTTAATCGCAAAAAATGCGTCCAAAATTGCATCTCCGAAAATATTAAAAACGGAGAGAGGATTACCCTCAGCTATTTATTTGGCTAAGCGTTTATGGATTCTTCCGGTATTTTTTGTGTTACCAGGTGGGACAATTCAAGAATATATTCCATATTGGCCTCAAGTTACATTAGGTAGTGAATCATTTTCATTCATTCTTGTACCATTGGTAGTTGGGTTCCAACAACGTTCTCGTAAATTACTTCCGGTACATTTTTATCCGCAATTAGGAAAAACAGTTCAAATTTTAGGTGTGCTTGTTTTAATCGAAGCTATTATTGCTAATTTCTTCCCTATTATGGGGATTGCAGCTGTAAGTGTTGCAGTAGTCGGAAGAGCATTAGTATCTATTATCTATTCACTAAGTGAACGTCATGGTGGTTATGCTGTGATGCCACAAGATTCTGGTGTCATGGTAGCTGGTGTGTTACCAGATTCTCCTGCAGAGGCAATGGGCATTCAAGTGGGTGAATGTATTCGCAAAGTAAATGGTATTCCTGTAAAAACGGAAGAAGAACTTTATGAAGCGTTGCAAGTGAATGCCGCGCATTGTCGATTAGAAGTACTTGATCAAGATGGAGAGGTTCGCTTAAGACAGCACGTCATTTATCGTCATGATCATTTTAGAATTGGCTTGCTCGTTGTACGATAGGGAGTGAAGAAATGTCGGTAACAAAATTTTTAATGGCATTGATATTACCAGGACTATTAGTTGTATTATTCACGCGAATAACGTTCAAACAATATGTTGGTCTAGCTCTTTCAGTTGCACTAATCGCCGCTTCAATCTATGCAGGATATACGCATCCACCTGTTTTATATGTAATCGATGCGATTTCTTTAACGATTGGTTTTTGGTATTCAAACAGAATGATGAATCAGCATAAAAACTAAATAAGAAAGAAGGGGTTGTCCCATAAGTAGAAAACTTATGGGGCGACCCTTTCTTTCTTTTTCTCATGTCCAAATTAAAATTAAATCCATGTCGTAATATTACTGTTCAAACACTAATGCTGGTTTCGCTAATTATTTACTCACCAAAGGTTAGAATGAAAAATTGACGGAAATTAAAAGTTTAAAACATCTAGAAATTATGCATCTATTGTATAATGAATTAAAAGAACTATCCTTAATATTTTTCCATGTAAGTTCTTCAAAAAAGGTCTGCTAATCGCAACTTATAAGAGTGCAAAGCGCTCCTAATAGAAGAATAAAATAGGTAGAAAATCTTAAATGTAAGATTTGAAGGAGGCAATGGGAGTGCCAGATTGGTTATCCATTGAAAATTTTCAGGCATTAGCACAACAATATCGCATAATGGGTACTCTATTAGCTATTGCTTTACCCTTTTTAGAAGCGTTTTTACCATTTTTGCCATTGGCAGCCTTTGTAGTTGCAAATGCTAGCGCATATGGCTTGTGGTGGGGTTTCTTGTTTTCGTGGAGTGGTGCAGTTTTAGGTGCATATTGTGTGTTTTTAGTCATCCGTAAATTTGGTAAAATGAAAGCTTTTCGTTTTTTTACAGAAAGACAAGGAGTACAAAAGTTAATACACTGGGTAGAATATCAAGGTTTTACGCCGTTATTTATATTACTTTGTTTTCCGTTTACCCCATCTGCTCTAGTAAATATTGTGGCAGGTTTATCGAATTTAAAGAAGAAGACTTATTTAGTTACGGTTATGCTTGCAAAATTAGTAATGATTTTCATCATTAGCTGGATTGGTTCAGACTTGAGCGCATTAATAACAAATCCAATTCGGACATGCCTAATTGTTGTTATTATCCTCTTATTATGGTGGGGAGGAAAACAGGTAGAAGCAAAGATGAATGAAAAAGTAGAAAAAAATATGCGCGAATATTCGAAAAAACACAACACAAAATAGAACGAATGTTCTTATTTTGTGGTATATTAGAGGTAAGTTAAAGGGGGTTTTTAAATGTCGCTGCGTGTTGTAACAGGGCGTTCAGGCACTGGTAAAACGACATATATTCAACAAGAGATTGTGAATGAGGTGAAAAAAAATCCACTTGGTTCACCAATTTTTTTGATAGTCCCAGACCAAATGTCATTTTCAGCCGAGTATGATATGACACATGATTATGATGTGAAGGGGTTAATAAGAGCACAGGTTACCACTTTTAAACGTTTAGCCTGGCGTGTTTTGCAAGAAACCGGTGGTATAAGCCGAAAAGAAGTCAATGGTTTTGGATACCGAATGCTTATTCGAAAATTATTAGAAAACCATAAAGAAGAATTCGCTTTGTTTCGCAAGGCTGCAGATAAGCGTGGATTTACCGCTGAAATGGAATCCTTATTAAAAGAATTTAGTCGATATAGTTTAGATAGTGCCGCGCTAGATCAATTAGAGAAAAGTTTCGAACAAGTAGATGCACCAAAAACATTAAGAGATAAAATCCATGATTTACATTTACTCGTTCAGGCGATTGAAGATGCTTTAGGGACTACATATATTGATAGTGAAGGGTATTACCCACTTTTAACGTCTCAATTAGTCGATTCAAAAATGATTCGCGAAGCGGATATATATATCGATGGTTTTACAGCTTTTACAACAAGAGAATTTGAATTGGTTCAAGAATTATTGAAAATAGCTCATCGCGTAACAGTCGTTTTACCAATGGAATCAGAAGCTGATGCTGATGACGAACAAGCTTTGTTTTACCAATCGGCTCGTACATGTTCAAGACTAAAAGATTTAGCTTTTGAAAATGGGATAGAAGTTGAACCTATCTACCATTGTAAAGAACAACGAAGATTTCATACAGCTGATTTACGACATATTGAGAGACAATTTGAAGTGTTCCCGCCAGTTTCAAAAGAAAGTGACGGTAGTGTAGAAATCATTGAGGCTGCTAATCGACGAGCAGAGATCCATGCTGTTGCTCGAAAGATTAAAGAACTAACACAAAATGAGCATATGCGGTATCGCGATATTGCAATTATCTATCGTCAAGCTGATGTCTACGATCCTTTAATCGCTACAACTTTCCCACAATACGATATTCCTGTCTTTGTCAGTCAGAAAAAACCGATGCTTCATCATCCACTAATAGAGTTAAGTCGCTCTGCATTAGAAGTAATTCAGTCTGATTGGAAGTATGAACCTATTTTCCGGGCAATTAAAACAGATTTGTTTTTCCCTCGCACATCCGATATTCAAGTGTGGAGAGAAAGAGCAGATATATTGGAAAACTTTGTACTTGCACAAGGAATTTATGGTAATCGTTGGTTTGAAGAGAAACGATGGTTATATAAAAAATACCGCGGTTTAGAATTATTCACGAAAAACCAAACAGATGAAGAACGTGCTTATCAACAAGAAATTGAAGCCGTTCGTGGGAAAATCCGTGAACCTTTAAAAGCTTTTGAAGAACAACTAAAAGAAGCAACAACAGGTCGAGAAATTATTGCAGCTTTATATAACTTTATCGAAGGCCTTGAGGTCTATGATAAGCTACAAGCACTAAAAGACCATGAAATAGAGAAAGGTCTTTTATTAGAAGCGAGTGAACATGAACAAGCTTGGAATCATTGGGTCGAGATTTTAGATCAGTTTGTGATGTTATTCGGAGATCAACCAATGACGCTGGAAGAAGTATATGAAATATTAGATGAAGGATTTGATACGTTAGAGTTTTCTCGTATTCCACCATCTCTAGATCAAGTCACTGTCGCTAATGCGGATATTGCTCGTTTATCAAAGATGAAGGCGGTATTTGTTATAGGCGTCAATGAAGGCGTTTATCCGAAACGAATAGACTACGAAGGTCTGCTAGCAGATAACGAACGTGAATGGTTCTTACAAACGGGTTACGAAATTGCACCGACTTCAAAAGCAAGATTGTTAGAAGAAGAATTTATTGCTTATCATGTTTTTACAATGCAATCAGATCGACTTATTGTCTCCTATGCAATAGCAGATGAGGAAAGTAAAGCACTATTACCGTCTCTTTATATTAATCGTTTAGAAGAACAGTTAGTCGATATTAAGAAGACAATCGCATTAGTCGATCCAAGTGAATCTACAGAAGAGCAAAGTGCACTTACTTATATAATGCATCCAAGTACTTCTTTAGCTTATTTGATGAAGCAACTTCGTTTACATCAAGAAGACGGGGAAATAGCCCCTGAATGGCTTGCGTTGAAACGCTATTATGAAGAAGATCCATATTGGAAGACTGTTTTAGAACGATTAATGCGACCTTTAACAACACCAAATACGGCAGAAAAGTTAACACCAGAAAATACAGAAGCATTGTATGGATCCACACTAAATTCCAGTGTATCACGAATAGAAAAATTCTATCGATGTCCGTTCGCCCATTTTTCTACATATGGTTTACATTTAGAAGAAAGAGCGGTATATCGCTTAGAAACGCCAACGATTGGGGATTTATTTCATGCTGCATTGAAATGGATTGCAGAAGAAACAGATCGTATGAAATTAACATGGGCACAACTATCGACCGAACAATGTGCAATATTGGCTAAAAAAGCAGTTGAGGAAATATCGCCACTGCTTTACCATCAAATTTTACTAAGTACCGCCCGTTATCGTTATATTGCTCGTAAATTAACATTTATTGTACAAAGAACATTACAATCACTTAGCCAACACGCAAGAGTTTCAGGGTTTAAGCCGATTGCACTTGAAGCTGCATTCGGACCAAATGAGCCGCTTCCACCACTTATTATTGAATTGAATAATCATAAGAAAATGCAAATGCGTGGGCGAATAGATAGAGTGGATGCGACAACAGTCAATGGTAAGCCTTATATCCGTGTAGTTGACTATAAATCTTCTCCGCATAAGTTAGATTTAAATGATGTCTATTATGGTTTATCACTACAAATGTTGACGTATTTAGATGTTGCGATTACGAATTCGGACGAATGGCTCCCGATTCATGCAGAAGCTGGAGGGGTTTTGTATATTCATGTTCATAACCCTATGTTAAGCCCAGATATAAGCTTGACAGCAGACGAGGCAGAAAGTGAACGACTAAAAGATTTTAAAATGCGAGGATTATTATTGGATGACTATGATTCTATTATAGCGATGGATGATCAATTAACAACGAAGAGTGGTCATTCTCAAGTAGTGCCTGTTTACATGAAAAAGGATGGTAGCACTTCACCAAGTCAATCATCTATTATTGCTCCCAATGATATGAAAACATTGCAACACTTTGTTCGAAACAAACACCGAAAAGCTGGAGAAGAAATTTTAGAGGGACATACAGATATTAGCCCATTTAGAATGAAACAGCGCACAGCATGTGAGTTTTGTTCATATAAGAGTGTCTGTCAATTTGATACAACGGACCCAGAACAACATTATCGTCAACTTTCCGTAGAGAAACCAGATGAAATTATTCAAAAAATACGTAAGGAAGGTGGACAAGATGAATCAAATTCCTAAGAAACCAGATGATGCAACTTGGACAGATGCCCAATGGAAAGCTATTTGGGCATCTGGACAAGATATACTCGTTTCAGCAGCAGCGGGATCAGGTAAAACAGCTGTTTTGATCAATCGTATGATTGAAAAAGTAATATCAACTACAAATCCAATAGATGTAGACCAATTATTAGTCGTAACATTTACAAATGCATCAGCTGCTGAAATGCGTCATAGAATGGCAAATGCTTTGGAAAAGGAAATAAGTAAAAACCCACAATCCAAGCACTTACGTAGACAATTGAGTCTGATTAATAAAGCACAGATTTCAACCTTGCACTCATTTTGCTTAAATATCGTTCGTCAGTATGCCTATATGTTAGATATTGACCCTGGCTTTAGAATTGCTGATGATACAGAAGCAGCTTTGTTAAGAGATGATACTCTAGCAGAGGTGTTGGAGGCTGCGTATGACGGAGAAAATGCAGAAGCTATTTATCGTCTAGTAGATAGTTTTACATCTGATCGGGATGACCAAGCCATTGAAGTATTGCTTCAAAAGCTTTATGAGATGTCTAGAGTTAATCCAGAACCGATTAAATGGTTGCATTCACTACCTCAAAAATACGCAATTGCTGATGATGCGACGATTGATGATTTAGATATTACACCTCATATAAAAAAAGCAATTCTACACAATATTGAAGGCGCAATTGGCTTAATAGAAGAAGTCCATCAACTTTCTCTACAACCAGATGGCCCATTTGCTTATGGAGAAACTGCACAAAAGGATTTAATCCTGTTTCAAGAAGCAAGAGGTTTTATAGTAGAGCGTAGTTGGAACGAAGCTTATCAATTTTTCCAATCTGTTAAACTAGATCGTGCAAAAGCTCAAAAAAAGGGAAGTTGCGATGAGGAATTATTAGAACTTGCTAAGTCAAAACGAAAACAAGCTAAAGAAATGTTTGAAGAACCCATCAATACCTTTTTCAAACGTTCACCAGAAAAACTATTAGAAGAAATTCGATTGATGAAACCAATAATCGAAACATTGGTAGAACTTGCGAGTCAATTTAGTGAGCAATATGGTAAGGCAAAAAATGAAAAAGGATTAGTTGATTTTTCTGATTTAGAACATTATGCGCTATCAATTTTAGCTGATGAAGTAGATGGAAAACTAGTACCATCCTCCGTAGCGATAGACTATCGTGAGCGTTTTAAAGAAGTTTTAGTTGATGAATATCAAGATACAAACCGTATACAAGAAACCATTTTGCAATTAGTCAAAAGTGGCGATGCATCGAATGGGAATATGTTTATGGTTGGAGATGTAAAGCAATCTATTTATCGTTTTCGTTTAGCTGAACCAACGCTATTTTTGCAAAAATATTTAACTTATAATGAGAATCCTACGAATACAGGATTACGTATTGATCTAAACGCGAACTTCCGCAGTCGACCAGAGGTACTTCATGGAACAAACTATGTATTCTCACAAGTGATGGGAAAAGAAGTTGGCGAAGTAGAATATGATGATGCAGCTTCTTTAAAACCAAAAGCTCCTTATGATGAAAAGAAAATGCCTCTTGAATTGGTGATTTTACACACATCAAAAGAAGACGATGAAAAAGATTTAGAGCAAGTGGAAGAAGAATTAAAAAAATCTCAGCAAGAAGCACGTTTTATCATAAAAGAAATAAAACGTATTATGGATTCTAATATGGTTGTCTATGATCCGTGGGAGAAAAAAGAAAGACCCGTTGAATATAGAGATTTTGTCATCTTAATGCGGTCTATGACATGGTCTGTTGATATGGTAGAAGAGTTTAAAATTGCGGGAATTCCACTCTATGCGGAAATTTCAACAGGGTATTTTGAAGCGCTTGAAGTAATGATCATGTTAAACACATTAAAAATTATCGATAATCCATATCAAGATATTCCTTTTGCATCTGTTTTACGAGCACCATTTGTTGGGTTAACTGAAAATGAGTTAGCTAGCATTCGATTAGCAGAGCCAAAAGCAGCTTTCTATGATGCGTTAAAGCAATTTGTTCGTAACGAGGGAGCAGGGCTAAAATCAGCCACTGCGGAGAAGCTACAACGATTCTTACTACAATTGGAGGATTGGCGTGATTTAGCTAGACGTGGTTCGTTAGCGGATTTAATATGGCGTGTTTACATGGATACGAATTATTATGAAATGGTCGGTGCAATGCCTAATGGGAAACAACGTCAAGCTAACCTACGAGCATTATATGACCGAGCAATTGCCTATGAAAAGACATCCTTCCGTGGATTGTTCCGTTTCTTACGATTTGTAGAGAGAATGCGATTACGTGGTGATGATTTAGGAGCAGCACGTGCGATTAGTGAAAAGGAAAATGTCGTTCGACTTATGACAATTCACTCATCAAAAGGTTTGGAATTCCCATATGTTTTTGTTGCAGGGCTTGGTAGAGAATTTAACAAAATGGATTTCCATTTACCATATTTATTTGACCAAGAATTTGGTTTAGCAGTAAAAATGATTGATCCTGAAAAACGTCTTCAATATAAATCTTTACCGTTTTTAGCAATGGTTGAAAAGAAAACATTAGAGATGAAGTCAGAAGAAATGCGTATCTTGTATGTTGCAATGACAAGAGCGAAAGAAAAATTATTTTTAGTAGGTTCGGTAAAAGATTGGGAAAAGACGAAAAAGAATTGGATGGAATCACAACGAATCTCTGGTGAGAAACTACCTGACTATCTTCGAGCAAAAGCAAAGAATTATTTAGACTGGATTGGACCAGCTTTTGCAAGACATCCTGATTTTGAAGGGCATGATGAAAATCATTCAGAATTATCTCATTGGAAATTAACCGTCATGGATACCGATGAACTTCAATCTGGAAGTGTTGAAGAAGTAACGGAAGAAGAGGAATTACAAGAGGAACAATCTGTAGATGATGCAATTCTAACTGAAATTCGTAAACGATTTGATACTCCGTATACTTTTGAAAATGCAATTACTAAGCGTTCAAAAACATCTGTCAGTGAGTTAAAAAGGATTCAACATTTAGAAGCACAAGAAGAACCTGAACTGTTCACTAAAGCTGCATCGAATCAGCAAAGAGTTGCGACAAGACCTGCTTTTTTACAACAGCGATCATTAACAGCAGCAGAAATTGGAACAGCGATGCATACTGTGATGCAACATATACCACAGGTTGGTTTGCATAACATAGAAGCAGTTCAACAATTTGTATCTACATTAGTAGAACGCCAACTATTGACGAAAGAAGAAGCAACTGCTGTACAAGCAACGAAAATCATTGCCTTTTTTGAAACGGAGATTGGTCGTCGTTTTATGGATGCTCAAAAAATATATCGAGAAATGCCATTTACGATTAGCTTAGATGACCGTGATGGTGATACGCAAATTGTGCAAGGTGTTGTTGACTGTTTACTTCAAGAACACAATGGAAATTGGATATTGCTTGATTATAAAACAGATAGAATTCAGCCAAATATGAAAACAATTGACGGCTTACGGAAAGAAATGATGAAACGATATGACGTTCAACTTTCATTATATAAAGAAGCGTTAGAAGAAATATTACAAATCGATATACATGAAAAAGTAATTTATGCTTTCGATGCAAAAAGGTCGGTTGTTTTGTAGGGGGAAATAGGATTGAATAGTACACCAACAACTAGTAAGCAAAGAATTGATACGTTAGATATTTTAAGAGGTGTTAGCTTACTAGGGATTTTACTAGTGAATATGTTTGCATTTAGTACACCAGCTCCTTATATCGATTTGAAAACATTTTTTTCAGTTCCAATCGATAAGGAATTTCAAAAGGGTCTGGATATTTTTGTACAAGGAAGCTTTTATCCTTTGTTTTCCATGCTTTTTGGCTATGGGCTTGCGATGCAATACGCAAAAGCTACTCGATTAGGGGATTCGTTTTATAAATTTGGTATAAAGAGACTCGTTGTTTTATTTGTTATAGGGATATTGCATGCCTTTTTAATCTGGTGGGGAGATATTCTGATGACTTATGCTTTTTGTGGATTAGTACTACTTACGCTCATTCGCTTAAAGCCGGGATTCTTATTGGCTATTGGTTTAATCTTTTATATGGGGATTAACGGTGTTTTAGCATTATTAACAGGATTAGCGTCAATCGCGGATCCTTCAAGTACGGAATCGTCTCAATTTATCGATATTCAATCGATGGAAAGTGCTTTAAAAGCATATGGTGCAGGTTCTTGGACAGATGCATTTATCCAACGTTTATCGGATTTATCTGTTCAATTTTCTCCATTTATGTGGTTGATGGCACTCTTTACTATTTTGCCTTATATGCTTATTGGAGCAGCCGCTTCCAAATGGCAATTGATTGAAAAAGCAAAAGACAAATATATTTTATGGGGCATATTAGCAGTCATAATGATACCACTTGGCATCTATTTGAAGTCTCTACCATTTACACTGAATCGTAATTATTTTTTAGATTATGTACAAACTTATTTTGGCGGCCCAATATTAGCTATTGGTTATGCAAGTGTGATTGTCTTAATCTGTTGCATTCCTTTTGCAACAAAGATATTAACTCCTATAGCAAAAGCCGGGCGAATGTCGATGACGGTGTATCTAACGCAATCTATTATTTGCACATTAATTTTTTATCATTTTGGATTTGGCCTTTACGGTAAAGTAGGAGTAGATACAGCAACATTTTTGGCTGTTGGTATATATGCGATACAACTTGTCTTTGCATCACTTTGGTTTCTATTTTTTAAGCAAGGACCGATTGAAGCAGTATGGAAAAGAATAACTTATGGAAAATATATGCCGAAAAAAGAGGAAAAAAGTGTGTAAATGTTGTATTATGGTAAAAAAAGAAGGAGTGCAGAATATTCATGAAAATTTTATCATTTCGTTATAACGACATTTTAAGTTTTGGTCCAAAGGTCAAAAAAGAAGAAGCTGTTTGGGATGTATTAGCAATTCAAGAATCGCTTCAAGTGCTCCCTTCTTATGCAAAAACCATTGTAGAAGGTATGACAAATGGCTATGAGTTTGTTGAGCAAACTCGAAAACTAGTAAGAGCAGCACAAGAGTTAGAGGATCCATCACAATTCAAACGCGACTTCAAAGAAATTGAATGGTTAGCACCAATACCACGTACAACTAAAAATATTATTTGTATCGGTAAAAACTATGATGAGCATGCAAAAGAAATGGGTTCAGAGCACGCACCTGAAGATATTATGGTCTTCACTAAAGCTCCAACAGCCATCGCTGCGGATGAGCAAACATTATCTGTTCATGCTGATGTGACTTCACAATTAGATTATGAAGGAGAACTTGCTGTTGTCATTGCGAAAAAAGGCAAGAACATTCCTAAAAATTTAGCATTTGACTATGTATTTGGTTACACAATTGCTAATGATATTACTGCACGTGATTTACAATCAAAACATAAACAATTCTTCTTAGGTAAAAGTTTAGATGGTTCATGCCCAATGGGACCATACTTAGTAACAAAAGATGAAATTCCAAATCCTCAAAATTTAACAGTTGTGACAAAAGTAAATGATGAAGTTCGTCAAAATGGAACAACGAGAGATATGATGCATTCCGTAGAGGATTTAATAGTTGATATTTCTAGACTAGTTACGTTAGAACCAGGCGATGTGATTCTTACTGGAACTCCAGCTGGTGTAGGTCTAGGTATGAATCCACCTCAATACCTTAAATCTGGCGACGTTGTCAAAGTATCTATCGAAGGAATTGGTACTTTAGTAAATCGCTTTGAGTAAGTAATTTGCTAGAATATAGCCATCACTTTGACACAGACCGATGGAAAGTATCTTTCCATCGGTCTCTTATATTTGTATAGTTACTACTGATTTGATAGGATAAATGTGACAATTAAAAAGTATATGGAGGATTTAGAAAAATGATACACTTGCATTTAACTTCGATTGTAATCGCAATCATCCTTTTCCTTGTATCTGCCATGATGCATGCAGGATCTAAAGGTCAAAAAGTTACTCATATGATTTTACGCGTATTCTACATTTTGATCCTTATTTCAGGTGGATATGTATTTAGTTTACAAATGGCTGGTAATCTAGCTATGGAATATGGCTTAAAACTAGTGGGTGGACTTCTAGTAATTAGTATGATGGAAATTGTTTTAATGCGTAAAGAAAAAGAAAAATCTACTGGTGTTCTTTGGATTATATTTATTCTTGTTCTTGCATTCACTGTTTACATGGGCTATCGCCTACCACTAGGATTTCTACACGCAGGTTTTTAAGAATTAAATAGCAGAAAGACTTCGCATCCTAACTATGTTGGGATGTTTTTTTATAGTCAAAGAAAGATTTGCGGGGAATGGCTAGCTTTATTTCTATTTTGGGAGGTTTTATTACTTTTTTAAGATTCTTTATTTCTAATTTTGATGAGTTTATTTCTATTTTAGGATGTTTTATTTCCTTTAGAGCTTTCTATTTTGAGGAAATTTCCATTTGCAAAATATGATTGAAACAAAGTGGTGGCTGGTTATACTTTTGGTAAAAGGTGATGATTTTCACAGTTTTGTCGAATTTGTTTTTGTTTTATGTGTTTTTTGAGTGAAAGCATGGAGAGTTTCGAATTGGTTTGTTAAAATTACTTTGGACAGTTCTGCAGAGGAGGACTTCAGAGTGAACGTAGCAAAATGGATAAGTACGGCTGTGGCATCAGCATTGTTAGCGTCTACAATTGGAACAACGACAATTGCACATGCCGAAGAAAGCACACATCAAATTGAGAACGAAAGTATCTATGATGTACTAGTCGATCGTTTTTTCAATAAAAGCGTGGAAAACGATTATAATATTAATGCAAAAGATTCAAAAGCCTTTCATGGCGGTGATTTTGCTGGTATTGATACAAAAATAGAACATATTAAAAGTATGGGCTTTACCATGATTTCTTTAGGATCTGTTTTTTCATCCACTACATATGATGGAAGTGCAGTAGTAGATTATAGCAAAGTAGAAAGACATTTTGGTACAAGCAAAGAATTAAAATCACTAATTAAAAATTTACACAAAAATGATATTAAATCAATGGTCGATTTCCCGATTAATAATGTAAGTAAAGACCATGCCTGGGCACTAGAAGAAAATCATAATGATTGGTATACGGTGGCTAATAATCATCGCATTAATTGGAATACAAATAACCCAGATGTGCAACAAGCATTAATAGATGCTGCGACTAACTTTATAGCAAAATATAAAGTAGATGGGATCAGATTAACACAGTTAGAAAATGTAGATACAGCATTTATCAATAAAATGATTAAAGCTTTAAAACAACAAGATAAAGAACTTTATGTAATTTCAAACGAACCAAGTGATGCAGATTTTGATATAGATTACAATCCACAAACGATTGGCACGTATCAATCAATTTTTAAAAATGTCGATGAAGACTCATCTAAAGTAGAAGAACCGTACAAGTCATTTGTAAACGGTGAAACAAACAAACCGACAGCATTAATGATAGATGATTTAAATAGTGCGCGTTTTACACATGCAGCTGCTGAAGAAAATATGTTTCCACCAACACGCATCAAAGTAGCATTAGGGGCTTTAATGACAATGCCTGGTGTACCAATCGTCACTTACGGTACGGAAATTGCTCAAAATGGTGTTAAACCTACAGAAACTCATGCAGCAATGGATTTCAGAACGAAAGAAGACATCATGGATTACCTTGAGGATCTCCAATCAGTTCGAAATAAATCACAAACGCTTCGTACTGGTAAATTTAAATTATTAGAAAATAAAAATGGCCTCATGGTTTATGAACGTTATTCTAATGATGAAAAATGGATAGTGATGGTCAACAATACAGATAAAACGAAAAGATATCAATTAGATTCATCTGTTGTTGGGCAAAACAAAGAGCTCCGTGGTCTTTTCGAAAGTGATATTGTACATCAAAGTGACAATGGTAAATATAATTTAGTATTAGAACGTGAACTCGTAGAACTTTATCAAGTAACAGATAAAAAAGGTATCAATATTCCATATATGATTGCGTTAGGATTAGTTTACGTCCTATTCATCGCTTTTATAGTAGCTATATTAAGAAGAGGCCGTAACCGTAAAAATGCATAACGAAAAATCCCTTGATTTCATCGAAGAGATCAAGGGATTTTTATATCCTTTTTTAAATAGCAATACTTGAGATGTGTATATTTTGGAATCAGAATTTGCTGTGCGGTATAAAATTTTGGACGGTTTATTCGCTCTCTGTGAGGAATAATTCGCTCTTTACCCGAGAATATTCGCTCCCACATGGATTTTATTCGCTCCATAAGGAATTGTATTCGCCCTCTCAGCAATTTAAGTCATATTTAGAGGGTAGATTTATCCAAGTTTGTCCACAAATTGCAGTATATAATCTAAAACCCCCGATTAAAATTGAAATCGGGGGTTTAAATTGAGACAACTATTATTCTTTTGGTAGTTTATTTAAGAAATAGATACCGAATGTTCCAGTTCCAGTATGTGCAGCAATAACTGAACCTATTAAATGAATTTCAACTGCTTTTGGATGGAAGTTTTCAATGATTAGTGATTTGACCTCTTCGGCATCTTCTAAATCATCACTATGTGAAATAGCAATAACTTGTTCTGAAAGGGAATCACCGCGTTCAGCCATTAACTCGATAAGTCTGTTTATAACTTTCTTACGTCCACGATATTTCTCAATAGGAACTAATTTACCGTCTTCAACATCAAGAACGGGTTTAATGCTTAATATGCTACCGATAAAGGCACTAGCTTTTGATAAACGGCCGCCTTTTGCTAGGTGGTTTAGATCTCCTACTGTAAATAAGTGTTCCATATGTTCAGCATTGAAACGGATTTTTTCAACGATTTGTTCGAAGGATACTCCTTCTTCGCGGAGGCGTACTGCTTCTTTAACAAGTAAGCCACATCCCATTGAAGCGCATTTAGAATCTATGATAACTAATTTAAGGTCAGGATATTTTTCTTTTACTTGTTCCGCCATCATAACTGCTGTATTATATGTTCCTGAAAGTTGAGATGAAAAAGCAATATAAAGTCCTTCTTCACCGGATTGTGCAAGTGCAGTGAACTCTTTTAAGAATAGTTCTGGTGAGACTTGTGATGTTTTTAACATTTCCCCTGCACGGATCGTATCGTACACATCTTGCATGTCAACACCAATTACGTCATCATATTCTTGTCCTTTCATTTGAACTCGTAGTGGTAATATGATGACATTGTTTTGTTCGTAAAACGATTTCGGTAAATCAGAAGCGCTATCTGCATAGATCTTCATTTTTCAACCCCCTATATTTCTTATAAACGAAGACGATCGATTAATATTTCGGCAATTCCATCTTCATTATTTGTTTTGGTAATTTCATTTGCGATATTTTTCAGTTGGCCGATTCCGTTACCCATGGCAACACCTACACCTGCGTAATCGATCATTTCTAAATCATTATCCTCATCGCCAAATGCTATTATTCGATTACGAGGAATGCCTAAATCTTTTGCAACATGAGATAAACCAACAGCCTTGTTCATACCATGTCTTACAATTTCAATCACTGGGAAAGGATCTCCCCAACGTCTATGATCAATGAGTTCCGCTTTTGTATCCGCTAAGTATTTGCGAATAGTAGGAACACTTTTTTCGTTAGATTGGATTAGAAGACTTGTTGGATTGTCTTTTAAATAATCTCTTAAGGCACCTGTTGTAACTCTAGGATCTCCCATACTAAAAATATTGAGTAATTTTTCATCATGGTATTGGACATATACGTCATCCATTACTTCAGCAACCAGGTTTTCAAACTGATCACGATTTAAGGATTCAACTACCTCTTGAACAACTTTAAGTTCGATTGGGCTGTGTACAGTTTGCCAATTTTGATCTAATGGATGATGAACGAAAGCACCATTGAAATTGACAATTGGTGTATGTAAACCTAGTTCATGATAATATATTTTACTCGCACGATAAGGTCGTCCAGTTGCAATCATCACTTCATGACCTGCATCTTTTGCCTTTAATAACGTGCGCTTCGTTTTCTCAGAAATCACTTTTTCATCGGTTAATAGAGTACCATCTAAATCTAAAACAATCAAATGGGGTTGTACCATTCGTAACACTCCCTTCGTTTTTCTTATTCATCGGGGATATAATTTGTCCTTAAGTATGTGGAAAAATACCACCAACTTAAGGAAATATATATAAAGTTTATCCTTTCTATGTGTGTTTCGTCAAAGTTTAGTGATGTTAGCATAATAATAATGTTAGTGTTTTTGTTATAGACTCTTTTTCAAAAGTATTTTAATGAAGAATTCGTCTTAGGATTTCCAATATTAATGATCGTATTCTCAAATTAGTCGGTTATTATGTTACTACAATTAAGATTTAATAGATTGATTCAAGTGTGTATTTTTTATAAACCTGCAAATACTAAATTTTGATTTCCTAAATACATAAAGCATGTTCTATCAACCAAAGCTTTGTAACGGTTCCTATTTTTTGATAACATTACAATATAGAGATAAGGGAGTGAATAGGATGAAAGTGGATCATGAAGTTTGGGGTAATATCCCTTTGTTGCATATATATAATGAAGAAACTGTCACTGCAAAATCACCAGTAGTCATTTTTTTACATGGATTTGAAAGTGCAAAAGAGCATAATCTACATTATGCATATCAGTTAGTAAATAGAGGTGTACGTGTTTTATTGCCTGATGCCTTGCTACATGGTGAGCGTGATGAGAACTTAGATGAAATTCAAATAAGTTTACGTTTCTGGGAGATTGTCCTTACTTCAATCGAAGAAGTGGCTTATTTATATAAACAATTGAAAGAAAGAGGCTTACTTGAAACCGATAAAATCGGTCTTTCAGGAACTTCTATGGGTGCAATTGTAACAATGGGTTGCTTAAAAGTGTATCCATGGATTCAAACAGCTTCTGTTATGATGGGAGCGCCGGCTTATCTTGAATTGGCGAAAGGTCAAATCGCAGAAATAAAAGAAAAAGGATTTGACATTCCTTTAAGTGAAGAAGAATTAGACAAGATGTATAAAACAATTAGCTACTTTGATATGAGCAAACATCCTGAAACTATGGCTGGACGTCCTGTATTGTTCTGGCATGGTAAAAAAGACCATACAGTTCCATTTGCACCTGCTTATGCATTTTATGAAAGTATACAGCAAGATTATGCAGAACACCCTGAGGATTTAACATTTATTGTGGATAAGAAGGCTGGTCATAAAGTTTCCCGTGCAGGAATGCTTGCAGGAACAAAATGGCTTGCAGACCATTTGGCATAACGATTGCTGAATGATATGATGTAGTAAACAACATGGAGAAAGGGGAAACATCATGGATGCAGATTTAAAAGAGAATATTCTAGGTGCCTTGGAAAATGTAATTGACCCTGAAATTGGTATCGATATCGTAAACCTTGGATTAGTATATGATGTAGATTTAAATGATGAAGGGATTTGCATGATTACAATGACACTTACTTCTATGGGTTGTCCATTAGGTCCGGTAATCGTCGATCAAATTCGCACAGCGTTATTTGAGATTCCTGAAGTAAAAGATGTGGATGTTAATGTAGTATGGAATCCACCTTGGTCAAAAGATATGATGTCTCGCTATGCTAAAATGGCGCTTGGCATTCGATAAAATTACAAAATCAATCAGTGAGGAGAAAATTCCTTGCTGATTTTTTTAGAACAATATACATATGATAAATCTTAATACTTTAACGATTAACTCGATTTCTAATAAGAAATCGAGTGTTTTTTTTCTTTGACACATTCCTGATACATTCGTTTTCTATACTAGTTTTGTAAACGAGATACAGTACTAATGACATCAATCAAAAACGAGCTCGGATTGAGAATGAAAAATGTACTGAGTTTAAAAAATGCGAAATTTACAATTTACTATGATAGGAGGCTTTTAAATGAATTTTATTAAACGTGCTTTTTATAGTACAAAAGCGAAAAAAGGGAGAACTCTTTTACTCACTTTTGTATTTTCAGCGATATTAATATTCATTTTAGCAGGATTAACAATACAAAGCGCTTCGCTTAAAGCAACAGAAAATGCCAAGAAAAGTATGGGGGCAACGGTTACGCTATCTACCAACATGGAGAATGCGATGAAGAAGTCAAGTTCATCTAGTAGTGATGATTCCTCTGATAAGAGTGAGCGACCTGACCCTGGGAGCTTTTCCATCACACCGGTTGATCTAGATACTGTGAATACATTAGCGAAGTTGACTAACGTCTCATCTTATAACATTTCATCATCGACTTCCGTCAATGCGAAATCTTTTGACGCTATTTCTTCAGATGATGGGGAAGAAGATGCTTCTTCTAACGCTTCAAACAAGGAAGGAAGTAGTCAACGAGGTCCTGGTGGTGGGGGTATGCAGATGATGAAGATGTCATCGGGAGATATCACCATTGAAGGCACAAATGCTACAGATACTGTAAGTAACTTCACAAATGGAACGGCAGAAATTACTGAAGGTGTAGGTATTACTGAAGATGACGCCAATACTAATAAAGCAGTAATCGAAACAAACTTAGCAGAAGCAAACGATATTTCAGTAGGTGACACGATTAAAGTTGCCGATTCCGAAGATGAAGATACAGCTTATAAATTGAAAGTTGTAGGTATTTACAAAACGTCCGAAACGGCAGACGCAAGAAGTATGAGAAATGCCGCTTTAAATCCTTATAATGCCATTTATACTTCTTATACATTTGCTAATAAGGTTAAAGGCGCTGACTATAAAGATAGTGCAGATTCAGCTGTTTATACATTATCTGATCCAGAAAAAATGGATACATTTGTGAAAGATGCTAAAAAAGCTGGTCTTGATACGGACACATACAGCTTACGTACAAATGACCAAGTATATCAACAAATGATTCAACCACTTGAAAATGTCGAGAGCTTTGCACAAAAAATTGTCATTCTTGTATCAGTAGCAGGTACTGTGATTCTCGCATTAATCGTTATATTAACGATTCGCGAACGCAAGTATGAGATTGGAGTACTACTATCTCTTGGTGAAAAGCGTACCAAAATTATTGGTCAATTTTTCGCAGAATTGCTTGCAGTCCTAGTCATTGCGCTTGTCATTTCTGGAGTAAGTGGTAAATTTGTTGGCAATATAGTGGGTGAACAGCTATTAGAACAACAAACAACAACTACGGCTTCTTCACCAAATAATCAAGGAGGCCCTGGTCAAAACGGAGGACCAAGCGGAAATAGAGGACAGGCACCTAGTGGTCAAGGCGGTCCCGGAAACGGTGGAGGGGCGCCATCCTTCTCAAACTTTGGAGCATCTAGTGCAGAAAACGCAAAGCAAATTGAAGATTTGAATATTACTTTATCATTGAAAGAATTAGTTGAGCTAGGTGGATTTGGATTAGCTATTAGCTTCCTAGCAGTAATCATTGCATCAATCGGTGTTATGCGTATGCAACCTAAAAAAATCTTAATCTCATAAGAGGGTGAAATGATGTTAGAAGTAAAAGACGTAAACTATTGGTATAAAAATATAGATGATGCTTTATATGAAAATGTAAATTTGACATTTGAAAAGGGAAAACTATACAGTATTTTAGGTTCAAGCGGGTCAGGAAAGACAACTTTTCTATCCTTGATCGCTGGACTAGATGTTCCAAAAACAGGTGAAATACTGTATGAAGGCAAATCATTAAAAAAGATAGGCCTTACAAATTACCGGAACCAATGTGTGTCGATTGTATTCCAATCGTATAATTTACTACCTTATATGTCTGCAGTAGATAATATTGTATCCGCAATGGAAATCACTCATAGTCAATCTACTAATAGGAAAGATTATGCGCTCTCTATGCTAGAAAAAGTGGGGATTACTAAGGAAATGGCACAAAAAAACGTGCAACATCTATCAGGTGGTCAGCAACAACGCGTAGCAATCGTACGAGCTATGTGCTGTGAAGCAAAACTTGTAGTAGCTGATGAACCAACAGGAAACTTAGACGAAAAAAATTCTTTAGAAATCATTCGGCTTTTTAAAGAACTTGCCCACGAGCAAGGTAAATGCGTCATTGTCATCACGCATGAAAGAGAAATCGCAAAAGAATGCGATATCGTACTCGAATTAAAACATAAAAAATTTAACGAACTACAACATCATTGAACATAGGGGAACAACGAGTTGTAATAAACAAACTAAGAATTCCTCATTTAGCAACAAACAAATCGCAAGCTCAAAGGTACTAACGAAATCTACTTCTATAAAATCAAAAAGCTTGGTTGCTACACATTGTAGAACCAAGCTTTTTGTATAGTTATATTGTAGATGGGTATAGATAAAAGATGTAAACTAGTCTATTCGACAAACACTTAATGGGCAATTTTCACATTCGCATTCATTCTTCAAAAATTCTAAATTATGGACTGTAATAATACTTTTATCAAATGAGATGACCTTTTGCTTTTTCAAATCATGTAACATTCTATTAATCACTTCTCGACTAGTGGCACATAGGTTGGCAAGGTCAGAATTAGTTAATGGATAATCAATGACAATGTCTCCGGAATCTTGAAAAATGCCATAAGTATTAGTTAAACGTATAATAGTGGAGTAAAGCGCTCCCTTTTTCCCGTATAAAAGTAAATCGCGCATTTTTGTTTGTGTTTTTAAATTTTGCAATTGCAACCACTTAATGCATTCTATTAATATAGTAGGCTCTTGACTTAAACACATTTCAAACAAATTCCGATCGAGGGTAATGACAGTTGATGGTTCCAATGCTTTAGCACTTAGTGGATAATATCCTGTTTTGCTAAAAATAATTCCCTCGCCAATACAATCATTACTTCCACAAATTCGTAGAGTCAATTCTTTACCACTTACAGTTTCTTTGGATAAAATCACTTTCCCGGATACAACGTAGAAAATATCTTTTACACGTTCACCTTCTAGACAAATATGACTACCTTTTGAAATTTTAATAAGTGAACCATTTTCTTTAAAAATCTTTGAAATATTATCAGGAAGTGGAGCTATCGTGTAAGAGTTTACCATATCATCTACAACCTTCCCTAATTTTCCTTCATTATAACATAGGAATATTGAATTATTTCGATACATTTAAATTGTCACATTTCTTTTGAAAATTTTTCGGAACAGTATGAGTATTAGTAGTAGTATAGGTAACAAAAGTAGGGTAAGTGAAAAGGAAATTGAACCTTAAGTTTTATAAAATCAGATGAAGAATAGAAATTAACTAACGCACAAATGATTGATCAAAGGAACTAAAGAGAAGAAAGAACTATGTAAATAATGCCTTTGACAAAAGGTCAAAAAAGGTCAAACATTTCTCTTTACATTTAAGAATAACGAAACTATAATGTAATTAATCAAAAGGTCAATAAAGGTCAAACAAAGGAGTTGGATCTTATGCAAATGCAAATGAACAATGAAGAACAAAAAAGCCCATTGGAACAATTTGGACGAAACTTAGTAGAAGAAGTTAAAAAAGGAAAGATGGATCCTGTAATTGGTCGTGACCAAGAAATCAGAAATGTCATTCGTATCCTTTCTCGTAAAACAAAGAATAACCCTGTATTAATCGGTGAACCAGGTGTTGGTAAAACAGCAATAGTAGAAGGATTAGCACAACGTATTGTTAAAAAAGATGTACCAGAAGGATTAAAAGACCGCCTCATTTATGAATTAGATATGAGTGCATTGATTGCTGGTGCAAGTTATCGTGGGCAATTTGAAGAACGGTTAAAAGGCGTATTAAAAGAAGTAAAAGAAAGTGAAGGTCGTATTATATTATTTATCGATGAAATTCACACAATCGTTGGAGCTGGTAAAACAGATGGTGCGATGGATGCCGGCAACATGTTGAAACCAATGTTAGCGCGTGGTGAGCTACATTGTATCGGTGCTACAACTTTAGATGAATACCGTATGTATATCGAAAAAGATCCTGCACTTGAACGTCGTTTCCAACAAGTATTAGTACGTGAACCATCTGTAGAAGATACCATTTCAATTCTACGTGGATTAAAAGAAAGATTCGAACTACACCATGCAGTAAAGATTCATGACCGAGCAATTGTAGCAGCTGCTGAACTTTCCAATCGTTATTTAACTGAAAGATTCTTACCAGATAAAGCAATCGATTTAATCGACGAAGCATGTGCAATGATTCGTACAGAAATTGATTCTATGCCACAAGAGTTAGATGAAGTAACACGTCGACAAATGCAATTAGAAATTGAAGAACAAGCATTGATGAAAGAAAAGGATGATGCAAGTCAAAAACGTTTGGTTGCTTTACGTGAAGAACTTGCAAAACTGAAAGAATCATCAAAAGCGATGAAAGAACAATGGGAATCAGAAAAATCTTCATTGCATACAATTCAAGAAAAACGTGAAGTTCTGAACCGATATCGTAGAGAATTAGAAGACGCAGAAAATGATTATGACTTAAACAAAGCAGCAGTACTACGTCACGGCAAAATTCCAGAACTTGAAAAGGAATTGCAACAATTAGAAAAAACAATGCAAGGTGAAAACGAAACAAGACTTTTAAGAGAAGATGTTACTTCTGAAGAAATTGCATCGATCGTTTCTAGATGGACAGGCATTCCAGTAACAAAATTAGTCGAAGGCGAACGTGAAAAATTATTGCATTTGAAAGATACGCTCCATGAACGAGTAGTTGGTCAAGATGATGCAGTACGTTTAGTAACAGAAGCTGTTTGGCGTGCTAGAGCTGGAATTCAAGATCCTAACAAACCAATTGGATCCTTCTTATTCCTAGGACCTACTGGTGTTGGTAAGACTGAATTGGCAAAAGCATTAGCAGCACAACTTTTCGACTCAGAAGATCACTTTATCCGAATTGATATGTCCGAATATATGGAGAAACATAGTGTATCTCGATTAGTCGGAGCACCTCCAGGTTATATCGGTTACGAAGAAGGTGGCCAACTAACAGAAGCTGTCAGACGTAATCCATATTCAGTCGTCCTATTAGATGAAATCGAAAAAGCACATCCAGATGTAGCGAATATCTTACTTCAAATTTTAGATGATGGTCGTATTACAGATAGTCAAGGACGTACAGTAAACTTTACAAATACAGTCATTATCCTAACATCTAATATCGGATCTAATTATTTAATGGATTTGAAAGAGCAAGAAAGTGAGCATGCGGTTGAGGATTTGGTCATGGCAGCATTAAAACAACACTTTAAACCAGAACTATTAAACCGTTTAGATGATATAATCATGTTCCATTCATTGACGAATGAACAATATTTTGAAATTGCTAAGAAATATATTAAGTTGTTACAAAAACGTGTTGCTGAACAAGAAATAGACTTACAAGTAACAGAAGATGTAATGCAATGGATTGCGAAAGAAGGAGTAGATCCTGCATTCGGTGCTAGACCTCTACGTCGCTTTGTACAACGCAATATTGAAACATTAGTTGCACAAGAATTATTAAAGGGCGAAGCTATGGCAGGAGATACATTAGTAGTATCTATGGAAGACGATCAAGTTGTCATTCATAAAGAAGGATAAATATCTCAAGCGCTAACACTATAAAGAAAAAATCCCGATGAAGTTTAAATCATCGGGATTTTTTACTTCATCCAGAGGATAAAGATATACATTATCTATATACTAAAAAAATCCTGCCACACGATGGGCAGGATTTTCATTATTCTTGATGACCTACTTCTTTAGGTGATTTTGATGGAATAACTGCATCCAATACAAGGATTAATGCAGAAATGATAAGTGAAATCCATAAACCTTTTGTAAATGCAGGACCATCTAGTGGTACATTATTGATTGAGCTGACTACATAGTTCAATGTAGAAACTAATAATGCAGACCAAATAACTAACATAATATATTTCATTTGTTTCACCTCTAACTGACTTTTCTACCTGTTCTATCATATCATATATGACTGTTTAATTAAAAGATTCTTTTCAAAATAGCTTGTACATAAAACGGCAAAATTATAAGAAAAGTTGAAAACTAAAAAAATATTCGCTATAATTAAGACCAGATACTAATAATTGATAACAAAGAAGAGAGGCGTTACCTCATGAATGCTGGAATTATTGGAGTTGGACGATACGTTCCTGAAAAGGTTGTAACAAATTTTGATCTTGAAAAAATAATGGATACGTCTGATGAGTGGATTCGAACTCGTACGGGGATAGAAGAAAGACATATAGCTGCGGATGACGAAAATACATCAGACTTAGCATTTAAAGCAGCTAAAAACGCAATTGAAAATGCAGGTATAACTGCTGAACAAGTTGGATTAATATTAGTTGCAACTGTAACACCGGATCGTCCATTTCCTAGTGTTGCATGTATGATTCAAGAAAAATTAGGTGCAGTAAATGCAGCAGCTATGGATCTCTCTGCAGCATGTGCTGGCTATATATATGGTTTGGTAACAGCAAAACAATTTATTGAAAATAATGCATATGATTATGTATTAGTAGTTGGTGTAGAAAAACTCTCAAAAATAACAGATTGGAAAGACCGTAATACAGCTGTATTGTTTGGAGACGGTGCATCAGCAGCAATAGTCGGGAAAGTTTCTGAAGGACGAGGAATACTTTCATTCGAGTTAGGCGCTGATGGAACTGGTGGTAAATATCTTTTCCAAAACGATAACGACTATATTTCTATGAATGGTCGTGAAGTATTTAAATTCGCAGTCCGTCAAATGGGGCAATCAGCTTTAAATGTAATTGAAAAAGCTGGTTATACAAAGAATGACGTTGATTATTTAATTCCACACCAAGCGAATATTCGTATTATGGAATCAGCAAGACAAAGATTAGATTTACCAGCTGAAAAAATGTCAACAGCTATTAAAAAATACGGAAATACGTCTTCAGCATCTATAGGCAATGCTTTAGTAGAAGAGTTAGAAAATGGTAAGATCAAAGATGATGATTTGATCGTCCTAGTAGGCTTTGGTGGTGGCCTAACTTGGGGTGCTGTAGCTATTAAATGGGGTAAATAACATAACGAAAAGAGGGAGTTATAATCATGACTAAACGTCGAGTAGTAGTGACTGGAATTGGGGCAGTAACGCCACTAGGAAACGACATTTCAACAACTTGGGAAAATATCAAAGCTGGGAAATCTGGAATCGGACCTTTAACAAGACTAGACCAAGAAAAATTCCCTGTTCACGTTGCTGCTGAAGTAAAAGACTTTGATATAGAGAAGTATATTCCTAGAAAAGATGCGCGCAAAATGGATCGGTTTACACAATTTGCTTTAGCGGCTTCAATCATGGCTGTCGAAGATGCGAATCTTGAAATCACACCAGAATTAGGTCTTCGCACTGGCGTTTGGATAGGGTCAGGAATTGGTGGAATGGAAACATATGAACAACAATTTATGAATTTCATCGAGAAAGGGCAACGTCGTGTAAGTCCTTTCTTTGTACCAATGATGATTCCAGACATGGCAGCAGGTCAAGTGTCTATCCACTTTGGAGCGAAAGCTATCAATTCATGTTCTGTGACTGCCTGTGCTTCAGGTACAAATTCAATTGGGGATGCATTTAAGGTAATTGAGCGCGGTGATGCTGATGTAATGATTACAGGTGGAGCTGAAGCACCAATTACAAATATGGCAGTAGCAGGATTTTGTTCAAATACGGCACTATCATTAAATCCTGATCCACAAACTGCTTCTCGTCCATTTGATAAAAATCGTGATGGCTTTGTCATTGGTGAAGGTGCAGGAATTGTCATTTTAGAAGAATATGAACATGCTAGAGCACGTAATGCAAAAATCTATGCAGAAGTAGTAGGTTATGGTGCAACAGGGGATGCGTTCCACATAACAGCGCCAGCTCCAGAAGGTGAAGGAGCCGCACGTTCTATGCAACAAGCAATTGATGATGCAGGAGTAGCACCTGAAGTTGTAGATTATATCAATGCGCACGGTACTAGTACTTATTATAATGATTTATATGAAACAAAAGCTGTGAAATCTGTTTTCGGTGAACATGCTTATAAATTAGCAATGAGTTCTACAAAATCAATGACTGGGCATTTATTAGGAGCAGCTGGTGGAGTAGAAGCAATCTTTTCAGTTTTAGCTATAAAAGAAGGAATTGTACCACCGACTATGAATATTGAAACACCAGATGAAGAATGCGATTTAGATTATGTACCAAACGAAGCGCGTCAACAAGATGTGAATTATGTATTAAGCAACTCTCTTGGTTTTGGTGGTCACAACGCAACACTATTATTCAAAAAAATCTAAACTGTTCTAGTAACTTAACTAGATAATTTGAAACAACACAGGGATTATCAACCTGTGTTGTTTTTGTATATTTTTAAATAGTAACTTATATTTATGAAATATCAATAGCCAAACTTTAACGCTTGAATTTACTAAAGTATTAAAAACTATATAATAGGAAGAAACTCAAAATAACAATCATATTAAAAAGCCTTTCTCATGAATAGAGAAAGGCTTTCATTCATAGACTATAAAAAATAGTAAAGGATTTAATGCATATGAGATTATTTGGCTTTTTAATTTGCTACGGGTTAATCGTATTAACTACTACACATATGATTTTATATTTAAACTATCATGCACTAGGTTATACGTGGACAACCGTATTCAAGTTTATCTTGAATACAATCGATTTTAAAATTTTCTTAGGTTCTTGGATAGGACTGCTTATCGTCTTTTTCTACCCAAGCCCATCGCAATCTCCATCTTCGAAACTGTTTCGCTAGCAATTGCATTTGCTTTTTCTGCACCAATATCTAAGATATGGTCAAGTTCAGGTGATTCGATCAATTCAGCAAATCGTTCTTGAATTGGCGTTAAGTGATTGATAATACTTTCAGCTACACCTGCTTTAAATGCACCGTAACCAAGACCTTCATATTTTGCGACTAAGTCATCAATTGATACATCTGTTAAAGAAGCTTCAATTGTAAGTAAGTTTGATACACCTGGTTTGTTTTCAATATCAAATTTCACAATACCTTCAGAATCTGTAACAGCAGATTTCACTTTTTTCTCAATATCTTTTGCTGAATCCAAAATACGAATAGTTGCTTTCTTGTTTTCATCTGATTTACTCATTTTTTTCAATGGATCTTGTAATGATTTAATACGAGCACCGTTTTTAGGTAATTGAATTTCTGGAATTTTAAATGTTTTACCATAGCGTTTGTTGAATCGTTCAGCTAAGTCACGAGTAATTTCAAGATGTTGCTTTTGGTCTTCACCGACAGGAACGATATCTGTGTTATAAAGTAAAATATCGCCGGCCATTAAAGGTGGATAAGTAAGTAAACCTGCAGAAACAGCGTCTTTTCCGTTTGCTTTATCTTTGAATTGAGTCATACGTTCTAGTTCGCCGATGTAAGATGTACAAGTTAGCATCCATCCAGCTTGTGCATGTGCGGGCACTTCAGATTGGATAAATAATGTTGACTTATTAGGATCAATACCTGCTGCAAGATATGTTGCTGCTAAAGTACGAATGTTTTTGCTTAGTTCATCGCTATCTTGTTGAACTGTAATTGCATGTTGGTCAACAATACTGAAGATACAATCATAGTCATCTTGCATTGTGACAAATTGACGGAAGGCACCAATATAGTTACCCAATGTAATAACGCCTGTAGGTTGAACACCTGAGAAAATTCTTTTCATGTAATAATTCCTCCTTAGAATAAAAAAACATCATGCATCCCTAATAGGGACGAATGATGTTTTGAATCCGCGGTACCACCCAAGCTTGTCGAAAAATCGACCACTCTTTCTCATAACGTGAGAAACACGAGCTTCACTACTACAACATGGTTCGAAAAGCTAACTCAGAAGTCCATTCCTTAAAGTGTATGATCTGTTTTCACCAACCACAGACTCTCTAAACACACGAGCTTTAAGTACTACTCTTCGTCATCGTCTAAATATTATGATGAAAATTATAATATAGATACTAACAAAACTCAAGTCTCTACTACATCATTGGTAATATACAATCAGCGCTATTACCATACAGATAATAATCTCTAATCCTAATAGTAAGATAAATGTAAAATTGTAACTAATAATTTCTGATGGATTTCTCATTTGCTCCATATCAGATCCTCTTTTTTTGAAAGACATCAATTTTCGAGAAGAGGAGTAAAACAAATCGAAAAATCCTGATGAAAGTACGTAACTTGCCAAACCGATAAATAAAAGAAACGCACCATATATAAAGGATACATTGATATAGCCAAGCAAAGTTATCTCTTTGTAGTAGAACCATATCGTTATAAGTATTACTAATTGTAGTATTAAAAAAGGCAATGCCTGTTTTTTCAATAAAATTCCCTCCATTTTATTAATATATTAATTCGAATCTATGAAAAAATCAAAAAATTCTTTGTAAACGAAAAATTTTTATTTCTGAAATAATTTCTAAAAAGTGTTGATATTTAAAGGCTTTTAAGGGTTTTATATTATTTTGATAAAACGAAATCAAATGAATTTTCTAAAAAAGGTATGTACAACTTCGAAAGTCTAGGTATAATTAGGAATGTAACAAATTTTCAAAATTTTAAAGGGGGTTATTACTTTATGAAGAAAAGTAAACTAGTCTGGCTATTAAGCCTTGTATTAGTACTTAGCGTCTTCTTGGCTGCTTGTGGCGGTAAAGATAAAGACGAAACTAAAGGTACTGATAACAACACAGAGAAAACAAATAAACCAGATGCAAAACAGGAATTGAACCTTATGGAAACTGCAGAAATTCCAACTGCAGACTCAGCATTAGTAACAGATACTGTAGGTTTTACAGTTCTTAACAATGTGAACGAAGGTTTATACCGTTTAAACAAAGACAACGTTGCTGAACCAGCAATCGCTGAAGGTGAACCAAAAGTTAACGAAGATGGTACTGTTTATACATTCACATTACGTGATGCTAAATGGTCTGATGGTTCTGCTGTAACAGCAAATGATTTCGAATTCGCTTGGAAACGTGCAATCGATCCTAAAACAGGTTCTGAGTACGGTCCATATATGATGAACGGTGTCATCAAAAATGCAGAAAAAATCGCTACAGGTAAAGCAAAACCTGACACTTTAGGTGTTAAAGCTGTAGACGACAAAACATTGGAAGTTACATTAGAAAAACCAGTTCCTTACTTCTTATCATTAATGGCATTCGGTACTTTCTTACCTCAAAAAGAAGAATTTGTTAAGGAAAAAGGCAAACAATACGCTAAAAATTCTGATAACATACTATACAATGGTCCATTCGTCCTTACTGATTGGGATGGTACAGGCCTAACTTGGAAATACAAAAAGAACGAAAACTACTGGGATAAAGACAACGTAAAACTTGATACGATCAATGTCGACGTTGTTAAAGAAACAGGTACAGGAGTTAACCTTTACAACTCAGGTGAAAAAGATCGTGCAGGTCTTAATGGTGAATTTGCTGCACAATATGCAAACGATAAAAACTTAGTTAAAACAGAAGAAGCTTCAGTCTTCTATTTAAAACTAAACCAAAAACGTGGTGGTAAAACAGATACACCACTTGCTAACGTGAATATCCGTAAAGCAATTGCTCAAGCATTCAACAAAGAAGAGTTAACCAAAAATGTTCTAGCTAATGGTTCTGAACCAGCAAACTACCTAGTACCTAAAAACTTTACTTTTGATGAAAATAATAAAGACTTCCGTGATGTTAATGGCGACATGAACAAATTTGATGCAACAGCAGCAAAAGAATCATGGGAAAAAGGCTTAAAAGAACTTGGCGTGAAAAAAGTTGAATTGGAATTCTTAGGTGATGATGGAGATTTATCTAAAAAAATGGATGAATACATGAAAAATCAATTAGAAAAAAATCTACCTGGTTTATCTATTAAACTTAAAGAAGTTCCATTCCAAAATCGTATCGAATTAGATACAAAACAAGATTATGATATCCAATTTGCTGGTTGGGGTCCTGACTACCAAGATCCATTGACATTCATCAGCTTATGGACATCTGATAGTGCACAAAACAAAATGAGCTATGCATCTAAGGAATACGATAAATTAGTAAAAGATGCAAACATAACATATGCAAATGAACCAGCTAAACGTTGGCAAGCACTTGCTGATGCTGAAAAACTTGTTGTTGAAACAGATGCTGCAATTGCACCAGTATATCAACGTACAAGAATAGCATTACAACAACCTTATGTAAAAGACCTAGTAATTCATAACTTTGGAGCAGATTATTCTTATAAATGGGCTTATATCGCAGGTAAAGAATAATACTATGAACAAAGTTTAGAATCATAGAATAGGGGGTATATGGAAGTATAGCTTCCATATACTCTCTTTTTAAAATTAGCAAAATTAACGGAAAATTCTTATTTTTGAATCAAATGCTTATGAAGAAGCATTATAATCGGAGGTGCAAGTATGGCTAAATATGTAACAAAACGAATAATTTATATGATCATCACATTATTCCTGATCGCATCATTTACTTTTTTCCTAATGAAGATGCTTCCAGGTTCTCCTATCTCTTCCGCACCTAAACTAACTCCTGAACAATTAGCTGTGGTTGAAGCAAAATATGGATTGGATAAGCCATTGCCAGAGCAATACCTGCAATATCTAGGCAATATGGTTAAACTAGATTTTGGTGTATCGTTCCAATTCAAAGGTGCTGACGTAACTCAGTTGATTATTAACCGCGCTGGTCCATCCTTCCAATTAGGTATTCAAGCATTAGTACTTGGTACACTTATAGGTATTATTTTGGGGATGATAGCCGCGTTAAAGCAAAATACAGTGTGGGATTATGGTAGTACACTTATCGCTATCTTCGGACTTTCAATTCCATCATTTGTATTTGCTACTCTTTTACAATATTGGGTAGGGGTTAAATGGGAACTGCTCCCTGTGGCACTTTGGAAAAATGGTTTTTCTTCAAGTATCATGCCAACAATTGCACTTGCCATTGGACCACTCGCAACAGCTGCCCGTTTCGTTCGAACTGAAATGGTAGAAGTATTAAGTTCAGATTATATTCTGTTAGCGAAAGCAAAAGGTGCTAGTCGTTTTGAAATCGCATTCAAGCATGCGTTTAGAAATGCATTGATTCCATTAATTACAGTTATGGGTCCTTTAGCGGCTGGTCTTGTTACAGGATCATTAGTTGTAGAACAAATTTTTGCGATACCTGGTATCGGGGAACAATTCGTAAAATCTATCAATATGAATGACTTTCCAATTATTATGGGTACTACAATGTTCTATTCATTCTTATTGATTGTAATTATTTTCATCGTGGATATTCTATATGGAATCATTGATCCAAGAATTCGTTTGGCAGGGGGTACAAAATAATGACACAACAATATGATAAATTACCACCTGAAGCTTTTAAACTGGTAAAAGTAAACAGTACTCATGCAGAACAAATTGCCAGACCATCTTTGAATTTCTGGCAAGATGCCTGGTTACGTTTAAGAAAAAATAAGGCCGCTGTAATTAGTATGATTGTTTTAATTTTCATTGTCATAATTGCATTAGTGGGGCCACATTTAAATTCATATGGTTACAATGATCAAAACGTTTCAAAAGCAAATTTACCACCCAAAATTTCTTGGCTGGCACCACTTGGTATTGCGGACGGCTATGCAGAGGTTGCAGGTAAAAAAGTTGATGTATATGCGCAAAAAAATGTCAAAGAAAATTATTGGTTCGGTACCGATAGTCTTGGACGAGACTTATTTACACGTGTTTGGAAAGGTTCACAAATTTCACTCTTGATCGCTTTTGTAGCTGCTTTAGTTGATGTGATTATCGGTGTTGCATACGGTGGTATTTCAGGTTATTATGGCGGTAAAGTCGACGATATTATGCAACGAATTATTGAAATTTTAGCGGGTATTCCAAATTTAATCATTGTTATCTTGATGCTAATGGTTATGGAACCAGGTATTACGGCGATTATTATTGCAATTGCTTTAACAGGTTGGATCGGTATGTCTCGAATTGTTCGTGGGCAAGTACTGAAATTTAAAAACCAAGAGTTCGTACTAGCATCTAGAACATTGGGGGCTAGTAATAGCCGTATTATTTTCAAACATTTACTGCCAAATATTATGGCGATTATTGTTATTAATACGATGTTTACAGTACCAACTGCTATTTTCTTCGAAGCGTTCTTAAGCTTCATCGGATTAGGTTTACAAGCACCAAATGCTTCACTTGGTACACTCATTAATGATGGTTATAAAATGCTTCAATTCCAACCGTATATGCTAGGTATCCCAGCAGCGGTATTAAGTATTTTAATGATTGCATTCAATTTACTTGGTGATGGGTTACGTGATGCGCTTGACCCGAAAATGAAAGATTAATAGGAGGAAAGCAAGATGGAAAAAATTCTTGAAGTAAAAGATTTAGAGCTTTCCTTCCACACATTTGCTGGTGAAGTGAAAGCCATCCGTGGTGTCAATTTTGATTTAGAAAAAGGTGAAACGCTAGCAATCGTTGGTGAATCGGGTTCGGGAAAATCCGTAACGACAAAAGCGATTATGCGATTATTATCTGAAAACAATACAGAATATAAGAATGGAAAAATTCTTTTCAACGGGAAAGATATCTTGAAATTGTCCGAAAAAGAAATGCAAAAAATTCGCGGTAAAGATATTTCAATGATCTTCCAAGATCCGATGACATCTTTAAACCCAACGATGACAATTGGTAAACAAATTATGGAGCCGATACTGAAACACCAAAACGTCTCAAAAGATGAAGCAAAGAAAAAGGCTATAGAGTTGTTACAGTTAGTTGGGATGCCTAAACCTGAACTTCGTATAAAACAATACCCACACCAATTTTCTGGTGGTCAACGTCAACGTATTGTAATTGCGATTGCACTGGCTTGTAATCCACATATACTAATTGCGGATGAACCAACAACAGCATTGGATGTAACCATTCAAGCACAAATTCTTGAACTGATGAAATCCTTACAAAAGAAAATCAATACATCTATCATTTTCATCACACATGATCTTGGTGTTGTCGCAAATGTAGCTGATCGTGTAGCTGTAATGTATGGTGGTAAAATTGTAGAAATCGGGACGGTTGATGAAATATTCTACAATCCACAACATCCATACACATGGGGACTTTTAAGTTCTATGCCTTCATTAGATATTAAAGATGAAAAATTGTATGCAATTCCTGGTACGCCACCAGACCTATTGTCTCCTCCAAAGGGAGATGCATTTGCGTTACGTAGTGAATATGCGATGCAAATTGATCTAGAAGAAAACCCACCATTCTTCAAAGTAAGTGATACACATTACGCAGCTACTTGGTTACTGCATCCAGATGCTCCACAAGTAGAGCCACCAGCGACCATTGTTGAACGTATGAAACAATTCCCAGGTAGCCGTTACTATACAGGTACGATTGGGGGTACAAACAAATGAAATCTGACAAAAAACTATTAGAGATTAAACATTTAAAACAATACTTCAATCCAGGTAAAGCAAATGAAGTGAAGGCAATAGATGACGTTTCATTTGATATATATAAAGGAGAGACACTAGGTTTAGTTGGTGAGTCAGGTTGTGGTAAATCAACTACAGGTCGGACAATTATCCGTTTATATGACGCAACAGATGGCGAAGTACTATACGATGGTGTAAATGTTCACGGTAAAAAGTCAAAAAAAGAATTAAAAGAATTTAATCGTAAAATGCAAATGATTTTCCAAGATCCATACGCTTCATTAAATCCACGTATGAAAGTAATGGATATTATTGCAGAAGGCTTAGATATTCATGGCTTGGTCAAAAATGATAGTGAACGAAAAAAACGTGTATATGAGCTACTTGAAACTGTAGGTTTGAACAAAGAACATGCTAATCGCTATCCACACGAATTTTCAGGTGGTCAACGCCAACGTTTAGGGATTGCAAGAGCACTAGCTGTTGAACCAGAGTTTATCATTGCAGATGAACCAATTTCAGCTTTAGATGTATCCATTCAAGCGCAAGTTGTCAATTTATTAAAAGAACTACAAGAAGAAAAAGGATTGACTTACTTATTTATCGCACATGATTTGTCGATGGTTAAATACATTTCTGACCGTATTGGTGTAATGTATTTTGGTAAGTTAGTAGAGTTAGCTCCTGCGGATGATTTGTATGCACATGCTATGCATCCATATACACAATCTTTACTTTCTGCTATACCGCTTCCAGACCCTAATTATGAAAGAACTCGCGTGCGTAAATCATATGACCCGAATATACATCATTATCAACCAGGTGAAGAAGTAAAAATGCACGAGGTACGACCAAATCATTTTGTTTACTGTTCTGAAAAAGAACTAGAAAAGCTAAAAGCAGAACATCTGTAAATTAAGCTACTATTAATTTTGTTTCATCAATGTAAAAGAGGGGAATTGCGTTATGCAATTTCCCTTTAGTATTTTAAGACATTATTGCTAAGAAATCATAACGGTTTCGAAGAAGAAAAAGAGGATGGGACAGAACAAAGTTGATCCTTTCTAGGTCCGAACAATTGAATTTAATAAAACTAATTTCATTAATAGTATTTCTTTCTTTGAAAAAATACGATTCTGCATTTATGATTATCATTAAGAATGGTGTGTGAAGTGGAGGATGGCGATCCTCGAAAATGTATTCACATTTTCTTCGTGCGGTGTAATTTCGAGGAAGCCAATTCAATGTCCTGCGGGAATAGCTTGAGCTGAAAGCCCCGACAGGAAAAATCCCTTTTGTCTTTGCGAGGGCACTGAAAAACTTGCGTTTTTTAGTTGTGTAAATGAAATTCAATACAA